>NZ_JBBCXG010000002.1:0-417128 GCF_037145535.1 Oerskovia sp. USHLN155
CCCCGGGGCGCGGGGCGCGGTGGCCCGGGGCGCCCCCCCGCGGGGGGGGGGGGCGGGCGCCCGCCGGCCGCCCCGGGGGGCCCCCCGGGGGGCGGGGGGGGCCGCCCACGTCCTGCGTTGGCCGGTTCGCGGTACACCCTGTCCCCACAGGCCACCCTGTCCCGGCCTACCGTGGCCGGATGGCTTCCCCCTGCTTCCCGGCCCGCGTCGTCACGGCGACGCGCATCACGCCGCACATGGTCCGTGTCCACCTCGAGGTCGTCGGTGACTGGAGGTGGACGACCGACGGTCAGGGCGACGAGCGCATCGACCTCGCCTTCCCGTCCCCCGGTCAGACCGTCGCGGAGATCGAGTTCTTCAACCAGGACGACTACGGGGTCGTGCCCGTCGAGGGCACCGAGCCGCCGTGGCGCCACTACACGGCCCGCCGGGTGCACGACGAGGGCCGCACGATCGTGGTCGACCTCGCCGTGCACCCGGGCGGCCTCGCGTCCGACTGGGCCGAGCGCGCCGAGCCGGGCCACGTCCTCGGCGTGTTCGCAGGAGGTGAGTCCCGCAGCTACTACGACGCACCGGCCGACGCCGAGTGGCGTCTGCTCGTCGCCGACCCGACCGGTCTGCCCGGGCTCGGGCGCATCGTCGAGGAGCTCCCGCCGGGCGGCGTCGCGCACGCGATCGTGGAGGTGCCGACGCCCGAGGACCGCCAGGAGCTCGAGACCCGCGGAGACGTGACGTACACGTGGCTCGTGACCCCGGAGGGTGCGCGCCCGGGCGCGGCGCTCGTCGAGGCGGTGCGCGCCCTGCCCGTCCTGGAGACCCCGGGCTACGCGTGGGTCGCGTGCGAGAGCGCCGCGAGCCGTGACATCCGCCGCACGCTCCGGTCCGCGTGGGGCATGGCCCGCGACCGGCACCAGGTCGTCGGGTACTGGACCGCCGGGAAGGTCAACGTCCGCGCGGACCGGGACGCCGAGGACACCCACGACCACGACCACGACCATCATGCGGAGGCGGCGCACCAGCACTAGTCCGGACGGGACGTCCGGCTGTCACCCCCCGGTCGTCCCTCGGACGTCCGCCGGACGTCCGCCGGACGCCCTCACGGCGGCCGGCTCCCCTGTCCGCCCGACGGCGGGGCGCCCCCCGGGCCCCCCGGGGGCGCCCCCGGCCGGGCCCCCCCCCCGGCGCCGCCGGGGAGTCACCCCGCGGCGACGGACGCGACCGGCCGAGCGGGACCCGGCCCTACGCCGCGTTCGGCTCGGGCTCGCCCGGGACCTCTCCCCGGCCGCCCGCACGGGGCGCACCACCCGCCTCCCCGGAACCCTCGCCCGGGGCGAGGTGCCCCGGGAGGTGCGCGGCGCCGTCGGGCGAGGACGAGAACGGCACGACCGCCGGACGCAGGTGCGGCGCGAGCCACCGTGCCGCGACCTGGACCACAGGCCCCACGCCCAACGCGTACAGGACCGTCGCCCAACCGAGCGTCCCGCCGAGCGCGAAGCCGATCGCGACCACGAGGACCTCGATCGCGGTCTTGACCCGGCGCACTGGCCACCCCGTGCGGGCGACGAGACCTGTCATGAGACCGTCGCGCGGGCCCGGGCCCAGGCGCGCCCCGAGGTAGGCCGCGGTCGCGACGCCGTTGAGGGCCACGCCCGCGACTGCGAGCGCCACGCGTCCGGCCATGGAGGGGTCGGGGTCGACGCGCTCGAGCAGCAGCAGGAACGGGTCGAGGGTCGCGCCGATCACGACGATGTTGGCGATGGTGCCGAGGCCGGGGCGCTGGCGCAGCGGGATCCACAGCAGCATGACCACGACGCTCGACGCGACGACCACGACGCCGAGCGCGAGCCCGGACCGCAGGGCCACGCCCTGGTGGAAGACGTCCCACGGCATGGCGCCCATGCCGGAATGGATGAGCATGGCCATGGTCAGGGAGAAGCCGAACAGTCCGAGCGTGAGCTGGACGGTCCGGCGCAGGGGGCTGAAGTTCGTCGACACTCCCCTACTGTGCACCCGCAGTGGACTGGTGATCCATAGCCAATTCGGGGAGAGTGGCCTCATGGCCACCTCGCTCGCCACCGCCCCCGGGGCCGTCGCCCCGGCCCATCCCCCCGTGCACCGGCGCCTGTCCGCCCCCGCCCTGGCCGCGCTCGTCGCCGGTTGGCAGTCCGGTGGGCCCGCGTACGCCGCGCTTGCCGACGCCGTCCGCGGCGCGGTCCTGTCGGGCACGGTCGCCCCGCACACCCGGCTGCCGAGCGAGCGCGACCTCGCCGCGGCGCTCGGCGTCTCCCGGACCACCACGGCCGCGGCGTACGCGGCCCTGCGCGAGCGCGGGTTCGTCACGAGCCGCACGGGCGTCGGGACGGTCGCGGTCCTGCCCCGACCCACCCGCCGTGCCCAGCCGCGGTGGTGCGGCGGTGACGCGCCCGTGCCGGTGGGCGTCGAGCCGCCCGAGGACCTCGTCGACCTGGGGCAGGCCGCCCCTGCCGCCCCACCCCAGCTGCACGCGGCCTACGGTCGCGCGCTCGAGGCCCTCCCCGGCTACCTGTCGGGGCGCGGGTACGAGCCGCTCGGCCTCGAACCCCTGCGCGAGGCCGTCGCGCAGCGGCTCACCGAGCGCGGCACGCCCACGACCCCGGACCAGGTCCTCGTGACCACGGGCGCGCAGCACGCGATCTCGACGGTCGCCCAGTCTCTCCTGGGGCCGCGCGACCGGGTCGTGGTCCAGTCGCCCACGTACGCGCACGGCATCGAGGCGATGGTCGCGCGCGGGGCGCGCGTCGTCGGCTTCCCCGTGGGCGCGGGCCTGCCGGGCGACGGTCCGGGGTTCGACGTCGCACTGTTCGAGTCGACGATCCGCGCCGCGACACCCCGCCTCGCGTACCTCGTCCCCGACTTCCACAACCCGACGGGCTACAGCCTCTCGCCCGACGAGCGCGCCGAGGTCCGGCGGATCGCGCTGCGGCACCGGGTCACGGTGATCGGTGACGAGACCCTCACCGACATCGCGCTCGACGGCCCCGCGCCCGAGCCGCTCGCGGGCGACGGGTCCGCGACGAGCCACCTGCTCACCGTGGGGTCGGCCTCCAAGACGTTCTGGGGCGGGCTGCGCGTCGGATGGGTCCGCGCGCACCCCGACGTCGTCGCGCACCTCGCGCGCGTGCGCGGCGCGGCCGACATCGCGACGTCGGTCCTCGAGCAGCTCGCGGTCGTCGAGCTGCTCGCCCGGCGCAACGAGGTCCTCGCCGAACGCCTGCCCCTGCTGCGCTCGCAGCGCGACCTCCTGCGCTCGGCGGTCACGGCCGCGATCCCGTCGTGGCACGTCACCGCGCCCGCGGGCGGGCTCTCGCTGTGGGTCGACCTGGGGCGCCCGCTCGCGCACGCCCTGGCGGCGGCTGCGGCGGTGCGGGGCCTCGTGATCAACCCGGGCCCGTCCCTCACGCCCGACGGCGCAGCGACCTCCCGCGTCCGGCTCACCTTCGCACCCGACGCCGAGGCGATCCGGCGCGCTGTGCCCCGCCTGGTGGCGGCCTGGGAGCACGTGGCGGGCTAGCGGCCCTCGGCGGCCCCTCGGTGCCGACCGCATGCTCGTCGGCGCCACGCACCGTCGAGTGTGCAGTTCGGGTCGTCTCCAGGCTCGATCGACAGCCCGAACTGCACACTCGGTGCGCCGTCGTCCGGCAAGGACGACGGCGCACCGACCACGACGACCCACTGCACGGCCCAGCCCTACGCCGTGCGCAGCTCCACGGTCGCCGTGGCCTGCGCACCGTCGTTGAGCAGCCGCGCCGCGACCGCCCCCTGCGCGGCGAGCTCGCGCCACGTCTCGCCGAGCCACTGCTCGGCGTCGAACTGGTTGGTGAACGCCGGGCTCACGGGCGTCGTGAGCGGGCGCCCGTCCGCGTCGTCGAGCTCCCACACCCACTGGGGTCGGATCATCGTGCGCCTCCGCCTCGGGTCCCCCGGGCCGTGTCACGCACCAGGGACCGGTTGATGCTCGCGGCCCAGAACGGACCGTTGTAGATCATGCCGGTGTAACCCTGCACGAGGTCGGCTCCGGCCGCCAGGTAGGCGCGCGCGTCGTCGGCGGTCGAGATGCCGCCCACGCCGACGATCGTGACGTCGGGGCCGAGGCGGCCGCGGAGGCGAGCGACGACGTCGAGCCCCCGGGCGAGCAGCGGCGGACCCGAGAGCCCGCCGGGGCCCAGGTCGTGCCCGATCGTCGTGTTGACCGCGATGACGCCGTCGAGGCCGAGCTCGAGCGCGAGGTCGGCGACCGCGTCGACGTCCTCGTCCGCGAGGTCCGGCGCGATCTTGACGAGCAGCGGGATGCGCCGGACGCCGGACGTGCGCGTGGCGTCGTCGGCGGCCTCGCGGACCGCCTGGAGGATGGGGCGCAGGGCCTCGGTCGACTGCAGGTCGCGCAGGCCCGGGGTGTTGGGCGAGGACACGTTGACGACGAGGTAGTCGGCGTGCGGCGCGAGGAGCGCGGCGCTCGTCGCGTAGTCGCCCGCGGCGTCCTCGGCCGGGGTGACCTTGGTCTTGCCGATGTTCGCGCCGATCATGATCGCGCGACCCGACGCCGACCGGCGCAAGGCCTCGAGGCGCTGTGCCGCGGCGGCCGCCCCCTCGTTGTTGAAGCCCATGCGGTTGCGGATGCCGCGCATCGACAGCTCGCGCCACATCCGCGGCTTCTCGTTGCCGGGCTGGGCGTGCGCGGTCACGGTGCCGATCTCGATGAACGCGAAGCCCAGCATCGTGAGCCCGCGGATCGCCTTGGCGTTCTTGTCGAAACCGCCCGCGAGCCCGAACGGCGCCGGGAACGAGCGGCCGAGCGCCTGGACGCTGCCCGGGCCGTTCGCGCCGCGGCCCAGGTACGGGGCCGCGGCCCCCTGGATCACGTCACCCACGACGGGCGTGCGACCAGCGAGGGAGATGAGCGGGAACACCACCTCGTGCGCCTTCTCGGGGTCCATGTGCTTGAAGACGCCGTTGAAGAGGAGGGAGTAGAGCCGGCTCATGCGCGATCCTTCGGTTCGGTGGTGGAGGTCTGGGGCGGGCGCGTGCGCCACAGCCAGGTGAGGCCCACGACCGGCAGGACCAGCGGCACGAACCCGTAGCCGATCCCGAAGTCGGACCACACCGTGGGCTTGGGGAACGCCGCGGGATCCAGCAGCGACCAGGCGCCCACGGCGAGCACTCCCACGAGCTCGACCGTGACGGCGGTCCAGGCGACGGTCCGTGACGTCGCCGACCCGCGGGCCAGCGCGATCGTCGCGACGATGTAGACCACGGCCGCGAGCGCCGAGAGCCCGTAGGCGACGGGGGCCTCGTGCCAGTCGCGCAGGAGCTGGATCGAGGCGCGCGCGGTCGCGGAGATCGCGAAGATCCCGTAGACGAGGACCAGGACGCGGCCGAAACCGCTGCCCGTCCTGCGGGGCGCGTCGTGGGCACCCTGCGCGTCGGGGACGTCGGGGACGTCGGGGACGTCGGGGACGTCGGGGCCGCCCGACGGCGGCACACGCGTCGCCGGGTCGGGTGCGGTCTCGGGGTTCTCGGGGTGGGTCACGCCATCTCTCCTCAGGCGGTCCAGATCTGCCACAGCCGCCACTCGAGGAACGCGACGGTGATCGCGGCGACCGCGAGCACGACCGAGCTCCAGCGGGAGCGTTCGGCGAACGCCCACACGGCGGCGACGGGCAGGATGAACAGGGCGGTGATCAGGTAGCCCCAGAGCTTCACGGGGTCGCTCGCCGAGCTCCCCGTCGCGGCGAGGACGCCCGCGACGATCATCTGCAGGACGATCGCGCCCTCGATGACGGCACCGCCCCAGAGCTGCTTGAGGACGACGGCACGGTCGCGGGCGACGAACCACCCGGCCCAACCGGTGAGGGCCGCGCACAGCGCGACCACGAGGAGGACGAGGGGGAGGACCACGACGCCGAGCCTACCGGCGTCCGGCCCGCGGGCAGGAATCGCCCGCCGCTCGCCCCACCGGTGGCCCTGGTCCGCGCAGCGGCTAGCATCGAGCCGTGGCTGAACTCACTCTCTCCAGCAAGAACCCGACCGGCGTGAAGGTGGACGCGCTCGTCGTCGGGACCCAGACGACTTCGGACGGCGTGGCCGTCGTGGGGGACGACCTCCCTCGCGACGTGGTCGCCGAGCTCGAGGCCCTCGCCCCCGTGCTGGGCATCACCGGTGCGCGCGACGAGGTGCGCACGGTGCCCGCAGGCTCTCACCTCAAGGCCGGTGTCCTGGTCCTGACGGGCCTCGGCGCCCGTGACGAGTCGGGCTCGTTCGCGGCGGAGACGCTGCGCCGTGCGGCGGGTGCCGCGGTGCGCGACCTCAAGGGTGCGGCGTCGGTCGCGGTGGCCCTGCCCGCCAAGGACGAGGCCGAGGTCGCCGCGATCGCCGAGGGCGCACTCCTCGGCGCGTACTCGTTCACCCGCTACCGGGACGCGTCGGGCACGACCGGCTCGACCAAGCCTGCCGGTGTCGTCTCGAGCATCGAGGTCCTCACCTCGCTCGCCCGCGGGGCCAAGGCGAAGGCCGCGGTCGAGCGTGCCGCGACGATCGCCGCCGCGGTCCACGCGACGCGCGACCTGGTCAACACCGCCCCGAACGACCTGTTCCCTGCGGCCTTCGCCGACATCGCGAAGGCCGCCGCGAAGGGCACGGGCGTCAAGGTCACGGTCCTCGACGAGAAGGGCCTCGCGTCGGGCGGCTACGGCGGCATCCTGGCGGTCGGCCAGGGGTCCTCGCGTGGCCCGCGCCTCGTCAAGGTGTCCTACTCCCCCTCACGCCCGCACGCCAAGGTCGCGCTGGTCGGCAAGGGCATCACGTTCGACTCGGGCGGCATCTCGATCAAGCCCGCCAAGGGCATGGAGGCCATGAAGTCCGACATGGCCGGTGCGGCCGCCGTCCTGCACACCGTGCTCGCGGCCTCGAAGCTCGGCCTGCCCGTCGCGGTGACCGGCTGGCTCTGCCTCGCCGAGAACATGCCGTCGGGCACGGCTCAGCGCCCCTCGGACGTCATCACGATCCGCGGCGGCAAGACGGTGGAGGTCCTCAACACCGACGCCGAGGGTCGCCTCGTCATGGCCGACGGCCTCGTCGCCGCGGTCGAGGAGAAGCCCGACGTCGTGCTCGACGTCGCGACCCTCACGGGTGCGCAGATGGTCGCGCTCGGCACGCGCGTCTCGGCCGTCATGGGGTCCGACGACGTCCGCGGCGAGGTCGTCGCGGCGGCCGAGGCAGCGGGCGAGCAGTTCTGGCCCATGCCCCTGCCCGAGGAGCTCGCCGCGTCGATGAAGTCGAAGGTCGCGGACATCGCGAACATCGGCGACCGTTTCGGCGGGATGCTCGTCGCAGGGCTGTTCCTGCAGGAGTTCGTGGGCACCACGCCGTGGGCGCACCTCGACATCGCGGGCCCCTCGTTCAACGAGGGTTCGGCGTTCGGCTACACGCCGGTCGGCGGCACGGGCGTCGCGGTCCGCACGCTCGTCGAGCTGCTCGAGGCGCGCGCGGCGAAGAAGTAGTCGCCCGGCGGCCGCGCTCCGCGGACCGCTCCCGGGACAAGGACGGGCACGACCTCTCGGGGTCGTGCCCGTCCGTCGTTCCGGCTGGCATCGGGTCCGGACCGCGCCGGAGTCGTCGGGCGCAGCTTCTGCGTCCGGCCGGGAGGTCGGGTTGCGGCCAACCGGGGTCGGGGAAGGGCCTCGACCCCGGTTGACCGCATCTCGTTCCGTGGGAGCTCCGGCCAACCGCCCGGCGAAGCGCGCACCTGCGGGCGGGGTCAGCGACTGCGGATGGGGCTCAGCGCCTGCGCTGCTTGGAGTTCCAGTCGCGCATGCGCTGGGGGTAGCCCGTGAAGTTCACGTCGTAGACGGGGAGCTCGAGCTGCTCGGCGACCTTGCGCGCGGTCCTGGCGTCGGGGACCCGGCGCCTCGTCCACTCCCCCGTGGTCGCGATGAGCATGAGCGTCGTGGGGGTGTCGTTCGTCGGCGGCTCGATGTACGCCTCGACACCCACGCGGGTGCGTGCGAAGTCGGCGAGGTGCTCGACGGTCGCGCGGCGCTGGTCCGCGGTCGACGGGGCACCGGCGGGGGCACCGGCACCGTTCGCGGGCTTGCGGGAGAAGAGCTGCGACAGCCTGGACATGGAGGAAGGGTACTTGCTCCGCCTGGAGCGTTCCTGGGATCGGGCTCGGCCCCGCCTGTGGGCGGGGAGCCGCAGGGCGGGGAGCCGCAGGGCGGGGAGCCGCAGGGCGGGGAGCGGCAGGTCGCGCCCGGGGAGCCCGCCCGCCGGGACCGTCCGGACCACGGGGGCGGACCGGACGCCCGGCGTGGCTGTCTTGAGCATCACACGCAAGAGTGTGCGTTCCGATTGGGGTACGGCTGACCGAAGTGCCAAGATGTCACGAGAACTTTGCTCTCCCTCTTTTCGTATGCCTAAGGAGCTGCACGTGGCCGAGACCGGCACACCTTTCGACGTCCTCGTCCTGGGCGGAGGCAGCGGCGGCTACGCCACCGCGCTGCGTGCCGCCGAGCTCGGCCTGAACGTCGCTCTCGTCGAAGCGCACAAGCTGGGCGGGACCTGCCTGCACAACGGCTGCATCCCCACGAAGGCTCTGCTGCACGCCGCCGAGCTCGCCGACAACGCCCGCGAGGGCAGCGCGTACGGCGTCCTGAGCCAGCTGCAGGGCATCGACATGAACGGCGTGAACTCGTACAAGGACGGCGTCATCGCCGGGCTGTACAAGGGCCTGCAGGGTCTCATCAAGTCCCGCAAGATCACGGTGATCGAGGGCCACGGCACGCTCGTCGCAGCGGACACGGTCGAGGTCGCGGGCCAGCGCTACACGGGCAAGAACGTCGTGCTCGCCACGGGTTCCTACGCCCGCTCGCTCCCCAGACTGGAGATCGGCGGCCGCGTCATCACGTCCGACCAGGCCCTGACCCTCGACTACGTGCCCCAGAGCGCGATCGTCCTGGGCGGCGGCGTGATCGGCGTCGAGTTCGCGAGCGTCTGGAAGTCGTTCGGCGCCGACGTGCAGATCATCGAGGCGCTCCCGCACCTCGTCCCGAACGAGGACGAGTCGCTGTCCAAGGCGCTCGAGCGCGCGTTCCGCAAGCGCGGCATCGGCTTCACGCTGGGCGACCGCTTCTCGGGCGTCACGCAGGACGACTCGGGCGTGCACGTGACCCTCGAGTCCGGCAAGACGTTCGACGCCGACCTCCTGCTGGTCGCCGTCGGCCGCGGCCCCCGCACCGCCGACCTGGGCTTCGAGGCCCAGGGCATCACCATGGACCGTGGCTTCGTGATCGTCGACGAGCGCCTGCACACGGGCATCGGCAACATCTACGCAGCCGGTGACATCGTCCCCGGGCTCCAGCTCGCGCACCGCGGCTTCGCCCAGGGCATCTTCGTCGCCGAGCAGATCGCGGGCCTGAACCCGACGCCGATCGTCGAGTCGGGCATCCCCCGCGTGACGTACTGCGAGCCCGAGGTCGCCTCGGTCGGCCTGACCGAGGCCAAGGCCAAGGAGCTGCACGGCGCCGACGGCGTCGAGACGCTCGAGTACAACCTTGCCGGCAACGGCAAGAGCAAGATCCTCGGGACCACGGGCTTCGTCAAGCTCGTCCGCCAGAAGGACGGCCCCGTCGTCGGCGTGCACATGGTCGGCGCCCGCGTCGGCGAGCTCATCGGCGAAGGCCAGCTCATCGTGAACTGGGAGGCGTACCCCGAGGACGTCGCCGCCCTGGTCCACGCGCACCCCACGCAGAACGAGGCTCTCGGAGAGGCCCACCTGGCCCTCGCCGGCAAGCCGCTGCACGCCCACAACTGACCCAACGATCGAAGGAGACCCGAGAGGTCATGTCTGACAACGTGCAGATGCCCGCACTGGGCGAGTCCGTCACCGAGGGAACCGTCACCCGCTGGCTCAAGGCCGTCGGCGAGAGCGTCGAGATCGACGAGCCCTTGCTCGAGGTCTCGACCGACAAGGTCGACACCGAGATCCCCTCGCCGTTCGCCGGCGTGCTCGAGCAGATCCTCGTCCAGGAGGACGAGACCGTCGAGGTCGGCACCGACCTCGCCGTGATCGGTTCCGGCGCGGGCGCAGCCCCGGCCGCTGCCG
Organism: Oerskovia sp. USHLN155; assembly: GCF_037145535.1. NCBI lineage: Bacteria > Bacillati > Actinomycetota > Actinomycetes > Micrococcales > Cellulomonadaceae > Oerskovia > Oerskovia sp. USHLN155. Next base: position 10,136 of record NZ_JBBCXG010000002.1, read on the forward strand.
AGGCTCCCGCCGCCGAAGCACCCGCCGAGGCTCCCGCCCCGGCAGCCGAGCCCGCCCCCGCGGCGGAGCCGGCACCGGCCCCCGCGGCCGAGGCTCCGGCGGCCGCTCCCGCAGCCGAGGCGCCCGCCGCCTCGGGCGGCGAGGAGATCAAGCTCCCGGCGCTCGGCGAGTCCGTGACCGAGGGCACCGTGACCCGCTGGCTCAAGGCCGTCGGCGAGACCGTCGAGGTCGACGAGCCCCTGCTCGAGGTCTCGACCGACAAGGTCGACACCGAGGTCCCCTCCCCCGTGGCGGGCACCGTCCAGCAGATCCTCGTCCAGGAGGACGAGACCGTCGAGGTCGGCACCGTCCTCGCGATCGTCGGCTCGGGCGCGGCAGCACCGGCTCCGGCCGCCGCCGCACCGGCCCCCGAGGCGGCTCCCGCCCCGGCACCGGCACCGGCACCGGAGGCTGCACCGGCCCCGGCCGCTCCCGCAGCGCCCGCACCTGCACCGGCAGCGGCGCCCGCCCCGGCAGCAGAGGCGCCCGCCGCTCCCGCGGCCCCTGCCTCGCGTGCCACCTCGGGCTCGACCGGCGGCTCCTACCTGACCCCGCTCGTGCGCAAGCTCGCCGCGGAGAAGGGTGTCGACGTCGCGTCCCTCACGGGCACGGGCGTCGGTGGCCGCATCCGCAAGGAGGACGTCCTCGAGGCGGCCGCCAAGGCGGAGGCTGCCAAGGCGGCCCCGGCACCTGCCGCTGCTGCGCCGTCGGGCTCCGCGCCCAAGGCGGCCAGCGTCCCGGCTGTCTCGCCCCTGCGCGGGACGACCGAGAAGATGTCGCGCCTGCGCAAGCTCGTCGCGACGCGCATGGTCGAGGCCCTGCAGACGCAGGCCCAGCTCACGACGGTGGTCGAGGTCGACGTGACCAAGGTCGCCAAGCTGCGCGCCAAGGCCAAGAACGACTTCAAGGCACGCGAGGGCGCCAACCTCACGTTCCTGCCGTTCTTCACGCTCGCCGCGGTCGAGGCCCTCAAGGCCTACCCGAAGATCAACGCGAGCATCGACGGCGACTCGGTCGTCTACCACCCGCAGGAGAACGTCGGCATCGCGGTCGACACCGAGCGCGGCCTGGTCGTGCCCGTCATCAAGGACGCCGGTGACCTCAACCTCGCCGGGATCGCCCGCAAGATCGCCGACCTCGCCGGCCGCACCCGCATCAACAAGATCGGGCCGGACGAGCTGGGCGGCGCGACGTTCACGATCACGAACACCGGTTCCGGTGGCGCGCTGATCGACACGCCGATCGTCCCCGGCGGCCAGGTCGCGATCCTGGGCACCGGCACGATCGTCAAGCGCCCGGTCGTCGTGACCGACGCAGACGGCAACGAGTCGATCGCGATCCGCTCGATGAGCTACATCTTCCTGTCGTACGACCACCGCCTGGTCGACGGCGCGGATGCGGCCCGCTTCCTGGGTGCGATCAAGACCCGCATCGAGGAGGGCGCCTTCGAGTCCGAGGTCGGTCTCTGACCCTCGGAGCTCGCTGAGCCCACCACGCGGCAGGCCCCTCGACCCTTCGGGTCGGGGGGCCTGCCGCGTCTCCAGGGCTCGGGGCGGCCGGTCGAGGGTCCGACGGGCCGTGGGCGTCGCAGGCCCTCCGCCGGGGCCGTACCGTGGTCGCATGGACATCGTCGTGGCCGGGTCGCACGGTCTCATCGGTACGGAGCTCCTCGAACGTCTGCGGGAGCGCGGTGACACGGTGCGCCGCCTGGTGCGCAGGCCCCCGCAGACTGCCCACGAGCACTTCTGGGACCCGGACGAGGACGCCCTGGACCCGCGCGCGCTCGAGGGCGCGGACGCCGTGGTCAACTTCGCGGGAGCCGGTGTCGGCGACCACCGTTGGACGGCCGAGTACAAGCGCACGATCCTGGAGTCCCGGACGCGCACGACAGGCCTGCTCGCGCGCACGCTCGCGCACCTCGACGCTCCCCCGCCGGTCTTCCTCCAGGGCACCGCCGTGGGGTACTACGGCGACCGGGGCGCGGAGGTGCTGACCGAGACGTCCGGCCCGGGTGCGGGCTTCCTGGCGCGCGTCGTCACCGAGTGGGAGGCCGCGACGCGCCCTGCGCAGGACGCGGGGGTGCGGGTCGCGCACCTGCGTACGGGCATCGTCATGACGCCCGACGGCGGAGCGCTGGCCCGCATGTTGCCTCTCCTGCGGTGGGGCGTGGGCGGCAGGCTCGGCAGCGGGCGCCAGTACTGGAGCTGGATCACGCTGCGCGACCACGTCTCGGCCGTGCTGCACCTGCTCGAGACGGACGTGCACGGGCCGGTGAACCTCACGGGCCCGGCGCCCGCCACGAACGCCGAGGTCACCCGGGCGCTGGCCGCCGCCCTGCACCGCCCCGCGGCGCTGGCCGTCCCGTCGGTCGCGCTCAAGGTCGCGCTCGGCGAGTTCGCGTCCGACATCCTCGGGTCGCAGCGTGCCCTGCCACGGGCCCTGGAGGCCAGCGGCTTCGCGTTCGAGCACCCGGACCTGGAGTCCGCGGCCCGCTGGGTCGCCGCAGGCTGAGCGGACCACCGTCACACCACCGCGCTCACCCGCCATCCGACATCGGTCCACCGCAGTGTCAGGCGCGCCGTCGACGCCATGGTCGCAGGCACCGTCGTGACCGAGCCGTCGGCCGCCCGCTGGGTGTGCTCGGAGACCGAGTAGGTGACGTCGACCTGCGTCTCGGTCCCGGGTCCGGGCTCCGCGCCGAGAGCCGGCGCCGCGCTCTCCTCGTCCGGGGCGACCGGACGCGCCCCCACGACCGAGGCCGTCGCTCCGTCGATCACGACTCCTGACCCGGCGACCCGGTCGAGCAGGTCGGCGTCCGCCGCTTCGGCGGGCGAACCGGGCGCCAGGACCTCCGCCGGCTCTCGCCCCCCTGCCAGCAGCTCGACGCGGCGCTCGGTGAGCTCGACGGCGGCACCGGCCGGGTCGTCGGCCTGCAGGGTGGGGTCGAGCAGGACGGGGTCGGGGGCAGCGGAGTCCATAGCCTCGGCGCGCTCGGCCCCGGGACGGGTCAACCCGGTGTGCGGACCGGCGACGTCCCCCGCACGGTGCGGTCCCACGAGCAGCGCTCCCGTGACGAGCACCGAGCACCCGACCAGGACGAGGCCCGCGACGAGCGCGGGGTGATGCCGAGAACCTGAGGCCGAGCGACGTCGTCGGGCGGCGTGCTCCCGTCGCGTGGGCGACGGTTTCCCGCCCGGACCGGGGGGAACACGGGACTCCGGGGCGCTCCGGCCGGACGCCCCCGGGGGCCGGGCGACCGTGTCGTCGCGTGCCCGGTCGCCTTCGGGCGACCGCTCCCTCCGACGTGACGCGCGCCCCGACCGTGCGGCGATGGTCGCCGCGGCGAGCCGGGCGCTGTCGGGCATCGCGATCGGGGACGGGGACGCGGCCTCGTAGCAGAGCGCCGCGAACGTCCCGACCTCGGGCCGCGTACGAGGGTCCGCACGGCAGGCCGTGGCGAGCTCGGCGTGCAGGGCCGTGAGCCGCAGGTCGGGCCCCTCGGCAGTGCCACCGGCCGGGACCGTCGCGGCGGCGGGATGCGGGAGGACCCCCACGACGAGCTCCGCGAGCGACCTGACGTCGTCGGCCGGCGGAACGGCGCACAGGTCGAGCGGCATCCGCAGGACGGCCCGCCCCTCGGTGTCGAGCAGGACGTCCGACTCCGCGACCCCGCCGTACGACAGCCCGGACGCGTGCAGCGCGGCCAGCGCCTGCGCGAGGGGCACGAGCAGGGTCACGGCCTCCCCGGCCTCGAAGGGACCCCGGCAGGCTCGCAGGAGCGGCAGGCCCACGCCCGGCGGCCGCGAGGAGACCAGCACGAGGTCGCCCACGTCACCCTCGGCAACCTCCTCGACGTGCGCGAGGTGCTCGTGGTCGAGCTGTCGAAGAGCGTCGAGCCGCTCGACCAGCACGGCCCTCGCCGCAGGCTCGGCGGGCACGTGCACCAGGTCGACGTCACGGCAGCGCCCCGCGCCGTCGGAGGCGACCCAGCGACGCGCCGCCGCCCCGTCGGGTGCCGCCGCCTCACCGTGCCCGACGACGGCCCAGCCTCGACGCGTCAGGAGGTCCTGGACCGCCGGAGGTGGTGCCGACGGGTCGGCACCCTCCCGATCCCTCGCGCGGGAGGGCCAGGATGCACGGGGCGGGCGGACGCTCGACATCGCCCCATCCCAGCAGAGCGCGACCCGACGGACCGGTTGTCCACAGCCCGGGATCTCGGCCGCCATGGCCCGTGCACGGCCGGACCCGACCGATCCCGTCGAACCCCTCCCGGCCCGGACCCGTCAGACCTCCAGCCGCCGTCCGCTCCGCGCGCTCTCCCGCGCCACGTCCAGGACGTGCGCGGTCCGCACCGCGTCGGCAGGGTCGACGGGCACCGGGCCGCCGTCGACCCAGTCGGCGACCGCGCGGTAGAAGTCGGCGTGCCCGCCCGGGGCGCGCGGCACGGGCCTGCGCTCACGCCCGTGCGTGACCCACCCCTCGGTCCCGTCCGGCGCCGCGTCGTCGAAGACCTCGAAGGGCGACGCGTCGTTCTCGAACGTCGTCACGACGTACGCCCCGGCGTCCCCGAGCACGCGCGTCCGGGGACCGGGCGCGCCCACGACCGAGGCCGCCCAGAGCCGGCTGACCACCTCACGCCCGTCCGACGGCGCATGGTGGAGCGTCAGGAAGACGTCGTCCTCGGTCGGGGTCGTCAGGGCGCGCAGCTCGGCGTACACCGACCGGACAGGCCCGAAGAGCTGGGTGGCCGAGTCGACGAGGTGCGGGCCGAGGTCGAGCAGGAGCCCGCCGCCGACCGGGTCGTTCTCCTTCCAGCGCTGCTGCGGCACCGGCCGCCACCGCTCCCAGCGACGCTCGAACGTGTGCACGCGCCCCAGCTCGCCCGACGCGAGCACCGACCGCAGCGTCAGCTGCTCGGGGTCCCAGCGCCGGTTCTGGAAGACCGTGAAGGGTGTCCCGGCAGCGTCGGCCGTCGCGACGACCTCGGCGGCCTGCGCCCCGTCGAGCGCGATCGGCTTGTCCAGCACGAACGGGACACCGGCGGCGGAGACCTGGGCAGCGTGCTCGGCGTGCAGCGCCGACGGGCTCGCGACCACGACGACGTCGAACGCGCCACGATCGCCGAGGAGCCCGGTCAGGTCGTCGTACAGCCGCACGCCGGGCCAGTCCGCCTCGGCCGTCGCGCGGCGCTCGGGGTTCCGGGCGACGACCGCGGTCACGACGAGCCCGGCCTCCCGGGCCAGGCGCGCGTGGATCCCCCGGCCCGCCCCGCCGTACCCGACCAGACCGATCCGTACCGGCTCACTGCCCCGGGCCTGTCCCTGCGCACTCGTCGTCGTCATGCCGACCAATCTAGCCGTCGTCCCGGAGCACTCCGGAAGGCTGGCAGAATGTACCGAATCCTCCTGGAACTGTCGTTCTCGGCATGTGTCCGAGTTCGGGAAGGTCGTCCGTTGAGCACCAAGAGCACGAGCCCCACGAGCAGGAAGAGCGCGCGCCTGCGGCGCGCCCTGCGCATCACCCTCATCGCCCTGGCGCTGGGGATCGTCATCGCCAACGCGGTGAACCAACCGACGATCGAGGCGAACGAGGCCCCCGCGACCGGGACGGCTCTCGCAGCGCTCGAGACGCTCGACGTCAAGGGGATCGCGGCGGCGACCGGCTACGAGCGCGAGAACTTCGGGTCCGCCTGGGCCGACGTCGACGGCAACGGCTGCGACACGCGCAACGACATCCTCGCGCGCGACCTCACCGACCTCACGTACTCGACCCGCGACAAGGCGTGCGAGGTCCGCACCGGGACCTTCGACGACCCCTACACGGGCGAGACGATCAGCTTCGTGCGGGGCAACAAGACCAGCTCGGCCGTCCAGATCGACCACGTCATCCCGCTCATGGACGCCTGGCGCAAGGGCGCCCAGTCGTGGGACGACGAGACCCGTCGCCGCTTCGCGAACGACCCGCTCAACCTGCTCGCCTCCGACGGGTCGGCCAACCAGTCGAAGGGCGCGCGCGACGCGTCGGCCTGGCTCCCGCCCAACCACGCGTTCCGCTGCACGTACATCGCGCGCCAGATCGCGGTCAAGGTCACCTACGAGCTGTGGGTGACCCCGTCCGAGCGCGACGCGATGACCGCCGTGCTCGGTGACTGCCCGTCCGAGCCGCTGCCCACCGGGAGCTGACCTGCGCGGACCGTGAGCCGGGAGCGGGTCCCGGACGAGCCGCCCGACGCGAGGTCGGCCCGCCCGGGCCCGCGGCTCCTCAGGGTGCGCTGCGGCGCAGCGCTCCCGGCCACCAGACCGCTCGCCCGACGTCGTGCACCAGGGCCGGGACGAGCAGGCTGCGGACGATCAGGGTGTCGACGAGGACGCCGAACGCGACGATGAACGCGAGCTGTGCGAGGAACAGCAGCGGGATCACCCCGAGCGCCGCGAACGTCGCGGCGAGCACCACGCCCGCCGACGTGATGACCGAGCCCGTGACGGCGAGCGCGCGCAGCGTGCCGCGGCGGGTGCCGATGATCCCGGACTCCTCGCGTACCCGGGTCATGAGGAAGATCGAGTAGTCGACGCCGAGCGCCACGAGGAAGCAGAACGCGTAGAGCGGGACGGTCGGGTCGGCGCCCGGGAAGTCGAGCACGTGGTTGAACACGATCGCCGACACCCCGAGTGCCGCGCCGAACGAGAGCACGTTGGCGGCCATGAGCAGGACCGGCGCGAGGACCGAGCGCAGCAGCAGCATGAGGATCGCCAGGATCACGACCAGCACCACGGGCACGATGACGCGCAGGTCGTGGTCGCCCGCGATCTGGGTGTCGAGCCGTTCGGCGCTGGCCCCGCCCACGAGCGAGTCGGGCGAGACCTCGTGCACGGCGTCGCGGAGCGCGGCGACGGTCTGCGTCGCGGCGTTGGTGTCGCTCGGGTCCTCGGTCACGACGTCGACGCGCACGTCGCCGTCGACGACGAGCGGCGGCCCCTGCGAGGGGGCGCCGGGCGCTCCGCCCGTGCCGCCCTCGGTCACGGCGGCGGCGGACGCGACGCCGTCGGTCGCGGTCGCGGCCTGGAGCACGGCGTCGAGGTCGGCCTCGGGGGCGATCACGATCGCGGGCTGGACGCCCACTCCCCCGAAGTGGTCCTCGAGCACCTGCTCGCCGTCGACCGAGTCGACCTGGGTGAGGAAGACGTCGGAGTCGCTCGTGCCCTCGGCCTGGAACGTCGGCACGAACGCCGCGCACCCCGCGAGGACGAGGGCCGTGACGATCCACACGGCACGGTCGCGGCGCCCGACGAAGCTCGCGACGCGGGACCAGACGCCGTGGCCCGCGACGTGCACCTCGACGTCGTGGCTCGCGGCGAGGGCGACGTCGCGCCCGCCCTCCGGTGCGCCGGTGGCGGGCGCGGGCGCCAGGGCGGCGGTCGTCGCCTCGTCGGCGGCCGCCGGGTCGTACGCGGGCCTGCGCGGCCAGAAGATGCCCCGCGAGCGCTTGCCGCCGACCACGAGCAGCGCAGGCAGGAACGTGAGCGCACCGAGGAACGCGGCCGCGATGCCGACCGCCCCGACGGGCCCGAGGGAGCGGTTGGACGCGAGGTCCGACAGCAGGAGGCAGAGCAGGCCCGCGATGACGGTCCCGGCCGAGGCGGCGATGGGCTCGATCGAGGCGCGCAGGGCGCGGCGCACGGCCGTGTAGGGACTCTCGACGGCGCGCAGCTCCTCGCGGTATCGCGCCACGACGAGGAGCGAGTAGTCGACCGCGGCGCCCACGACGAGGATCGAGAGGATGCCCTGCGCCTGTCCGTTGAGCGTCAGCGTGCCGGCGTCCGCCAGGAGGTAGACGACCAGGCCTGCGAGGCACAGCGCGAAGACCGCGGTGAGGATCACCATGAACGGCAGGATCGGCGAGCGGTAGACGATCGCGAGGATGATCAGCACGGCACCGAGCGCGACGAGCAGCAGGACCGTGTCGATCCCGCCGAACGCGTTGACGAGGTCCGCGACGAAGCCCGCGGGCCCGGTGACCCACGCCTGGAGGCCCGAGTCGGCGAGGGCGGTCTCGAGCTCGGCCCGGATCTCGGCGACCACGGCGTTGTTGACGCGCTCGTCGTCGGCCATGAGGTCCGAGGACTGCGACGCGTCGAGCGACGCGACGATCATCGCGGCCTCGCCGTCCTGCGAGGGCACGACGACGGGGTCGCCGGTCAGCGCGTCCCCGACCGTCTGGGGGTCGTCTGGACCGGCGCCGGGGAGCGGGAGCGTCGGCAGGTCGGCGGCGACGGCCTGGAGGGTCTCGAGCTGCTGGGGCGTGACGGCTCCGCCGTCGGTGGGGACCGCGACGACGAGGGCGGGCAGCGACTCGTCGGACACGAACGCCTGGGCCTTCTCGGCTGCGCGGGTGGACTCGGCGCTCGACGGCAGGAAGGCCGCGGAGTCGTTGGTCTGGACGGTGCTGAGCTTGCCCTGCGCCTGGCCCCCGATCGCCCCGATGGCGAGCCAGACTCCCAACACTGCGACAATGACCAGGCCTCGGAGCACACCACTCCAGCGATTACTCAGCATGCTGAGTACTATTGACGACGGAGGTCTCAGAAGCAAGTGGACGCAAACCCGGTCAGCAGGGAACCGAAGGACTGGCCCACCGGCCGGCTCCTGTCGGCGGTGACCCGCCGGATCGAGCGTGAGTGGAACCACCACCTCGACGGCTGGGACCTCAACCACGCCTCGATGCCCGTCCTGCTGCACCTGCTCGCAGGCCCGCGCACCCAGCGTCAGCTCGCGGCCGAGTCGCACATCACCGAACAGACCATGAGCCGCATCCTGGCGCGCCTCGAACGCTCGGGGTACATCACCCGCGAGGACGACGTGAACGACCGGCGCCGGCGCGCCGTCGCGATCACCCCGGGCGGCCGCACCGCCGCGCTCGCCGCCGCGAGCCCGCGCCCCGCCGAGGAGCTCAGCACCCGGGGCCTGAGCGAGGAGCAGATCGCCACGCTGCGTGAGATCCTCATCACCATGGTCGAGGCCCACCCCCGACCGGGTGAGGGCTAGCCTGACCGCATGCACCTGCGCACCGAGGGCCCCGGCCTCACCGACTACCAGGACGCCTGGGACCTCCAGCGCCAGGTCCATCAGGACGTCGTGGACGGCATCGCGCCGGACACCGTGATCCTCGTGGAGCACCCGAGCGTCTACACCGCCGGCAGGCGCACCAACCTCGCCGACCGCCCCGACGACGGCACGCCCGTCGTCGACGTCGACCGCGGCGGGAAGATCACCTGGCACGGGCCGGGACAGCTCGTCGCCTACCCGATCGTCCGGCTCGCCGAGCCCGTCGACGTCGTCGCCTACGTGCGCGCGCTCGAGTCCGCGGTCATGGACGTCTGCACCGTGCTGGGTCTGACGACCCACCGCGTCGAGGGGCGCAGCGGCGTGTGGCTGGGCGCGACCCCGACCCGGCGCGAGCGCAAGGTCTGCGCGATCGGCGTGCGGGTCGCGCGCGGCGTGACCATGCACGGCCTCGCGCTCAACTGCTCCCCCGACCTCGGGGAGTTCTCCCGCATCGTGCCGTGCGGCATCTCCGACGCCGACGTCACGTCCCTGACGCTCGAGACCGGTCGACGGGTCACGATCGACGAGGCCACGCCGATCCTGGTCCCCGCGCTGCACGAGCACCTGGGTCCGCTCCTGGCCGCGACCTCCGCGTCCGGTGTGACCGGCGCCTCCGCCACGACCGGCGCGTCCGTCACGGCCTGAGCAGCCGCCGCGTCCGTCCCCTCGGTGCGCTCGGCAGGCTGGGGCGCGGGGACGCACCCCTCCCCTTCCGGGACCTTCACGGCTAGGATGGGGATCACCTCAAGGGAATCATTGCGCAACCGGAGTACGGGTGGGTCGGTGCGCGGAACGGTTGACCCCTGAAGGACCCTCATGACCCGCACTCCCAGTCCCCTCGCGCCCGCGCGCCCCGACGTCACGGCTGACGGCGCCCCCGGCGCCCCCGCTCAGGCTCCCGAGCCCGCGGAACCCCGCCGCGGCACCCTCGCCACGTACGGCGAGCTTCCCCGCCTGGCCGGCAAGGCGTTCCTGCCGATCGCGTTCCTCGCGCGGCTGCCCTTCTCGATGATCACGATCGGCACGCTCCTCCTGGTCACGACGACCACGGGCTCGCTCGCCCTCGGCGGGCTCGCGAGCGCCGCCGCCGCCGTCGGCACGGCGCTCGGCGGCCCGACGCAGGGATCCCTCGCGGACCGGATCGGCCAGCGCAAGGTGCTCCTCGTCGTGGTGCCGCTGAACGTCCTGGCCGTCGTCGCGCTCGTCCAGGCCGCGAGCACCGGCGCAACGTCGGGCGTGATCCTCGGCGCCGCGGCGCTCGTGGGCGCGTTCGCCCCGCAGGTGGGCCCGCTCGCGCGCGTGCGCTGGATCGCGATGACCCAGCACCGCCCTCGCACGCTGCTCGCCGCGATGGGCTACGAGAGCACGGCCGACGAGATCGGCTTCGTGCTCGGCCCGGCCCTCGTCGGCATCCTCGCGAGCGTGTGGTCCCCGCAGGCCGCGATGCTGTTCGCCGCCGCGGTGTGCGCGATCTTCGGCCTGGCCTTCGCCCTGCACCCGACCGCGACGCCCGGCGCGCCCAAGCCGTCCGCCGCGGCGCAGGCCGCGGCGGGTGCCGACGCCCACGGCTCGTTCGTCGGGCTCCTGCGCCGAGTGCTGGTCCCCGTCCTCGGGATGCTCGCGATGGGCATGCTCTTCGGCAGCACCCAGACGGCCGTCACGTCGTTCATGCGCGACGCGGGCGCCGAGGAGCAGGCCGGTCTGGTCTACGCGGTGCTCGGCTTCGGGTCGGCCATCACGGCGCTCGCCGTGGTCGCGCTGCCTGCGAGCTTCGGCGCACGCTCGCGCTGGGTCTCGTTCGCCTCGGGCCTCACGGTCACCGCGGTCCTCGCGTTCCTCGCGGGCGGCAGCGGGTCGCTCGGCGCCCTGATCGGCGCGCTCGCGCTGCTGGGCCTGTTCGTCGGCCCGGTCATGGTCACGATCTTCACGGTCGGCGGCGACCTCAGCCCGAGCAGCCGCAGCGGCGCCGCCATGACGATGCTCGCGAGCGCGAACGTCGTGGGCGTGGCGCTCGGCGCGAGCGTCGGGGGCCAGGTCGCCGAGGGCGTGGGGACGGCGGCCGCGTTCGCGCTGCCGGCCGTCGCCGCGGTGCTGCTCGTCGTCACCGGGCTGTCGCTCAGGTCACGTCCGGCCCACGTGGACACCACCGCCCTCCCGCAGGCTCCTGGCGTAGTCTGACTTTCACCCGATACCGGGCACGACTCCAGGGGGCCACCGCCCACCACGGACTGGGAGACACCGCGTGACGATCGCACCTGAAGGGCGGCGCATGCTGCGGGTCGAGGCCCGCAACTCTGCGACACCCATCGAGAAGAAGCCCGAGTGGATCAAGACTCGGGCGACCATGGGACCCGAGTACACCGAGCTCAAGGGCCTCGTGCGCAAGGAGGGCCTGCACACGGTCTGCGAGGAGGCCGGCTGTCCCAACATCTTCGAGTGCTGGGAGGACCGTGAGGCCACGTTCCTCATCGGCGGCGACCAGTGCACGCGCCGTTGCGACTTCTGCCAGATCGACACGGGCAAGCCCGCCGACTTCGACGCGGACGAGCCGCGCCGCGTCGCCGAGTCGGTCCAGGCCATGGGTCTGCGCTACTCGACCATCACGGGCGTCGCGCGCGACGACCTGGCCGACGGCGGCGCGTGGCTCTACGCCGAGACCGTGCGTCAGATCCACGCGCTCAACCCGGGCACGGGCGTCGAGCTCCTCATCCCGGACTTCAACGCGATCCCCGAGCTGCTCGACGCCGTCAACGAGTCGCGCCCCGAGGTGCTCGCGCACAACGTCGAGACCGTGCCCCGCATCTTCAAGCAGATCCGGCCGGGCTTCCGCTACGAGCGCTCGCTGTCGGTCATCACGCGGGCTCGCGAGGCCGGCCTGGTGACCAAGTCGAACATCATCCTCGGCATGGGCGAGACGATCGACGAGGCGAAGGAGGCCCTGCAGGACCTCCACGACGCAGGCTGCGACCTCATCACCATCACTCAGTACCTGCGCCCGTCGCTGCGCCACCACCCGGTCTCGCGCTGGGTCAAGCCCGAGGAGTTCGTCGAGCTCTCGGACGAGGCCGAGCGCATCGGGTTCCTCGGTGTCATGTCCGGCCCGCTGGTCCGTTCCTCGTACCGCGCGGGCCGCCTGTGGGGCCAGGCCATGAAGCGTCGTGGCATGGAGATCCCGGCCGCGCTCGCGCACCTGACCGAGCCCACGACGGCCCGTCAGGAGGCGGCGAGCCTGCTGGCTCGCTGACCTCACGGGTTCCTGATCGGCCCGAGCCGGTCCTCGCTCCCGTTCCCCCGCCGACGTGCGAGAGAATCGGGGGCGGGGTCCGGCTCGCCGCCGTCCCCACCCCTTCACCGGAGCACTCTCCGCCACCACTAGACTGAGGCACCATGGCCCGCAACAAGAGCACCGACCCCTCGACCGGGGTCGACGGCACCAAGCCGAAGAAGCAGAAGAAGCAGCGCTGGTATCACCAGGTCTGGGACGCGTACAAGATGACGCGTGCCGAGGACCCGGCGGTCACGTGGATCATGCTGGCCGTGTTCGTCGGCATCCTCGCCGTCGCGATCGGGATCGGTCTGGCCTGGGGGCCGTGGGTCTACACCCTCATCGTGGGTCTGCCCTTCGCGTTCCTCGGCTCGCTGTTCGTCCTGACGCGCCGCGCGGAGACCGCGGCCTACAGCCGCATCGAGGGCCAGCCCGGGGCCGCGCGCGCCGCGCTCGGCACGATCCGCCGCGGCTGGACGTTCGACGACGAGCCCGTCGCCCTGACCCCGCAGCAGGACCTCGTGTTCCGCGGCGTCGGGCGTGCCGGGGTCGTGCTCGTGGGCGAGGGCCCGACGCACCGCGTCACCAAGCTGCTCGACGGCGAGAAGCGCCGCATCACGCGCGTCCTGCCCAACGTCCCGGTCACCACGATCCAGTGCGGCAACGGCGAGGGTCAGGTCCCGCTCAAGAAGGTCTCGCGCACGGTGCAGAAGCTGCGCCCGACGCTCACCAAGCCGGAGACCGCCGAGGTCCTCAAGCGCCTCAAGGCGCTCGGCGGCGCCAAGCTGCCGATCCCCAAGGGCATCGACCCCACCCGTGCGCGTCCCGACCGCAAGGGCATGCGCGGGCGCTGACCCCGCACCGCCTGGCACCCGGCCCGTCGGTCACCTCCCGGTGACCGGCGGGCCGTCGTGCATCCCCGTCCCGCGCCGACGACGGGGCCGGCGCAGCAAGGAGGCCCCCGTGAGCGACCCGTACTGGAACCACAGCACCCACTACTTCCCCGTCCTGACGCGGCTCGTGGGTCCCGGGACCCGCACCGCGCTCGACGTGGGCTGCGGCGAGGGGCTCCTGACGCGACGGCTCCGCGCCGCCGGAGCCGCCGAGGTGCTGGGGCTCGACCTCGACCCCGAACAGGTGGACCGTGCGCGCCGCGCCGCCGAGGGCTCCCCGACCGGCCTCGACTACCTCGCGGGCGACGTCCTGGACCCGCTCCCCGGCCTCGCCGAGCCCTTCGACGTCGTCACGACCGTCGCGACGCTGCACCACCTCCCGCTCGACGCGGGACTGCGGCGCCTGCGCGACCTGGTCGCCCCCGGCGGGACGCTCGCCGTCGTGGGGCTGACGCGGCCGCGCACGGCCTGGGACTGGGCGGTCAGCGCGGCTGGCGTCCCCGCCGCGAAGATCGCCCGACGGCGCCGCGGGGAGTGGGAGCACGGCTCGCCGATCGCGGAGGTCACCACGAGCCACGCCGAGCTGCGTACGGCAGCACGGGAGATCCTGCCCGGCGCACGGCTGCGCCGCCGGCTCTACTGGCGGTACACGCTCGTCTGGCGTGCACCCGGGGCGGGCGAGGGCTGAGGCGGGCCCTGCGCCGAGGCGAGCGGCGCCGTCGGGCACGGGTGCCACCTGCCGGTGCTGCCGATGCCTGCCGGTGCGTACCTGGAGAACGCGTCAGGCGCGGACGATGACCGTGCCGGCGGCCTTGTCGTGCATGCCGCGACCGTCGCCGTCCCACACCACGGCCGGGACGACCAGGCACAGCAGCACCGTGCGCACCAGAGCCCGCCACAGGCCCACCATGCGACCCTCGCCGCCCAGGACCCGCACCTGCAGGCCCATGACGCGGTGACCGACCGTGTAGCCGAGCGTGCTCACCAGGAGCAGGTTCTCGACCGCGAACACGCCGAGCGTCGCCATCGAGTTCGCGTCGAAGACGAGGTAGCTGATGAGCAGGCACAGCACCCAGTCGACGACGAGCGCGACCGCACGACGGCCGACCGTCGCCAACGAACCGGGACCGTCGGACGGCAGGCCGAGGCGACCGCCTCGACCGTTCTCCCCGCCGGTCGGCGTACCCTCGAGCCAGGAACCCACATCTTCACGCGACACCACGGCACCAGCCTACGTGGCGGTGAGGCGGGTTCCGGCGCCCGACCGGTTCGTCCCGGTCGAGGGAGGCCCACCAGGCCCGCACAGGGCCCGCCGTCGTGCGCCGTCGCGCCGATGTCACACAGCCCGCCGCTGTGTAACACGGACGAAACACTCGGTACACGGTGGGGAAACCCCTGAGGCCTAGGTTCGAGGCGCCACTGGAGGTACGGCCAGAGGACCCACTACCAAGGAGTTACGGATGTTCAAGAACGCGGAGGAGGCAATCGCCTTCACCCAGAACGAAGGCGTCGAGTTCGTCGACGTCCGGTTCTGCGACCTGCCGGGCGTGATGCAGCACTTCAACATCCCGATCTCGCAGTTCGCCGAGTCCGCCTTCACGGACGGCATGATGTTCGACGGGTCCTCGATCCGCGGCTTCCAGGCGATCCACGAGTCGGACATGAAGCTCATCCCCGACGTCACGACGGCCTACGTCGACCCGTTCCGCAAGCGCAAGACGCTCATCGTGAACTTCTCGATCGTGGACCCCTTCACCGACGAGGCGTACTCGCGCGACCCGCGCAACGTCGCCTTCAAGGCCGAGGCGTACCTGCGCAGCACCGGCATCGCCGACACCGCGTTCTTTGCCCCCGAGGCCGAGTTCTACATCTTCGACGACGTCCGGTTCAAGACGAGCCAGAACGAGTCGTACTACCACCTCGACTCCAAGGAAGCGGCCTGGAACACCGGTCGCGTCGAGGAGGGTGGCAACCTCGGCTACAAGACCCGCTACAAGGGTGGCTACTTCCCCGTCTCCCCCAACGACCAGATGGCGGACCTGCGCGACGAGATGTGCGCCGTCCTCGACCAGGTCGGCCTCGACGTCGAGCGCGCGCACCACGAGGTGGGCACCGCCGGCCAGCAGGAGATCAACTACCGCTTCTCGACGCTGACCGCAGCGGCCGACGACCTGATGAAGTTCAAGTACGTCATCAAGAACGTCGCCTGGGAGGCCGGCAAGTCCGCGACCTTCATGCCCAAGCCGATCTTCGGTGACAACGGCTCCGGGATGCACTCGCACCAGTCGCTCTGGAAGGACGGCGAGCCGCTGTTCTTCGACGAGAAGGGCTACGGCGGCCTGTCGGACCTCGCCCGCTGGTACATCGGCGGCCTGCTCAAGCACGCGCCCTCGCTCCTCGCCTTCACGAACCCGTCGGTGAACTCCTACCACCGCCTGGTCCCCGGCTACGAGGCCCCCGTCAACCTGGTCTACTCGGCCCGCAACCGCTCCGCGTGCATCCGCATCCCGGTCACCGGTTCCTCGCCCAAGGCCAAGCGCGTCGAGTTCCGCGTGCCGGACCCGTCGGCCAACCCGTACCTGGCCTTCGCCGCACAGCTCCTCGCCGGCATCGACGGCATCAAGAACCGCATCGAGCCCCCCGAGCCGATCGACAAGGACCTCTACGAGCTGCCCCCCGAGGAGCACGCGGCGATCCAGCAGGTCCCCGCCTCCCTCGGCGAGGCCCTCGACGCCCTCGAGGCCGACCACGACTACCTCACGGTGGGCGACGTCTTCACCGAGGACCTCATCGCGACGTGGATCGACTACAAGCGCACGCACGAGATCGACCCGATCCGTCTGCGTCCGCACCCCCACGAGTTCGAGCTGTATTACGACCTCTGATCGTCGGTGCTCGCGGTGGTAGTCGCGAGCTCCCTGCAGTGACGGCACCCCGGCCGCCCTATGTGGCGACCGGGGTGCCGCACTCTTGCCACACGGCCGGCCGACGCCATATCTCACCCGGTCGGCGACTGCACCAGGGCACGGGACCGGCACCGTCCTCGCCATGCACCCCCGGACCACTCCCCTGCCCTCGGGAGCGACGATCCTCCCCGGCGTGAGCATCGGGCGCGACGGTCGGCGCGTCTTTTCTGGCGCCCTGGGCTGGCACTATCCTCACTCTTGGCAACCGGACCGTCGGTCGCCGGCTTCGTACAGAGTGGCCCGCCCCTGGGCCGGCTCAGCTCTTCTTGCGATACGCGATCCCGAGGAGACCACCATGCAGCTTCAGCCCTGGCTGGAACAGCGAATGTGCCCGCAGTGCCAGGACGTCGTCGATGTGCAGATGCATGTCCACGCCCCCGAGACGCCAGGCGAGGGGCCCGCCACGGCTGCGATCGGGTACGACGCGGCGGGGCATGAGTTCCACTGACTACGGGGTGAGCGGGGCGGCGCCGCTGCTTGACCGTCAGCCAGGAGACCGTGGATGCCGTCGTGGGTGGTGGCGAGGGTGGGCGGCTCGTCCGCACAAGACGTCCCGCGCACCTGTCACGCTCGCTCTCGCGTCCTCGCTCTCGTCACCACCCCGACGGGTCCTGGGATCAGCCCCCGCTGCCCTGCTGGGGTGAGGTGGCCGAGGTGCCGTGCTGGGTGAGGTCGGCGAGGAACTCGTGGCAGCGCTGGGCGCGCTCGGAGTCCTGTGCCATCACGGACTCGAAGAAGTCCGCGATCTCGTCCTTGCCGGCGTTGCGGGCATCACGCACGTACTGGCCGTAGTCGTGGCCCGCCTTGAGCGAGTGGTACTGCACCGAGATCAGGTCAAACGTGACGTCGTCGAACCCGGTTTCTCCAGTCGCCATGCTTCGTCTCCCTTCAATGATCCGCCGCAGCGGCTTCTCAGTCGTCGAACCCCGTGGGGTCGTCGCCGACCTGCGGCTCGTCCTCGGCACCCTGGCTGCGGGGGTTGAGGCCCTCGGGGTCGGCGTCCTGGTCCTCGAAGTCCTCGAGGTCAGAGGTGCCCTCGTCGGTGCGGGGGTTGAGGCTGTCCGGGTCGACGTCGGGGTCGACCTCGGGGTCGTACGGTTCGGTGCTCATCGCGGCTCCTGTCGTCGCGTGCCCCGCAGAAGCTCGCCGCCTCCTGGACGAGCGGGTTCGGAGCATCTCCGACGCTAGGCGGGTCGGGCGGCACTCGCACGGGATGCGTACCAGGACCGACGCTCACCGGCGCGGGTGCGAGCCGACGGGCTACGTGCGAGTCTGCTGGGACCTCTTCCCGGCACGAAGATCCCAGCACAAGAGGGGGTGCGTGATGAGCGGGCCGACTCCGCAGAACACGATCCGCCTGCCCGTGAACGCCCAGCGCTGGTCGGCCCTGACCTTCCTGCACTGGCCTGTCGCAGCGGCCGTGATCCAGGAGCGGCTGCCCCGTGGGTTGCACGTGCAGACGTACGAGGGCACCGCGTGGATCGGGCTGGCGCCCTTCCTCATGCAGGACGTCCGTGTGCCGCCCCTACCCCCGGCCCCGGGCTGGTCGACGTTCCCCGAGATCAACCTGCGGACCTACGTGCGTCACGACGACGGCACCGACGGTCTGTGGTTCCTCGGCCTGTGGTCGACGCGTCGAGCGATGAACGCCGCGATGCGCATGATCGGGCTCCCCTACCATCACACCGAGGCGACCATCCGGCCGGTAGGGGACGCCAGCCTCCTCTACGACGCCCGCCCCGCGCTCGGAACTCCCGCGCGACCGCTCCGGCTGCGGGCAGCTGTCCGGGCAGGCGCGCACATCAGCGCACCGACCGAGCTGGAGGGCCGACTGACCGGCAGGTGGAACGCCTACGCCGTCCGTGCCGGGCGCGTGTGGCGAGTCCCCGTGACCCATCCGCCGTGGCCGCTGCGACGAGCCACCCTGGACCTCCTCGACACGAACGTGTTCGAGACCATGGACCTGCCCGCCCCCCAGGTCGAGCCGCTCGTCCACGTCTCGCCCGGCGTCGACGCCCTGATCGGCATACCCCGGCCCGCCGGGCGAACTCTGCCGACCACGACACACAGATGATCGCCGGGGCAGCACTCCTCCGCGACGCTGAACGCTCGCGGAGGACCGCGCCCGCCCGACGGCGGGGTGCGCCTTCGGCGTGAAGGCACGCTCCGCCGTCGGGCGGGCTGCTGACGACGACCCTGCTGACGCGCGGGACGGCTACCAGGCCTGGGTGCCCGCGGCGTCCAGCGCCGAGAGCCGACCCCACGCACGGTGCAGGCCGACGGCCTGCACCAGGTCGTCGAGCAGGTCGTCCGACGGTTCGACAGCCGTCAGGACCCCCTCGGCGTCTGTGTCGATGCCGGCCGCGACCAGGACGTCGACGCCATCGCCCCAGGCCGCGATCGCCTTGCCGTGGCGGAAGGCCTCCTGCAGCACGGTCCGCGTGCGCGGGTGCTCCGCGAGGGCCGATCCGGCAGCGCCGTCGACGATCACCACGGCGTCGAGCTCGATCGAGCGGACCGTCGCGGGCGTCCTGTCGACCGTGAGCGCGCCGTCGCCCGCGCCGACCGTGCCGCCGTGCGACGCGACGACCTTGAGCAGGGCCTGCGCCGCCTCGACGCGATCCTTCAGCGCCCCGAACCCGGCGCCCGCGCCGTCTCCCACGAAGACGCCGACGTTCCTCCCCGCGATCGGCCCCGGCACGTCGCTGACCTCCGAGATCGCCCCCGTGCGCGTGAGGCCGTCGGGCTCCCCCGCCCCCGGCCCCTCGCCCGCGCCGTCGCGACCGTCGCCCGGCTCCCCCTCGGGGAACGGCAGGCCCAGGCCCGTCGCGACGCGCGCGACCAGGTCGGCGTCGATCTTCGCAAGTGCGCGCAGCTGGTGCACCCGCACGTCCACGCTCTCGCACTTCCCGAGCTCGAACGTGTAGGCGGCCACGGTCTGCGTCTGCTCGATGGGCGTGAGCGAGTTCCAGAACATCCGGGGCTGCGTGAAGTGGTCGGCGAACGACACCGGGTTCTCCCTGACCTTCTCGCCCGAGACCGGGGTCGGCAGCGTCACGTAGACGCCGGGCTCACCGGGGTCGGACACGGTCGGCAGGCCGTCCGCCAGGGTGTTCGGCTGGTACGTCCCCAACCCCTCGTGCACCGCCGTCTGGTGCATCCCGTCGCGCAGCATGTCATCGACCGGCGCGTGCGGCCGGTTGATCGGGAGCTGCGCGAAGTTCGGCCCGCCCAGGCGGCTGATCTGCGTGTCCAGGTAGGAGAACAGGCGCCCCTGGAGGAGCGGGTCGTTCGTCACCTGGATGCCCGGCACCAGGTGACCCGGGTGGAACGCCACCTGTTCGGTCTCAGCGAAGTAGTTCGACGGGTTCGCGGTGAGCCGCAGCCGCCCCACCTTCTGCACCGGGCACAGCTCCTCGGGCACGATCTTGGTCGGGTCCAGGAGGTCGATGCCCATGAACATCTCGTCCGGGGTGTCGGGCATGACCTGCAGACCCAGCTCCCACTCGGGGAACGCACCCGCCTCGATCGCGTCCGCCAGGTCACGACGGTGGAAGTCGGGGTCGAAGCCCGCCGCGAGCTGCGCCTCCTCCCAGACCATGTTGTGCACGCCCGCCACGGGCTTCCAGTGGAGCTTGACCAGCGAGGTCTCCCCGGCGGCGTTCTCCATGCGGAAGGTGTGGACGCCGAACCCCTCGGTCGTCCGATACGACGCCGCGAGACCGCGAGGCGACATGACCCAGATCGTCGTGTGCTGCGCCTCGGTGTGCCGGGACACGAAGTCCCAGAACGTGTCGTGCGCGCTCTGCGCCTGCGGGATCTCACGGTCGGGTTCGGGCTTGACCGCGTGGATGAGGTCGGGGAACTTGATCGCGTCCTGGACGAAGAACACCGGGATCACGTTGCCGACCAGGTCGTACACGCCCTCGTCGGTGTAGAACTTCGTCGAGAATCCCCGGACGTCGCGCACGGTGTCCGCCGAGCCCCGCGACCCCGCCACGGTCGAGAAGCGGACGAAGACCTCGGTGTCCTTGCCCTCCTGCGCCAGGAAGCCGGCTTTCGTGACCGCGGACGCGTTGCCGTACGAGGTGAAGACACCGTGGGCGGCCGCGCCCCGCGCGTGCACGACCCGCTCCGGGATCCGCTCGTGGTCGAAGTGCGTGATCTTCTCGCGCAGGTGGTGGTCCTCGAGCAGGACCGGTCCTCGAGGTCCGGCCTTGAGGGAATGGTCGGTGTCGTGGACCCGCAGCCCCTGGGCCGTGGTCAGCCGGTCGCCCTGCTCGGCGCGGGGGTCCGGGTCCTTTCGGGCGGCGGGCACGCCCGTGGGGCTCACGTCCGCCGGGGGCTCCTGGTCGGGGGTTCGTCGCGCGCTCATAGGTGATCCCTTCGGTCGTGTCGTCGGTGGTCGGTCCGGAGGTGCTCCGGTCGCTCGTGGCGTCCGGAGCCTGCGGACCCGCCACCGTAGGCACGGCCCGCGAGCACTCGCACGTCTGGTCAGGGCGACCGGAGATCGCCCTGTGCGGCAGTCCTTGCTGTCGGCACCGGCGGATCGGGCGGCCTCGCTATTGCGTGACCGGCCGGATCGGGGAGCGTTGCAGGGCCGTGGCGGCGCCGTGCAGGTAGTGGGCCATGGTGCGGCCGGTGGTGCGCGACCACTCGTGGCCGTGGCCGGTCCTGGGATAGTCGGGCCCTGGGCCTGGGCCCTGGTTCCAGTAGGTCCAGGCTTGGCCGGGGATCGTGAAGCCGATGTCCCCGAGTGCTCCGGACACCTCGGAGATGACGTGGTGCGCGCCGTCCTCGTTGCCGGTGACGATCACGCCGGCGACCTTGTTCAGGGCGACGGGTGCCCCGTCGGTCGTGGTCTCGCTGATCATCGCGTCCATGCGCTCGATGATGCGCTGCGCGATCGACGAGGGGTGCCCGACCCAGGTCGGGGTGGCCACGACCAGGATGTCGGCAGCGAGGATCTTGTCATGGACCGTCGGCCACTGGTCACCCTCACCCATGTCTGTATCGACGCCCGGGGGCACGTGCAAGTCGACGACCCGGATGGTCTCGACCTCGACGTCCTTCTCCTGCAGCGCCTCGACGACGACCTTTCCGAGCATCTCGGTGTTGGACTCGGCAGGTGAGGGCTTGAGGGTGCAGCTGAGCACGACGGCTTTCATGGGGGTGGCTCCTTCGGCGGCGGAAGACCGTGTGGTGGCCCGCGTTCGGTGGGTGCCTGTTCTCGACGCCAGGCTTCACGCTATACCGGCCCCGTGCGACTGGCCGTCCGAGGTCATGGCCCGCCGGCCGGTCGGAGTGCAGGGTCGTACCGCCGGTGACCGTCGCGTACGACCACGACGTTCTCGTGCTCGACACGGTCCGGGTCTTCGGGGTCGGGGACGGCGACGACGTCCGTCCAGTGGATCAGGAACGTCCCGCGGTGGCGCCATCGCAGCCACCGGGCCAACGGCCATGGTGCACCGACGGCGTTGCGTTCGTACCCCAGGAAGGACCCCGCTCTCCTGGGGGTGACGATCAGGCCGTGAAGCCGTGCCGCCGACAGGCTCGACTCGCCCCCCGCGGGAGGTGGTCCGTCGAGGACGAGGCGCGCGTCGCTCACGTAGCCGACCAGCTGGCCGCTCTCGTCGCGCACGGCAGCGTCGAGCAGGTCACCCAGGATCATGTCGTCCTCCAGGAATGCGGGCGATGACGTGGTCACGGACCCAGCGCTCGGTCCAGGTCGCGTCGAGCGAGGCGCCCCGGACACCGAGATGCAGGGCCGTGCCGACGTCGGTGACGACCGACCACGGGAGGCGGACCCAGCGTGATGCGGGCGGCCGGCCGCCGAAGACGCGGGTCGCCAGCACGGGGCCCGTCAGGATCGCGGTGAGCATCGTCGTCCGCTCTCCGGGGAGGTTCTCCACCGCTTCGAGCTCGAGGTCGTCGACGGTGGTCACCGGCACCCCGTCGACGTCCAGGACCTGACGGTCCAGCAGGTGCAGCCGCGCGTCGAGGATGCGCCCGGGTTGTTCCGGCTCCGGGAACAGCGGCGTCTGCTGGACGGGGTTCCTCATGCGCCGGCCTCCGTGATGATCATGAGAGGGATCGCCGCGAGGGAGGCGACGAGGATCAGCACCAGGTAGACGGTGCCGAGAAGGTTGGTCACCCGGCCGTTGACGTGCTTGCCCATGTACTCGGGGTCGTTGGCGACGACCAGGACCGGCAGGTACGTCAGGGGCAGGGCGACCGCAGAAAAGACGACCGAGTACTCGGTCACCGCGATCGGGTCCACGTTGGTCGCAAGGATCCCCAGGGCGAGCAGCAGGGCGATGATCATCGTGAGGTGGAAGCGCGCGGCCCGTGCCGGCCGGCGGAACTTGCCCCACGACCAGCCGAAGTACTGGGAGATGGTGTAGCCGCTCGACAGCGCCGTCTCCAGGGCAGCGCCGAACGTCGCCGCGACGATGCCGAGAATCACCACGGCGAGCAGGAGCGTGCCGCCGGCCTGTGCCACCGGCAGGACGATCTGCGACATCGAGTCGACCTGGACGCCGAGCGGAAGCAGGACGATCGCCGCGCACGCAGCGATCGCGATCGAGAGGATCCCACCGAAGGGGAACCCGATCAGGACGTTGAGTCGCGTCGTGGCGAGGTCCTTCACGGTCCAACGCTCCTCGACCCCGCCCGAGGAGAAGAAGAACACCTCGTACGGGGTCATCGCCGCCCCGAACAGGGCTATCGCGAAGTACCAGTACACGGCTACGCTCTCGCTGCCTGGCGCGGACGTGGGTGCCAACGAGGCCGCGAGCTCTCCCCAGTCCGGTCCCAGCAGGAAGACGGCGATGGCGAACGCGACCAGCGTCAGTCCCAGCAGACCGGTCACGTTCTCCATGGTCTTGAACTTGACCCGCCACAGCACCAGCCACACCGCCAAGGCGGCGACCGGCATCCAGAGCCTCGGTTCGACGCTGCTCGCGAGCTGGAGCGCCAGAGCGATCCCGCCGACCTCGGCGGTGAGGGTCAGCAACGTGACGGCAAAGGACGCGAGGAGGTTCGCCGCGCCCACCCGGGGGCCGAGGCGTTCGCGAATGATCTCGAACGTGGCCCGTCCGCTGACGGCGGCCACCCGGCCCGACATGTTGGCGAACACGCAGATGCCGACGACGCCCACCACGACGACCCAGGCCAGGGACAGACCGAAACGGGACCCGACGACCGCGTTCGTCACCAGGTCGCCCGCATCCAGAAAGCCACCGATCGCCGTCAGGATCCCGAGCGCGACCGCGAACAGGCGCTTCACGACTCGCCGTCCTCGAGGAGGCCCTGCACCTGCTCAGTGATGTTCTCAAGGTCCGACCCTGACTTCTCGAGCGCTTCGCGGACCGCGCCGGACCCCTCGGGGCTCCCACCTCCGACCCAGACGCGGGTCGCGACCACTGCACGCGCAGCCTCTTGAGCGACTTCCAGTGCACGCTCCTGCACAGCAAGAGCCTCGGCGTCCGGGACGACGATCGTGGTCAGCGCATGAGTGGCTGCGTCGGACGCGCTCACCGCGTCCTCCAATGCGGCGTCCGCCGTCACGGTCGGCATCCGACCGGCAGAGACGAGCTCGGCAACGAGCACGGCCGTCGCCGTCGCCGAGGTGGACTCGTCCAGACTCTCGGAGATCGAGCCCAGCGACCCGGTCGAGGACGCCCTCGTCGAGGCTGCGCAACCTCCTGCCATCAGGACGAGCAACACCACCCCAGCGAGCCTCCGACCCCACTCCGAACCACGCAGCATCTCGCCATGATGTGCCCGCTCACGCGGGCACGCATCGCGAACTCCACGACGACCCCAGACCGCCGCAGGCGGGTATCTGCCAGAAGCTGCGCGTGAAAGGCCTCCGCCTCCTCGACCACGCAAGCGGCAAGCAACCACCGCATGTTCGAAAGAAAGAACCCCCAACACCAAGGCGGCCATCATGCCCTGGCGCGCACCCGGCCCTTCCGTCAAGACAAGAAGCACGACGAATCCTTGCGTGCCGAGGGCAGCTCGAAGCAGGAGTCAGCACGAAACACGCGATCCGACAGCCAGGTCCCGCTCCGTCTTTCCACGCTCTGCAGATGCAGGCGGCAGCCCCGCGGGGCAAACCCCCCATGATTCGTTCAAGACCTCCGAATTCACCCGCCGCACCGGCGGTTCGCCGCCCCTCGCCATATACCCCGACCTCTCACCGTGCCAGACTTCTCAAACTAATGTACCGGAATGTCCAGAGGAGTGGCCATGGCACTGCGATACACCGCCCCGCCGAACTGGCCCCCGCCCCCGGCTGGATGGACACCTCCGCCAGGCTGGAAGCCCGATCCCTCGTGGGAGCCAGCGCCACAGGGTTGGGAGTTCTGGGTCGAGGACTCCGTCGACGGTTTCGCGGAAGCACCGGGGCATCCGTCCGCCTCGACAGGACCGACGAAAACTCCTCCTCCACCATTCACGGGAAAGCCGACGACGAATTCCTGGTTCGCCCGCCACAAGATTCTCACCGGAATCGGCGCAGCGTCGGTTCTGCTCATCGTGCTGGTTGCCGCTCTGAGCGGAGGCGGCGGCGGAAATCCCGACGAGCCCGTCGCGGACAGTGCCGCCACGCAGACCCAGGACGACGAGAAGTCCGCGAAGAACCTTGCTGCCGAAGAGGCCGCCGAGGCTGAGCGTCTGGCCGAGGAGGACGCGGCGGCTGGGGCCCAGGCCGAGGCGGACCGCCTCGCGGAGGAGCAGCGTCTGGCGGACGAGGCAGCCGCTGCCGAGGCCGCCGCCGCCGAGGCCGCCCGGCAGGGTTCGGTCGCCCAGCAGAATGCCTATCGATCGGCCGTGAACTATCTCGACTTCACAGCCTTCTCCCGCTCCGGCCTTGCCGGCCAGCTGGAGTTCGAAGGCTTCAGCGCCCCGGATGCGGAGTTCGCGATCGCCCGCTTGGAGACCGAAGGCGGCGTCGACTGGAACGCGCAGGCCGCGGCCAGCGCGGCGAACTACCTGGAGTTCACCTCATTCTCACGCTCCGGACTCGTCGACCAGCTCAGGTTCGAGGGCTACACCGCAGAGCAGGCAGAGCACGGTGTGAGCACGACGGGCCCGTAGCTCGCAGGTAGGACCTTGCCCGTCCGTGCCGACACGAGCCCGTCGAGCGGGTGAACGGGGTGCCGTGAACGGTTGCGGTGCTCGTACGGGCCTCGTGCTGCACGGTGACCGGCACCGACGGCCAGGCGGGTGGCCCCGGCACCCCCTGCCGAAGCCCGTCCGACCGATGAGTTCCTCCGCGTGCCGAGGTCACTGCCTGCACGGCCGTCATCGGTCGACACGCTCACACCCGGAGGAGACGGCATGGCACGGCTCATCTACTCGATGATCACCTCGCTCGACGGCTACGCCGAGGCGGCGGAGGGCGACCTCGGCGTGGGCGCCGACGACGAGGAGGTCCACACCTTCATCGACGACGTCTTTCGCCACGTCGGCACGTACCTCTACGGCCGACGGATGTACGAGACGATGGTCTTCTGGGAGACCGCGCACACCGACCCCGACGCACCGCCGTTCATCGTCCGGTACGCCCGGGGATGGCAGGCCGCGGAGAAGGTCGTCTACTCCACGACGCTGGATGCGGTGTCCAGCGCGAGGACCAGGATCGAGCGGACCTTCGACCCGGAGGCGGTGCACCGGCTCAAGGCCGAGTCCGAGCACGACCTCACCGTGGACGGCCCGAACCTCGCAGCCCAGGCGATCAAGGCCGGCCTGGTGGACGAGTACCACCTGTTCGTCACCACGAGCGTGGTCGGCGGTGGCAAGCGGTTCTTCCCCGACGGCATGCGCCTCGATCTCGAGCTGGTCGAGGAGCGAGCGTTCGACAGCGGTCTGATCTACGCGCGCTACCGGACCCGCTGAGCCCCGAAGAGGCCGACGCGCAGGGCTGCGGTCGAGGTGCGAGGCTCCAGCGCCGGCGTGAGGATCGACGCATGACCAGATTCGGCTACACCCTCATGACCGAGCAGTCCGGGCCCAAGGACCTGGTGGACTACGCGGTGGCCGCAGAGAGGACCGGCTTCGACTTCGAGGTGTCCTCCGACCACTACTTCCCCTGGCTCGACAGCCAGGGTCACTCGCCGTACGCCTGGACGGTGCTGGGTGCGGTGGCCCACGCGACCGAGCGCGTCGACCTGATGACGTACGTGACGTGCCCGACGATCCGCTACCACCCTGCCGTGGTCGCCCAGAAGGCGGCGACGCTGGGGATCTTGTCCGACGGTCGCTTCACGCTCGGGCTCGGCGCAGGGGAGAACCTCAACGAGCACGTCGTGGGCAGGGGCTGGCCCGCGATCGACGAGAGGCACGGACTGCTGGTCGAGGCGGTCGACATCATCAGCGAGCTGTTCACGGGCGAGCTGCTGAGCTACCGGGGTGAGTACTTCCAGGTCGACTCGGCCCGCCTGTGGGACCTGCCCGCCGCCCCGGTCGAGATCGGGATCGCGGTCTCGGGCGCGCAGTCGGTGGCTGCCTTCGCGACACTCGCCGACCACCTCGTGGCCACCGAGCCGAAGCCTGACCTGGTCACCGCCTGGGACCGGGCGCGCGACGCGGCCGACCTCCCACCGTCGCGCAAGATCGGCCAGATCCCCATCTGCTGGGACACCGACCAGGAGCGCGCCCTCGCCAGGGCGCACGACCAGTTCCGCTGGTCGGGCCTGGGATGGCCGGTCAACGCCAACCTCCCGACCACGCAGGCCTTCGCGAGCGCCAGCGCGTTCGTCCGGCCCGAGGACCTCACGGAGTCGATCCCGTGCGGGCCCGACCTCGACGCGATCGTCGACGCCGTGTCGGCGTACTGGGAGGCGGGCTTCACCGACATCGCGCTCGTCCAGGTCGGCGACGAGGGGCAGCAGGACTTCCTCGACCAGGCGGCCGAGCCGCTCCTCGACAGGCTCCGATCCGCTGCACCGAGCGACTGAACCCGCCGCGCGACACGGTGGCCGACGCTCCGAGGCCCGGCGTCCTGGACGGTGGAAAAGTCCCGGTCCGCCCCCGCTAGAATGAGCCCTCGCCACTGCTTGGAGAACTTGAGCAGGCGGCAGAGACATGGAAGGAATGTCGAT
This sequence comes from Oerskovia sp. USHLN155, assembly GCF_037145535.1. Classification (NCBI taxonomy): domain Bacteria; kingdom Bacillati; phylum Actinomycetota; class Actinomycetes; order Micrococcales; family Cellulomonadaceae; genus Oerskovia; species Oerskovia sp. USHLN155. The sequence goes on from NZ_JBBCXG010000002.1 coordinate 37,509, forward strand.
GGCCGACGTCGCCACAGCTGCACCCCTAGCCCTCTCCCAGACACTTGCCACCCGCGCGGACGACATCCGCGGCGTGTGGCTCGAGGCTGCCGCACGCGAGCTCCACGGTCGCACCTCACGAGGTGAGCTCGAGCGCGAGCAGGCCGAGATCTTCGACGCCCTGGTCGACGGACTTCGGGCAGGTGGCACCGTCGTGACGGACGCTGCGTTCGACCAGCTCCGCGGCATCCTCGCCGACGTCTCGGCGGTGCGCGCCCGGCTCGGGTTCACGCCGCGCGAGACGGCGATCGGTCTGTTCGCCCTCAAGGACGGCCTGTACCCCCTCGCCTCCCCCGACACCGACATCGTGCCGCTGCTGCAGCTCGTCGACCAGCTCGGTCTCCTGACGTTCGAGGCCTTCGCCGCGGCCCGCGAGTCCATCATCACCGAACAGGCCGAACAGCTCCTCGAGCTCTCGACCCCCGTGGTCAAGCTCTGGGAGGGCATCGTCGCGGTGCCGCTCGTGGGGACGCTCGACTCCGCCCGCGCCCAGGTGGTCATGGAGCGCCTCCTCAACACGCTCGTCGACACGGGCAGCGAGCACGCGATCATCGACATCACAGGTGTCCCCGCCGTCGACACCCAGGTCGCGCAGCACCTCCTCAAGACCGTGGTCGCGGCACGCCTCATGGGGGCCGAGTGCACGATCAGCGGGATCCGACCCCAGATCGCGCAGACGATCGTGGCTCTCGGCATCGAGTTCGGCGACATCCGCACACGTGCGACGCTCGCCGACGCCCTCGTCGACGCACTCCGCTCAGGCCGCGGGGCACGTCAGAAGGGCCTGCCCGCGTGACCGACGGCGTTCCCGTCCTCAAGATCGGCTCGACGCTCCTCGTCTCGATCCAGGTGGACCTGCAGGACGACACCGCCCTGCAGCTCCAGGAGGATCTCGCGACGCGGATCACGGAGACCGGAGCGCGCGGGGTCATCATCGACATCTCCGGCCTCGAGATCGTCGACTCGTTCATCGGGCGCATGCTGGCCTCGGCCGCCAGCATCTCCCACGTGCTCGACGCGACGACCGTCGTGGTCGGCATGCGGCCTGCCGTCGCGATCACGATGGTCGAGCTGGGGCTCTCCCTCGGGAACGTCCGCACCGCGCTCGACGTCGAACGTGCCCTCGCGCTCCTGGGCACGGTCGAGGAGTCTGCGGAGGACATCCTCCTCGCGGCCGCTGAGCGCGAGGAGAGATGAGCACCCCGACGGCGACCGTCGAACGCGTGCCCATCCTCACCGACTCCGACGTCGTCAAGGTGCGTCAGCTCGTGCGAACCCTCGCCCAGCAGGCGCGCCTCTCCCTGGTCGACCAGACCAAGCTCGTCACGGCCGCGAGCGAGCTGGCACGCAACACGCTCGTGTACGGGGGCGGCGGCGACGCCGAGGTGCAGCTGGTCACCGACGGCCCGCGGACAGGCGTGCGCGCCGTGTTCAAGGACGACGGGCCCGGCATCCCCGACCTCGACCTGGCGCTGACGGACGGCTGGACCAGCGGCGGCGGGCTCGGCCTGGGCCTGTCCGGATCGCGCCGGCTCGTCCAGCACTTCGCGATCGACACCGCGGCCGGGGCCGGTACGCGCGTCGAGATTGCGACCTGGTCACGATGACGGCATCGAGCGGAGTCGACGAGCGCCGCAGCATCGTCGAGAACGGCACCTGGTACACCGTGGACCACCCGTCGGCGGTCGGTCGCGTGCGCCGTGCGGCGAGCGTCGTCGCCCGGGACCTGGGGTTCGACGAGGACCGTGCGGCGAAGGTCGGGATCGTCGTCTCGGAGCTGGCCACCAACCAGGTCAAGCACGCCGGGTCCGGGAGGGTGCTCGTGCGAGTCTGCCGGACCGGGGACGCCGCCGAGCTCGAGATGCTCGCGGTCGACTCCGGCCCCGGCATGCGAGACATCACCGCAGCCATGCAGGACGGAGTCTCCACCCGCGGAACCCTCGGTATCGGGCTCGGCACCGTCCCCCGCCTCGCCTCCTCGTGGGACGCGTGGACCTCGCCCGGACAGGGCACGGTCATCGCCGCGACCTTCACCGGGCGGGGCACGGTGGCAGGGCCCCGTCGCCCGACCGGCGTGACCCGACCCATGACCGGCCAGGAGGCGTGCGGAGACGCGTTCGCCGTCCGGCACGACGCCGGTGTCGCGACCCTGATGGTGGCGGACGGCCTGGGACACGGGCCTCTCGCCGCAGCGGCCTCCGGTGCTGCGGTACGGACGTTCCTCGACGCTCCCCCGGGATCGCCCGTCGCACTCCTCGAGCGGGTGCACCGCGCCCTGTCCGGAACGCGCGGGGCCGCCGTCTCGATCGCCCAGGTGAGCGATGGTGTGCTGCACTACGCGGGCCTCGGCAACATCTCCGGGACCGTCCACGGCGACCGCGCTCGTGGCCTGGTGTCCCACCCCGGCATCGCCGGTGTGCCGACGCGCCAGCTGCGCGAGACGACGTACCCGGTCGAGCGGGGTGACGTCGTCGTGATGCACAGCGACGGACTCACCAACCGCTGGTCGCTCGCGGACTATCCGGGCCTCGCCGCCCGATCCCCCTTCGTCGTCGCCGGCGTCCTGCTGCGTGACCATGCGGTGCGCCCCGACGACTCCTGCGTGGCGGTGCTGCCCGTCACGTGGTCGGAGACCTGACCATGCCGATCCTCGCCACACAGCTCCGCTCCGACGCCGACGTGATCGCCCTGCGCCGCGCCGGCCGTGAGATCTGCCGCCAGCTCGGGCTGGACGTCCAGGACCAGGTCCGTGTCGCGACCGCGTTGTCGGAGATGGGCAGAGCAGCGGTCGCCACCGGGACCGCCGACGTCGTCATCGCCGTCGTCCCGGGCACACCCCAGGCGACCCTCCGCGCCGAGATCACCCCCGACGTCGCGTTCGTGCTCGACGGGGACTCGAGCGACGGTGGCGTCCCGGCGGCGCGGCGGCTCGTCCGGGACCTCGAGATCGAACCGACCGGCACCCGGGTCGTCCTCACGAAGCTGCTGAGCGTCACGGCCCGCGTCGACGAGGCCTCGCTCGCCCGCGTCCGACGGTCCACGGCCGCGGCCCACGTCGCCGACGCGCTGGACGAGCTGCGCGTGCAGAACACCGAGCTCGTGCGCACCCTCGACGAGCTGACGCAGCAGAAGGAGGAGCTCCGGCGCTTCAACGAGGAGCTCGAGGAGACGAACCGCGGGGTGCTGGCGATGTACGACCAGCTCTCGTCCGAGCTCGAGGAGACGAACACGGGGGTCGTCGCCCTCTACGCCGAGCTCGACGAGCGCGGTCGTGAGCTCGCGGCCGCGAACGAGGCGAAGACCCGCTTCCTGCGCAACGTGAGCCACGAACTGCGGTCCCCGGTCAACTCGATCCTCGGGCTGACGTCGCTGCTCGCCGACTCCCACCTCGACGCGGACCAGGCCCAGCAGGCGACCTACCTGCGGGAGAGCGCCACGACGATGCTCCAGCTCGTCGACGAGCTGCTCGACCTCGCACGGGCAGAGGCCGGCCACGAGGACGTCGAGCCGGCACCCGTCGACGTCGCCCGGCTGCTCGACGAGCTGCAGGGGACGACCCTCCCTCTCCTTCGGCCCGGGGTGACGCTCAGGACCTCCTGCCCGCCCGACCTCGTCCTCGTGACGGACCGGCGTCTCGCTGCGAGGGTGCTGCGCAACCTCCTGGCGAACGCGGCGAAGTTCACGGACGAGGGGCACATCGAGTTCCGCGCGGCGAACGAGGGCGACCTGGTGCGGTTCGACGTCCGTGACACCGGCCTCGGGATTGCCGAGGAGCACGTCGAGTCGGTCTTCGAGGAGTTCGTCCAGGTGCCGAACCGTCTGCAGCCCTCGGTGCGCGGGACAGGTCTGGGGCTGCCGTACGCACGGCGGACCTCGGAGGCGCTCGGTGGGACGCTCGTCGCCTCGTCGCAGCCGGACGTCGGGAGCGTGTTCACGCTCCGCCTGCCGTCGCTCCCGTCCGAGGCGTCGTCCAGGCCGGCGCGCGCCGAGGTCGTCCCTCAGGGCGGCGACCTCGGGCACGTGCTCGTCGTGGACGACGACCGGGCGTTCGCGTCGGTCGTCGTCGCGATGCTCCAGGGCCACGCCGCGCGCGTCAGCGTCGCGCACGACGCGTCGCACGCCCTGGCCCTGCTGCACGACGGCGCGGCGGACCTCGCGCTCCTGGACGTCCGTCTCCCGGGGACGGACGGGCCGACGCTCCGATCGAGGATCCGCGAGGTGCACCCGGCGACCGGGACGGTGCTCATGTCGAGCGCGTCCCTGCCGGTGCGGGACGACCTCGACGGCGTCCTCTTCCTCCCCAAGGCGGGAATCTCCCGTGACAACCTCGTCGCGACGTTGCGGCGGGCGAAGGAGGCCCGGTGACCTCCCCCCACACCGTGCTCGTCGTCGACGACACCGCCGCGCACCGGTACATCATGTCGAGCTGGCTCCGTCGTGCGGGCTTCGAGGTGATCGAGGCGGCGACCGGTGCCGAGGCGCTCGTCCGCACGAACCCGCACATCGACGCGATGGTTCTCGACGTCAACCTGCCGGACATCCACGGCGGTGAGGTCTGCAGGAGGCTCAAGGCCGAACCGTCGACCGCCCACATCCCCGTGCTGCACGTGTCCGCGACGGCCGTCGACGCCGCTTCCCGGACCGCCGGTCTGGAGGGTGGCGCGGACGCGTACCTGCCCGAGCCGCTCGATCGGGACGAGTTCATCGCGACCATCAGCGCCCTGTGCCGACGCCACGACGCCCAGCGAGGCGCGGGGCGCACGGCTCGCCGTCTCGAAGCGCTCACCAACGCCCTGGTCCCCCTGCACGAGGCCCGTTCGTACGAGGCCGTCGTGGACCACACCGCCCGTGGCGCCTGCGCCGTCCTCGGCCGGGCCGTGGTCGCGATGGTGGTCGCCGATGCCGGGCTCGTGCTGCGCTCGGTCTGCGTGACGGAAGGTTCCGCACTCGTCCGTGGCCGCGGGCCGTCGGCCGTCCTCGCCCCCGGCGACGTCAACCCGGCCATGTTCGGCGCGGACGAGGTCCCGGCTCCGTGGCTCCCCCTGCTGAAGGAGGCCGGGATCAGCCCGTCGCAGTGGTGGACCATGTGGCTCGTCGACAGCAGCGGTGCCCTCGTCGGCGGTCTCGGGATCCAGGTCGTGGACGGGGACAAGAGCCTCACGGACGAGGAGCAGGCGGCCGTCGGACGGTTCGCCGAGGCCGCGACCGTCGCGCTCTCGAACCTGCGGACGTTCGCGGAGGAGCAGCGCATCGCGCTCGCCCTCCAGCGCGCCCTCCTGCCGTCGAGCCTGCAGGTGAGCGGCCTCGAGGTGGCCGCCAGGTACGACGCCTCCGACGCGCGCCTCGACGTGGGCGGGGACTTCTACGACGCGTTCGACCTCCCGGACGGCCGGGTCGCCGTCGTCATCGGTGACGTCCAGGGCCACTCGCTCCGCGCAGCGACGGTGATGGCAGAGGTGCGCGTGACTCTCCGCGCCTACCTCCGAGAAGGTCATGACGCCCAGCACGCGTTGAACCTCCTGAACGATGCGCTGCGCTGCGACCACACCGAGTACGCGACCGTGTGCGTCTGTGTGCTCGACCCCCGGACTGGCGCCGTGGAGATCACCGACGCCGGCCACCTGCCCGCTCTCGTCGTCCGTGCGGACGGCACGGTGCTCCAGGTGAAGGAAGGCTCACGCCTCCTCGGCCTGCCGAACCCGGACGGTCGGCCCGTGCACCAGGACGTGCTGCAACACGGCGACCTGCTCGTGCTCGTCACCGACGGGCTCGTAGAGCGTCGAGGGGCCTCCCTGCCCGACGCCCTCGACCGGCTGGCCCTGCTGGCCGCCGAGAACGCCGGGGTCGACCCGGCGACGATGTGCGAACGCCTCGTCTCCGCCTTCGACGACGCGGGCCGTGAGGACGACGTCGCGGTCGTCGCCGTCGGTCGTCGCGCGGTGCAGCACGGGCCGACCACCTCGTCGGACGCCGTGCGCCTCGTCGACCGGAGGCACGCCCCGCACACCCTGCCGAGTGCGTCTCCCCTCACGATCACCTGACCGACGACCACGGCCGTCTCGCGACCGCCACGATCGAGGTCCTTGCAGCGTTCGACGTACCCCTCCTCCCCCTCGCCTCAGCCGTGCGTCGGGCGGCCACCTCGCACCTTGCCATCGTCCTCGGCGACCTCGCTCCCGAGGCCGACACCGTCACCGTCGACATCGCGATCACCGACGTCGCCGACGGCCACCTCTAGCCGCGGGCGGAGAAGGCACTCGTGTCGGACGGCCCGGCGTTCGCGGTCCGCGAAGCGCCCGTGCCTGGGTCGCGGTCCGGCGCTAACATCCGGTCAGGAGTCCGGAAGGAGGCTCCCTGAGCTTCCCTGCCCCCTAGGAGCTGAGATGACGACCTCGTACGACCTGGATCGCCCTCTTGACGCAGACCTCATGGAGGTCCTCCTCGCCGGGACGCCCCAACCCGTGGGTCAGTTCGTCCTGACCGTCCGCACGGGAACCTGGTGGTGGTCGGACGGGCTCTACGAGATGCACGGCTTCACGCCGGGCGAGGTGGTACCGACCACCGCCCTGATGCTCGCCCACAAGCATCCCGACGATCGCGCCCGCGTCGAGGCGGTCCTCACGAACGCCTGCTCGTCGGGTGAGCCGTTCGCGTGCGTGCACCGCATCATCGACGCGCACGGCCACACCCGGACCCTCGGGGTCGTCGGCCGGGCTCGCAAGGAGCCCGGGTCGGACGAGGTCACGCAGGTCTCCGGGTACTTCGTCGACCTCACGATCACGCAACGCGAGCTGTCCCAGCGCGAAGCGACGGCGGCCATCAAGTCCTCCGCACAGAGCAGGGCCGTGATCGAGCAGGCCAAGGGCGCGGTCATGACGGTGTACGGCATGACCGAGAACGAGGCCTTCGACCTCTTGCGCCACCACTCGAACGTCACCAACGAGTCGATCCGGCACCTCGCCCGCCGCCTCATGGAGACCCTCGCAGAAGGCTCCGGCATCGCCGCGCCCACGGCCGACGACCTCGACCTGTTCTTCGAGACGGCCCCGGTACCTCGGCAGGCGGCAGGCGAACCGCCGGCGAGCACGAACGGTCAGGGCATCCATCCGGTCCTGTCCTGACGCGGCCCGCCGTGGTGGTCGTCCTCACGTCCGCGCGCGGTACCGGCGGCGTGCGAGGGACCCGGAGCACGCCTAGTCTGCGGGAACCCCCGGTAGACCACAGGAGCAGTCGTGACCGATCCGAGCACCACCGTCCTCGAGCACCTCACCGTCGTCCTCGACCCCTCACGCCGGGACGACGAGCGCACCCGGCGCCTGGCGACGACCGTCGCGCGCGTACCGACGATGAGCGGGGACGTCATGGAGTCCCTGGCCTGGGCCGCCGAGGTCGGCAGGTCCACGCCTGCCCCGGGTACCGGCCAGACGCTCGAGCTGTGGGAGCTGCTCGCCTCGACCGCCGCGGCCGACGTCGGTGTCGCTCGGGTCCTCGAGCCGCACCTCGATGCGCTCGCGATCTTGGCGCACGTCCCGGACGAGGTGGACCTGCACTCGATCGGCGCCGACGAGACCAGCACCTGGGGCGTCTTCGCGGCAGAAGGTCCGGGCGTACGCCTGGAGGCTCAGGAGGGCGTGGACGGCTGGCGGCTCACGGGGGTCAAGCCGTGGTGCTCGCTCGCCGCGACGCTCTCGCACGCCCTGGTGACCGCGTGGACCGTGGACGGTCGGCGGTTGTTCGCCGTCGACCTGCGCGCTCCCGGCGTCCGCCCGGACGACGGCCCGTGGGTCGCGCGCGGGTTCCCGGAGATCGTCAGCGCCCCCGTGCGTCTCGACGGCGCAGCAGCCGTCCCGGTCGGGGGTCCCGGGTGGTACCTCGACCGCCCTGGTTTCGCCTGGGGTGGCATCGGTGTCGCAGCCTGCTGGTGGGGCGGCGCCGTGGGCCTCGCGCGTGAGCTGTATGCGGCGACCGCGCGTCGCGAGCCCGACCAGCTCACGCTCGCCCACCTGGGCGCGGTCGACATCGCGCTGACCAGCGCACGGACGACGCTCGTCGAGGCGAGCCGGGTCGTGGACGGCACCGCGGACGCCGAGGTCGCCCCCGGGGTGCTCGCCCGGCGGGTGCGCGGCGCCGTCGCGCGCACGGTCGAGGAGACCGTGCAGCGGTGCTCGCACGCCCTGGGTCCGGGTCCGATGACCGCCGACGAGGCCTACGCCCGTCGTCTGGCCGACCTGCAGCTCTACGTACGCCAGCACCACGCCGAGCGCGACGACGCCTCCTTGGGCCGTGACCTCGTGGCCCGCGGGACCGCGCCGTGGTGACGTTCGACCATCGAGACCCGGGCACCACCGAGGACGCCTGGAGAGCCGACGGCTTCTTCGACCGGCTGCCTCCCCTGGACCTTCCCGACGACGTGCCCCACCTCGTCGCGCTCGCCGCACACCCCGACGACGAGTCGCTGGGCGCCGGCGGCCTCCTGGCACGGCTCGCCCGCCGGGGCGCGCCGGTCACGGTCGTCGTCGCGACGGACGGCGAGGCGTCCCACCCCGACTCCCCCACGCTCTCACCTGCTCGGCTCGCGCGCCTACGACGTCGCGAGCTCGTGGACGCGGTCGACGTGGCAGCTCCCGGTGCCGCCGTGGTCTTCCTGGGGCTGCCGGACGGAGGCCTGCGGGAGCACCGCCCCACCTTGCACCGACAGCTGTCCGCGATCCTCGGCGCGTTGGCAGAGGACGAGCCTGGACGCGGAGAGCGCGCCCCGGTGATGCTGTGCGCTCCGTGGCGCAGCGACGGCCACCGCGACCACCGCATCGCCGGCGAGGTCGCGGCCGCGGTCGCCGGCGAGCAGGGCGCACGGCTCCTGGAGTACCCGATCTGGTGGTGGCACTGGGGCAACCCGGACGACCGGACCGCCACCAAGGACATGCGGGCGCTCACGCTCACGCCGCAGGAGCGAGCAGCCAAGAGGCTCGCGCTGGCCGCGCACCGGTCGCAGGTCGAGCCGCTGTCCCCGGACCCTCGAGACGCGGCGACCGTCGGGCCGGAGATGCTGCGGCACGCCGACCGCGACGTGGAGGTCTTCGTCGAGGCACCGTGCCCGTCGCCCGCCCCGCCCTCAGCGTCCGCACCGTCCCCGACGGCGGAGCCCGAACCGGGGTCGGGGCGTGGACCCGGGTCGGGGTCGACGTCCTCCGAGAGCCTGCCTGCCGGCTTCTTCGACGCGTTCTACCGCGGCCGCCCCGATCCGTGGGGCTTCGAGACGCGCTGGTACGAGGAACGCAAGCGCGCCGTGACGCTCGCGTCGCTGCCGCGCGCACGCTTTCGGGCCGGCCTGGAGATCGGCTGCTCGACCGGTGTCCTGACCGCGGATCTCGCCACCCGCTGCGACCGTCTCGTGGGGGTCGACGTCGCCGCGGCCGCGCTCGCAGCGGCCCGGGAGCGCCTCGGCGACGAGGTCGAGCTCCTGCGTCTCCAGACTCCTGCCGAGTGGCCCGAAGGGCTCTTCGACCTCGTGGTGCTCTCCGAGGTCGGGTACTACTACGGCGCGAGCGACCTGGAGACCGCGATCTCCCGTGCGGTCGGGTCTCTCACCGCAGACGGCGTCCTGGTCGCGTGCCACTGGCGGCACCCGGTACCCGAGTACCCGCTGCGGGGCGACGACGTCCATGCAGCCCTCGCTGCGCGCGCCGAGCTCGTGCGCCTCGTGCATCACCTCGAGGACGACTTCGTCCTGGAGGTCTTCGTCCGACCGCCGGGACGCTCGGTCGCCGCCGAGGCGGGGCTGGCATGAGCGCACCGGACCGCGTGACGCGACTGGCCGTCGTCGTGCCGGTGAACGACGAGGAGGAGCTCCTCCCCCGCTGCCTGGCCGCGCTCGACGCGGCCGTCGCGCGGATGCGGGACGAGCGACCGGCCGTGCGGGTCGAGGTCGTGCTCGTCCTCGACGACTGCACCGACGGGTCGGCCTCGCTCGCACGCTCGTCCCCGTACACCGTGCTCGAGACCGGATTCCGGCGGGTCGGGGCAGCACGCGCCGCCGGGGTCGAGGCGGCGACGGAGCTGACCGGCAGGGGCCGCCCGGCACGGCTGTGGATCGCGAGCACCGACGCGGACTCGGCGGTGCCCCCGCACTGGCTCACGCACCAGGTCGCGCTCGCGGAGGCAGGGGCCGACCTGGTGATCGGCACCGTGCGTCCCGACTTCGACGACCTCTCCCCCGCGCAGCAGGCCGCCTGGGTGGCGACGCATCCCGTCGGGCAGGCGAACGGGCACGTGCACGGGGCGAACCTGGGGATCCGCGGCGACCGCTACCTGGCCGCCGGCGGCTTCCTGAGGGTCGCCGAGCACGAGGACGTCGACCTCGTGGCCCGTGCCCGGGGCGCGGGAGCGCGCGTCGTGGCCTCCGACGAGGGCCGGGTCCTCACCTCAGGTCGTACGACGGGCCGCACTCCCGGCGGGTACGCACGGCACCTGCGCGAGGACCTCGTCCTGCCGGTGAGGGCCGGCTGAGACCCTCCGCACGCGCACCGGAGGGTCTCGTCACCGTGGCTCGGTGCCTGCACCTAGGCCTTGCTCGTCGGCGCGAACAGCGGGTCGGCGGCGTCGGCCGTCTCGAGGTCCGCGGTCGCCTGGCTCGTCGGCCACGATGTCGTTGATCGGTCGCTGCACGTGCAGGTACGTGCGCCCCTCCCTGCCCACCGGCATCTGGGGACCGCCGTCGATCATCAGTCCCCGCGGGTCGGCGTTGCCGTCCGCCGGCGGACGAGCCGCGTGACCAGGTAGAGCACGACACCCACCAGGACGAGAGCCCCCGCGCGGAGCCAGGTCTGCCCGGCCTGCTGCGTCAGGAGCAGGACGCAGCTTGCGGTCCCGAGCACGGGCACGATCGTCGCGACGCGGAAGTGGTCCTCCTTCACGGTGTCCCGGCGCAGGACCAGGACCGCGACGTTGGTGCTGATGAACACCACGAGGAGCAGGAGCACCACGGTCTCCGCGAGCGCACCCAGGTCTCCCGTGAAGACGAGCCCCATCGCGACGACGGTCGTCGCGACGATCGCGACCCACGGGGTCCGGCGGCCGGGGAGCACCCGGGCCAGACCTGCGGGCAGCAGTCCCTGTCGCGCCATGCCGTAGGTGAGGCGGCTCGCCATGATCATGGTGAGCAGGGCGCCGTTCGCGACCGCGACGAGAGCCACCACGGCGAAGACGCGCTCCGGTACGACGTCGGCGACCTTCACGACCTCGAGCAGCGGCCCGGTCGAGCCCGCGAGCTGCTCGGGGGGCGCCACCGCGACGGCGGCCACACCGACGGCGACGTACACGACGCCTGCGGTGATCAGTGCGCCGAAGAGCGCACGGGGGTAGACCCGCCGGACGTCCTTGACCTCCTCGGCCAGGTTGGCCGAGGTCTCGAAGCCGACGAACGAGTAGTACGCGATGAGCGAGGCCGAGAGGACCGCGAGCGCCGGGGTGGTGCCCTGGGTGAACTCGAGGGCCCGGCCCGGTGACGCGTCGCCCCGGGTGAGGACGACGGCCGCGAGCACCACGATCAGGAGCAGCCCGGAGAGCTCGATCGCGGTCATCGCGACGTTCGCACGCAAGGACTCCTGGATGCCGCGCGCGTTGAGCGCCGCGACGAGGAGCAGGAACACGAGCGCGACCGGCACGACGGGGAGGTCCACGAACGAGCCGAAGTAGTCGCCGGCGAAGGCGAGGGACAGACCCGCCGCGCTCGTGACGCCCGCGGCGAGCATGCAGAACCCCACGAGGAAGGACACGATCGGTACCTTGAAGGCGCGTTCGGCGAACACCGCGGCGCCCCCGGCGGCCGGGTACTTCGTGACGAGCTCGGCGTACGAGCCCGCGGTCAGCAGGGACAGTCCGAGCGCGACGAGCAGGGGCAGCCAGACGGCGCCGCCCACCTTCCCGGCCATCTCGCCGACCAGGGCGTAGACCCCCGCACCGAGCACGTCACCCAGGATGAAGACGTAGAGCAGGCGGCCCCCGACCGAGCGGTTCAGGGGCGTGGACGGGGAGGCAGTGGTCGTGGCAGACATCTGGGCAGGCTCGCACGGGTGCGCGCGACTCGCGACCTCCCGCGCCCCGGCCGCTGAGCGGGACTCCGCGGGGGTCGTTACGTTTGCTCGATGACCACCGGCCAGATCGAGAGACGCTCCACGGTGTCCACCGCCGTGGGAGACGTCGTGCGTGTCCTCGCAGGGATCGCGATCCCGGTGGGCTCCCTTCTCTACGGGCTCGTGGCGACCGCCCTGCTCTCCCTCGTCCTGCTGGGCGCGGTGATCCCCCGGGCCGTCGGTCTCAAGGGGCCGCTCGATCCGCTCGTCGGCCTCGTCCTGAGCGCCGCCGCCTGGATCGCGCTGCTCGACCTCTACGCCCAGCTCTCCTGGCTCGACCTCGCGGTGCACCTGGTGGCGACCGCCGTGCTCACGGTCCTGGCGTACGCGGTCCTCGTCTTCCTGGGGGCGCTTCCCTCGCCAGGCCCCCTGCTCGACGGCCTGGGCGGCAGACCCACCCGCTCTGTCATGGACGGCCTCTCGCGCCCTCGGCTCGGCGCCGTCGTCACGGCGACGGCGCTCGGGGCCCTGCTCGCCCTGCTGTGGGAGGTCGGCGAGTGGGCGGGCACCACGTTCGTGGACCCGGCGATCGACGTGGGCTACCTCGACACGCTGGGCGACCTCGTGGCAGGTGGGATCGGGGCACTCGCCGCCGGCGTCCTCCTGGTGCGCGGGTCATGAGCCCCACGTCCCGGGCCGACGCGTTGCCGTTGACCGTCGTCATTCCCGTGAAGGACGACGCACGGCACCTGGAACGTTGCCTCGAGGCCGTCGCCCGGCAGAGCCGGCCACCCCGCGAGGTGGTGGTGGTCGACAACGCCTCGACGGACGACAGCGCCCACGTGGCTCGGCGGGCGGGCGCCCGGCTGGTCGTCGAGCCCTCTCCCGGCATCCCGGCGGCCGCCTCGACGGGCTACGACGCCGTGGCGTCCGGTGTCATCGTGCGCTGCGACGCGGACACGATGCCCCCGCCGGACTGGCTGGAGCGCGTGCACGACGCCTTCGCGGCGGACCCTGGTCTGACGGCACTCACGGGCTCCGGGCGGTTCTACGACCTGCCTGTCGTCCGCGCTCGCCTCGCGCAGCTCTTCTACATGCGCTGCTACTACTGGGGGATGCATGCCGCGTCGGGCAACGTGCCCCTGTGGGGGTCCAACATGGCGATCCGTGTCGACGCGTGGCGCGAGGTCAGGCATCTCGTGCACCGGGACGACCCGCACGTCCACGACGACACCGACCTGAGCCTCCAGCTCGGGAGCGACGCTCGTGTGCGGTACGACGGTCGGCTGGTCGTCGGGGTCTCGGGGCGCACGTTCGAGTCCCGGCAGGCTCTGGCCCGACGGTTCCGCTGGGCCTGGCACACTCTCGCCGTGAACTGGTCGATCAGCCCGCCGTGGGAGCGATGGGCGGCGCGGATCGCCGAGCGGCGGCGCGCCAGGCGCGACCGGTCGTCCCCCGCGGCGCCGTGAGCCGGGCGACTACCCTCCCCCGTCGGGCGACCGGCGCCGGAACACCCTGGCGTGCAGGATCTCGAGCAGGTCGGAGAGTACCCGGACCTGCTCGTCCGCCTGGGCGACCAGGCCGTCGAGGTCCACGACCTGCTCAGGGGTGAGACCCAGGCCCGTGCTCTGGGCCAGGAGGGTCTGCCACCCGCTCTTCTTCCCGGTGACCGCACCCCGGAGCAGCTCGACCTCGAGCAGTGCGCTCAGCGGCGACGTCCTGCTCACGTGCCCGTTGGGCTTGAGGCGTCCGATCCGTTCGGCGACGGCCGCACCGACGACCTTGTACGTCCGGACGGGGAGGTCGAGCCGGTGCACGCACCGGACCAGCCATGCTCGCTCGTCCTCGAGCTGGCGGACGAGCGGAGCGATCGCGTGGCCCACCACGGTGCCGTCGTACACCTTCGCCATGCGCCGGACCCGCTGCACCCCCACGGTCGCCCCGGCCACGTGGTCGTCGAGATAGATCGCGAGCAGGCGGGTGTCGACCGGCGTGGTCATCGCGACCCCGTGTCGTCCGGAGCGTCCGGAGCGGACGCCGTCCGCACCGTGGGGTCCAGGACGACCTTGATGCACCCGTCCTCCTTCTTCTGGAAGAGGTCGTAGCCGCGGGGTGCATCCTCGAGCGACAGCCGATGGGTCCGCAGGTCGAGGACGCCCAGCGGGTCGGCCGGGTCGGAGACGAGGGGCAGCAGGTCGTCGATCCACCGGCGGACGTTCGCCTGTCCCATGCGGAGCGTGACCTGCCGGTCGAAGAGGTCCATCATCGGCAGGGGGTCCTTGGCGCCGCCGTAGACACCGGCGATCGACAGGGTGCCTCCGCGGCGGACGAGCGAGATCGCGGTGAGGAGCGCGGCCAGGCGGTCGACGCCCACCTTCTCGTTGATCGCGCCGGCGACGGTGTCCGGCAGGACTCCTGCCGCCTTCTGGAACAAGGACGCCCCTGGAGACCCGTGGGCCTCCATCCCGACGGCGTCGATCACCCCGTCGGCGCCCCGCCCCTGGGTCAGGTCCCGGACCGCGCCCACGACGTCGTCGACCACCGACAGGTCGACGACCTCGATCCCGTGCCGCCTGGCCATCTCCAGGCGCTCGGGCACGAGGTCGAGCCCGACGACCTGCCCGGCCCCGCGATGCCGCGCGACCCGCGCAGCCATCTGACCGATCGGTCCGAGCCCGACCACGGCGACCGTCCCGCCGGGCGCCACCGCCGCGTACTCGACGGCCTGCCACGCGGTCGGCAGCACGTCCGACAGGTAGAGGTACCGCTCGTCCGGGCCGTCGGCGGGCACCACGACGGGGCCGTAGTGCGCCTGCGGTACCCGGAGGTACTCCGCCTGCCCACCCGGGACCTGGCCGTACAGCTTGGTGTACCCGAAGAGCGCCGCGCCCTTGTCCTGCGAGCGGACCTGCGTCGTCTCGCACTGCGACTGCAGTCCGTGGGTGCACATCCAGCACGTCCCGCACGCGATGCCGAAGGGGACGACGACGCGGTCGCCGACCTTGAGCCGGGTCGCGTTCGCGCCGACCTCCTCGACGACGCCCATGGTCTCGTGGCCGAGCACGTCGCCCGGGTCCAGGTACATGCCCAGCACCGAGTACAGGTGCAGGTCGGAGCCGCAGATCGCGGTCGACGTGACCCGGACGACCGCGTCCGTGGGCTCCTCGATCCGCGGGTCGGGGACCTCCTCGACCGAGACCTTCTCCCGCCCCTGCCATGTCAGTGCTCGCATGTGCGTCGTCCTCTCGTGCGTCGTCCTGTCGGATGGTCGTGCCACGTCCCGGCCGGGAGGTCCCGGCCGCGACGTTCAGTCCCGCCCCGTCGGGGAACCGGTGGACTCCTCCTTCGTCTCCTGCTGCGCGGCCCTGCGGATCTCGGCGCCTCGCTCGACGTCCTCCTGGAGCTTCTGCGCCCGCTTCTCGCTCGCGCGCGTGTCGCGGGGCGGGAGCTGGAGGGACTGCTCGGCCGCGATCCCGCCCTCCAGCTCGCGAGCCCGCTCGAGCTCTGCGTCGAGCTCCGCGCCGAACAGCAGGGCGAGGTTGGTGATCCAGAGCCACAGCAGGAAGACGATGACACCTCCCAGCGCGCCGTAGGTCGAGTCGTACGAGGCGAAGGTCGCGACGTAGAAGCCGAAACCGACCGACGCGAGGACCCAGACGAGGATCGCGACGATCGCGCCCACGCTCAGCCAACGGAAGCGGGGCTGACGGACGTTGGGCGTCGTGTGGTAGAGCACGGCCACGATGAGGATCACCAGCAGCAGCACCACGGGCCACTTGACGACGTTCCACGTCGTCACGGCCGTCGCGCCCAGCCCGACGGCGTCCCCGACTGCCCGGGCGACCGGTCCGGACACCACCAGCGCGACCACGACGAGCGCGGCCATGAGCACCACGCCGGCGGTCACCACGAGCATCACGGGCCGGAGCTTCCAGACGGGACGCCCCTCCTCGACCTCGTAGATGCGGTTCATCGACCGCCCGAACGCGCCCACGTACCCGGACGCGGACCAGAGCGCGACGACGACACCGACGACCAGCGCGAGCCCCGCCCGGTCGCTGCCGCCGACGACCTGCTCGACGAGAGGTTCGAGCGTCGCCATCGCGTCGGCGGGGACGACCGACGACGCGACGTCCAGCACCTGGTCCACGATCTTCTGGCTGTCCCCGACCAGGCCGATCAGCGAGACGACGGCCAGGAGCGCGGGCGCCGAGGCGAGCACGGCGTAGTACGTCAGGGCTGCCGCGAGGTCGAGACACTGGTCGCGCGAGAACTGACGCATGGTCGTCCGGGCGACGTGCTTCCAGGAACGCACCGGCAGATCCGTGGGCGAGTCCGGCTTGCGCGGGTCGTCGGGAGCGGGCTCCGGGCGCGGCCGGCGAGCGTCTGAGTCGTTCATGCAGATCCTCCTCGTGGGCGACGCGACCGTGCCGAACCCACGATGATGACGGGCGAAGGAGCAGGCCTCCGGCGTGCTGGTCCCGGGAGACCAGGTCGAGCGGTGCGGTGCACCTGGCTCCCGGTCGGCCACTTCCTGACCACCTTCGAACCTAGGCGACCTGGCCCGACTCGCCACCCGGGCGACAGGCTCGTCGGGGCACGCCCCTCTGCCGTGCGCCCCGCCGACCCTGCTAGGCGCCCCGGCGACGCACCGCCAGCAGGGCCGTCGTCCCGAGCACGAGCAGGATCACGGCCAGGACCCCGGCCCGAGCGAGGTCGGCGCCGGTCCCGGGCAGGTCCGGTGAAGCGCCGTCGCACCCTGCCGCGACCGCCACCTCGGCGGGCGTCAGCGCCGTCGTCAGCGCGTTGCGGACCACGGTCCCGCCGCCCATGCCACCGCTCGTCGGCGACCACGTGTTGACCACCTCCACGGGCTCGCAGACGTCCGGCCCCACGGGGAGGTCGAACTCGACCGACTCCGGGACGGCCGTCGACGGGTCCGTGAGCGTGCTCTCGCCGTCGACGACGATCTGCACCGTGTCCGCGCTGCCCGCGTCCGTCTCGGCCACGACGCAGGTGGCCCCCTGCGGGAGGTCCTCGTACACCGCGACCCAGTCGTCGGACGCCGAGAGCGTGCGGGTGGGTCCGCCCGGGATCACGACGTCGACGAGGTCGCCGTCGACGTCCTGGGTGCACGCGAGCGAGACGGTGAAGACGTCCCCACGGTGCTCGGCGGCGTCGGCACCGGCCAGCGTCTTGACGACGCGGACCTCACCGACGTCGAACGTGTTCGTCACGGTGACGCTCCCCACGTCCCCTGCCGGGACGACGACGGCGCCCGGCTCGCCCTCCCCGACCGCAGAGACCGCCGTGGTGGTCGCGCCGCCCGTCGCCGTCTCGGTGACCTCGCACTGCGCGCCGACGGGCAGGCCGTCGTACGTCACGGGCTCGCCCGGGACGAGCCCGCGCGCGGCGCCGTCGGGGATGTCGACCGCCTGGCCGTCGACGGTGCACGCGAGCGACACCTCGAACGGGCCGGCGCCGTACAGCGCGGCCCCGTCGCCGTCGACGACCTTGTCGACCACGAGCGACCCGAGGTCGAACGTGTTCGTCGCGACGACGCCCACCGTGGTGGGCGCCCCCTCGGCATCGACAGGCGTCACGACGACGTCGGTTGACGGGCCGTCGGTCTCGACGGGCTCGCCGCCGTCGACCGTGACGGTCATGGTCGACGCGGACGCCCCGCCGTCCTCGGTCTCGGTGACCGTGCAGGCCGCGCCGACGGGCAGGTCGTCGTAGAGGACGGGCGTTCCCGGCACGAGCGTGCGCGTGGGTCCGCCGGGCACGGTGAGCGGCTCGCCGTCGACCGTGCAGGTCAGAGTCACGGTGAACGGGCCGGTGCCGTAGAGATCGGCGCCCTCGCCGTCGACGACCTTGTCCACCGAGACGGCACCGACGTCGAACGTGTTGGTCGCCGTGACCGTCACGGTGGTTCCTGCGGCCACGGTCACCGGGCTGGGGGCGATCGACGTCGACGTCGCGCCGCCGTCGTCGGGCTCGGTGACGTCGCAGACCGCGCCCGCGGGCAGGTTGGCGACCTGCGCCTCGAGTGGCGCCCCCGCACCGAGCACGACCGTGTCGTCGTAGACGACGCGCGGGGCGCCGGGCCCCGTGCCGTCGTCGTCGAACGTGCACCGCACCGCGAGGGTGAACGGTCCGGCCCCGTAGGTGGGCGCGCCCCGGCCGTCGACGACCTTGAGCAGGTCGAGCCCGCCGACGTCGTAGGTGTTGGTGAGCACGACGTCGTTGGTGCTCTCCCCCGCATCGGTGTCGGCGCCGAGCGTGAGCGTCGTGGACGCCCCGGGCGTGGTCACGGGCGGGCTCGCCTGCTGCGTCACCGTGATGGTGACGGACGAGGCGTTGCCGGTCCCGGTCTCCTCGACCGCGCAGACGGCCCCTACGGGCAGCCCGTCGAGCTCGACCGTCTGGCCGTCCTCGATGTCGACGACCATCGGGTCGTCGGGACCGTAGCCGGTCGCGTAGACCGGCTCGCCGAGGAAGGTGCAGTCGACCGTGACCTCGAACGGGCCGAACGGTACCGCCTGACCGTCCTGGTCCTCGGCGTCCGTCACGACGTCCTTGGACACCTCGATGCTCGCGAGGTCGTAGCGGTTGGTCGCCGTGATCGCGGTGACGTCGGGAGTCTCGCCGATCGTCACGGTGCCGACGATCAGCTCGGTCTGGCCGCCCGTCCCGTCCTCCGTGAGGGTGCACTCGGCCCCGTACGGCAGGTTCGGCACGGTGGACGGCGTGTCACGAGCCACCGTGATCGGGATCGGTTCCCGCACCGTCTCGACCGGCGTGCCGGGCGCCGACGTGCACTGGACGAACAGGTCGAACGTGGCCGGGGCGTTCGCCGCTCCTGCTCCGGCGACCCGCTTGGTCACCTCGAGCGACCCGGTCGCCGTGGCCACACCGACCTTGGTGCCCTCGGTGGGCAGCAGGTTGAGGCTGCCCTGCGGCGTCACGACGACCGCTGACGCCGCGGCCGAGTTCCACGCGATCGACCGGTCGCCGGCCTCGGGCGCGAGGGCCGGGGTCAGGGTCGTGCCCTCGATCGCGATGTACTCCCCGGGCTGGAAGGGGTCGGCCTCGGGGAAGGTGACGACGAACTTCAGCGCCGTGACCGTCGCGAGCAGCGCCGCGTCCTCGGTGCCTGTCAGCTGGACCCAGCCCGTCGCTGGGTCGTCCGTCGGGCAGACCGGCTCGGCCAGGGGATTCGTGAGGTCGTCCATGCAGTAGTCGACGGCCGTCGTGTAGTAGAACGACGCGGTGCTGCCGTCCGGTGCGTTGACGAGCGCGGGCGGCGGGTCGTTCGTGAGGATCGGCGACCACTGCGACCCACGCGGCGACGTGGACGAGGAGGACCCGGTGTCCCCCACCGCGGGGAGCCGGTCGTACGCCACGATCTTGCTCATCGGCAGGTTGCCGACGTTGTCGATGCGCACGTGCCACGTCTCCTCGTGCCCCGGCGCGATGACCGGCGTGCACGGGTAGGCGTAGAGCCCCGTCGGGAGCGGCGTGCACTCGACCGGCGGTCCGGTGTACGCGGGGTCCACGATGACGTCGAGCGCGTCGTCGTTCGTCGCCCGCACGAGCTTGGACTGCGCGAGGACCCCCGCGGGGATCGGCGTGACGTCGGCGTCCGCCTCGCACGCCCCCGTCTGCGCGTCGAGCCGGGTCAGGCACTGGTCCCACGGCCGGTCGGCCGTCGCGCCCGCGATGTTCGTCACCAGGGTCTGCGGGGCGAGCCCCACACGGAACTGCACCAGGACGGTGATCGTGTAGGTCTGACCGACCCCGAGCACGGTCCCCTCGGGGAAGGCGAACCGGAGCCCGAGCAGGTCCCCGGTCTGGGTGACCGTCACCTCGTCGGGGTCGACGGGCAGGGGGTCGCCCTCCGCAGGGTCCAGGGGCGGTCCGGTCAGCAGGTAGGAGTAGGGATCGTCCACGTCGGCCAGCCGGAGCTGGGCGCCCTGGGCGTCGGTCGGCATCGGGGCGTCCTCGACCACGAGCTCACCGATCGCCCGGTTGCCGGTGTTCGTCACGGCGATGCTCATCGGGAAGGTCCCGTCGGGCGGCTGGGTGCCGCCGGTCACGACACCGTCGAACGCCTTGACCACCTGCACCCCGTTGGTCGCGTGGGCGTAGACGAGCGGGGCCGTCGCGGCGTCGGTCGCGGAGACCGGGACCAGGTCGCCGGACCCCGGGTCGACGACGAGGTCCGCCCCCGTCACGGTGCCGTCCACGGTGTTGGTCGCGACGCCCGGGGCGCTCTCCCCCGGGGCCGGCGCGTTGGCCGCGAGGTCCGTCAGGACCGGCCCGCCCGTGCGCATCTGGTCCCGACGTTCGACCGAGATCGGGACGGTCTGCGTCGGGTTCGCGGGGTTCTCCCAGATCGACCCGTCGGCCCGGCTGAACGTGAACCGCAGCCCCTGCACGTCGGCCGGGGACACGCCGTCGGGCAGCTCGAACGTGGCGACCTCGTCGCCCAGGACCCACGAGCCGCCGTTCACCACGACGCCACCGGGTCCCGTCACGAACTCGCCACCGGTGAAGGCGTCGACGCGCACCTGCTGGATGGGCGCGGTGAGCGCGGCGCCGGCGAACGCGTCGAAGTCGTACTGGTTCCAGAACCGGGGGTCGTCGTCGACGAGCACCATCTCGACCGTGCGCGACGGCCCGAGGGGCTGACCGCTGAGCGTCATCGTCACGGGGCCGGTGCCCGGCTCGACGACCTGCGTCGGGTCGAAGGTCTTGCCGACGTCGAGCGTGATCCCCGCGTCCTGCAGTTCCATGCTCGCGTCGTCGTACGCGAGCCGGACGTCCTGGTCCGTGCCGCCGGGGTCGGCGATCGTCGCGACCGCCCCGTCCGGCACCGGGCTGTACCCGGCGACCGTGACGGGCGCCGAGGTGTAGCGGTCGTTCTCGCGCAGCTGCAGCGTGAGGTCCATGCTGCCGGACGCTCCTGGCGCCACGAGACCGTCGAACGACGTCACGACACCGACGACGTCGGCCAGGTCGCCCGTGCCGAGCGCCTCGGCCTCGGCCTCGGTGAAGCTCGCGGTCGAGCCTCCCAGGTAGGTGAGCGTGACGGTCGTCGTCTCCGCGCCCTCCGGGGGCTCCAGGGCGATCGCCCGCAGCGTGAACGCGTCGAACGGCTTGGTCCCGGGCGCCGTCTGCACGTCGCCCGAGGTCGCGATGCCCGGCTCGACCAACCGGAGCTGGCTCACCTTCGCGGCCGAGGCGTTGGTGCCTGCGATGGTCACGTCGGTCGTCGGGTAGAACTGCGCCGGCGTGTCCGACGGCGGGACCGAGATGGGACCGCCGGTCCAGTCCTTGGCGACGGTCACGTTGAGGGGCTGGTCGATGATCAGCACGTCGGCCGTGTCGGTGTCCGTGTACTGGTTCGAGTCGAACGTGCCGGTGGCGCGCACGGTGTCCAGGACGATCCCAGGGTCCGTCGAGTTGTAGAGCGTGCCCTGGGTCGAGCCCAGCACCGGGGCGTTCGGGTCGGAGCGCTTGACGTCGCGCACCTGGAAGGTCAGGTCGAGGTGGCGACCGTCCGCGAGCGTCGAGCGCGCCACGCCGTCGCCGGGCTGCGGAGCCGTCGGGTCACCCGTCGTGGTGCGGTCGGGCGACTCCTCGTAGGTCAGGCGCACCGACGTCGCCGACGCCTGCTCCTCGGGAGACAGGGTGTACCCCGGGAACGACCCCACGCACGGGCACGGGTCCCCGCTCGCGGGGACCCACGTACCCCCGATGGAGAGCTCGACGCCCGTCACCTGGTCGTAGGAGATCAGCGGGTCGGTCGCGGTGTCGATCGCCTCGACCCGCACGAGGTCGAACGCGTCATAGAACGAGCCCGCGATCGGGGTGCTCTGCGGGTCGGCGATGTCGGAGATCACCATCGGGTCCACGCCCGAGAAGCCGTTGGTCGACCAGGTGATCTGCGCCGTGACCTGGTCGTCCGAGCGGGCGAGGACGCTGGGCGGGGTGCCGCCGAGGAAGTCCTTGGTGACGAACTCGAGCGCACCCGGCCCGTCCACGGGGAAGGGGTCGACCGAGGCGCAGCCCTGCGCGGGCGGGGTCGGGGCCACCGTGCCCGACGACGCGCTCGACGCACCGCAGTTCTCGATCGGGGTGTCACGGTCGGCCGGGCCCGTGTAGTCGGCCGTGAAGTTGGGCTGGAACTGCGTGCCGGGCGGGAAGCCGTCGCCGGTCGAGTCGTAGACGAACTGGACGCCCTGGGCGCCTGCGGGGAGCTCGCAGCTCACGGTCGCCGGGCCGGTGTACGGCCCGCAGGCCGGCGCAGGCACCCAGGCGCTGCCGT
The DNA here is from genome assembly GCF_037145535.1 of Oerskovia sp. USHLN155. NCBI lineage: Bacteria > Bacillati > Actinomycetota > Actinomycetes > Micrococcales > Cellulomonadaceae > Oerskovia > Oerskovia sp. USHLN155. The sequence goes on from NZ_JBBCXG010000002.1 coordinate 59,952, forward strand.
TCCAGTAGTTGACCGTCAGGGTCGAGCCAGCCGGCACGTCGGTCGTGCGCACCGCGGTCGCGGTGAAGTTCGACCAGAACTCGCCGGGGTTCGCCGGGTCGACCGGGTCCTGGACGACGACCTGGTCGGCGTTCGCCGTCGACCCGTCCGGTCCGAACGGCAGGAGCTGGGTGGGGAGCTGCACGATCACGGACTGCCCCGGGACGGCGGGGATCGTCGAGGGCGACATGAGCTTGGTCGTGCTCGTCGCCAACCGGTCGACCAGGGTCACGAGGTCCGCGGGGGCCGTGGCCGGGTCGGCGCTCGGCACCGTGGCCTCGATGGTGTTGGTGTGCGAGACGTCGTCGGTCGTCTGGTCGGGGTCGGTGCCGGCCGTGAACGGGATCGAGGCGGCGCCCCCGGTCGGCAGGTCGCCCGTGAAGACCACCGTGAAACCGACCACGACGCACCCGTCCGGGGGGTTCGGGAGCGTGTTGGGGGCCGTCGCGTCGACCTGGGGGGTCGAGCCGCCGGCGCACGTGAACGTCACGGTCGCGCCGTTCGCGCCCGAGGGCCACTGCACGCCCGTGCCGTCCCCCGTCGGTCCGAACCCGGTGAAGGTCAAGGGATCGTCGCCCTCGAACGGGTTGTCGGTCCCGGGGGCGGGCTCGGTGATCGTCAGGGAGTCGACGGCGGTCCCGGTGTTGGTGGCCCCGATCGTGACGGTCGTCGGGTCGCCCGCAGAGACGGTCGTCGGCGAGAAGCTCTTCGACGCCGTGACGCTGTTGTCCGGCGGGGTGATGACGTACGTGTCGCTCGCCGTCGTGGGAGTGGACTGCTCGTCCGTGTGCGTGACGTACGACGACGCGTCGTTGGTGATCGTGGCGGCGTCCGTGAGGTCGTCGACCGCGTCGCTCTGCTGCACCTGCACGGGCACGCTCGCGGTCGCGCCCGGCTGGATGTCGCCGCTGAACGTGTAGCGCACGCCCTGCACGGTCGCGGGGTCGACCGAGTCGTCGAGCGTCTCCCACGAGTCGCCGTCCCAGTACTGCGTGGTCACGGTGTCGGCGTTCGGGGGGAGCACGACCGTGCCCGCCCCCGTGTACTCGAGGTACGTGAACGGGTTGGGGGTCGCGGTCGGGTCGACCGGGTCCTGGAGGACCAGGGTGTCGACGGGGTCGTTCGAGGTGTTCGTCGCGCCGATCGTCATGGTCGCGGTCGTCCCCGGGGCTGCGAGCGCCCCCGGCGGGTCGATCGACTTGGTCGTCGTCGAGCCGAGGACGAGCGGGACGACCGGGGTGATCGAGTCCGACGCGGGCTGCTGCGCCGCGTTGTCGGCGACGACCGTGGCGGTGTTGGTGATCGGTACCCCGTTCGCGCTGTACGGCAGGTCCGGGGACACCCGGGCGTTGACGATGATCTGGGCCTGTGCGCCGTTCGGGACCTGGGGGTTCGTGTAGGTGACCGTGTCGGTGTCGGCGTCGGCGTCGATCTCGCCGCCCGTCGGGCCGCTCTGGATCGACGCGGAGACGAGCTCGAGGCCGTCGGGCAGCGGGTCGGTGAGCACCGCGTCGGTGCACGGGTCGGCGTTGGGGTCCGAGCAGGAGACCGTGATGATCCACTGGACGTCGTCGCCGGGCTCGTAGGGGCCTTGCGAGACCTCCTGCTTGCTGATGCCCCAGTCGGCGGCAGCCGCCGGGATCGCGGGGACGAGGGCCAGCGGCAGGGCCAGCAGGACGGCGCCGGTGGCCGCCCAGGCCCGGCGGGCCCGTACGGACCAGCGCTGCCCGACCCGACCGGTCCGACGATGCCTCGATCGCTCGTTCCCCATCCCTGTTCCTCCGCTCGTCCGTCAGAGCGGCGCACGCCCTCGTGCGCCGTCCGATCCCGTCCTGCCGGCAGGTACCTCGGTCGCCCCGGTCGTCGTCCTGCCGGCTCCGCGGGTCCTGGTCCGCGAGGCCGGCTGGGTCGGGGGGGGGGGGGGGGCGGGGGGCGGGGGGCCCCCCCCCCCCCGACCCGTCCGACCGTCAGGGGGTGACGATCGCGAAGTCCCTGTCACCCGGGTCCAGGACGGCGGCGAGCCGGCCGAGCACGGAGGGATCGCCGCTGAGCTCGATGCCCGCCTGAGCGAGCGTGTCCGGTGTGACGTTCCCGCTGGCCAGGACCGGGAGGGCGCGCTTGGTCCCGGTGAGCGTGAGGTCCGCGGCGCCCTTCTGCGGGGCGGAGCTGTAGGTGAGCACCCCGTTGGCCAGGCGCAGGCGGTACCTGGTGTCGACGTCGGTCAGGGCGATGTCGATCGACAGCTTCTCGTCCCACGCCCGGGGCCCGTCGACCTGGACCGCGAGAGCGTCGAAGAGCATCTCCGGCGAGAGCTGCGCGACCATGTCGGGAGACACCGTGACGATGGGGGTCCCGAACGGGCCGTCGCGCAGCTCCGTCACCCCCGAGAGGTAGACGTTGCGCCACGTACCGTTCTCCGCCCCGTAGCCGAGCTGCTCGTACGCGTCGGCCAGCAGCTCGCGCGCCCCGGCGTGGTCGGGCTGGGCGAAGACGACGTGGTTCAGGACCTCCGCGACCCAGCGATAGTCGCCCTCGTCGAACGCGACCCGGGCCTTGGCGACCACGGAGTCCGCGCCACCGCCCAGCTCCACGTAGCGCTTGCCCGCCTCGACCGGGGTGTGCCGCCACAGGCTCGACGGGTTCCCGTCGTACCAGCCCATGAACCGCTGGTAGATGGCCTTGACGTTGTGACTCACGGAGCCGTAGTAGCCGCGGGTGCTCCACGCGGTCTCGAGCGCCGGGGGCAGCGTGAGCACCTCGGCGATCTCGATCCCGGTCAGTCCCTGGTTGAGGAGCCTCAGGGTCTGGTCGTGGAGGTACGCGTAGAGGTCGCGCTGGATGCCCAGGTACTCGTGGATGCGTTCGTTGCCCCACGTGGGCCAGTGGTGGGACGCGAAGACGACCTCGAGGTCGTCTCCGAAGAGCTCGATCGACTCGGTGAGATAGCGCGCCCAGGCGTGGGGGTCGCGCACGACGGCGCCGCGCAGCGTCAGCAGGTTGTGCAGGTTGTGCGTCGCGTCCTCGGCAGCGCACAGGGCGCGGTGGTCCGGGAACCAGACGAGCATCTCGGACGGCGCCTCGGTGTCGGGGGCCATCTGGAAGACCATCCGGACGCCGTCGACGGTCCTCTCCTCGCCGGTCGTGGTGATGTCCACGGTCGGGGCGATGAGGGTGACGGTACCCGTCGACGTGGTCTGTCCGAGCCCTGCCCCGACCTGTCCCTGGGGACCGCGCGCGAGCGCGGCACCGTACATGTAGCCCGACCTGCGTCCCATGGCCGTGCCCGCGTAGACGTTCTCGGAGACGGCGTGCTCGGTGAACCCCTCGGGGGCGAGGACCGGGACACGCCCGGCGTCGACGTCCTCCTGGGTCGTGACCCCCTTGACCCCGCCGAAGTGGTCGACGTGCGAGTGGGTGTAGATGACCCCCGTGACGGGACGCTCCCCGCGGTGCTCGCGGTACAGCGCGAGCGCCGCCGCGGCCGTCTCCGTCGAGATGAGGGGGTCCAGCACGATCACGCCGGTCTCGCCCTCGATGAAGGTGACGTTGGAGAGGTCGAAGCCGCGCACCTGGTAGATGCCCTCGACGACCTCGAACAGCCCCTGGGTCGCGACGAGCCGCGACTGGCGCCACAGGCTCGGGTTGACCGTGTCCGGGGCCTCGCCCTGGAGGAAGTCGTAGGTGTCGTTGTCCCAGACGACGCGACCGTCCGCGGCCGTGACCGCGTTCGGTGTTCGTCGGCCGAGGAGGCCGCGGGAGACGTCGTCGAAGTCCTGTGTGTCGTGGAAGGGCAGGCTGTCTCGCAACACCTGCTGCTGCCGGACGATGGCGGGGGAAGCGGGCTTGGCTGATGACATGTTGGCAGCATTACAGCCACTCACGGACTGCGCACCCGCAAAGTGTGACGTGGGTCTCGACGGCGAGACGAGCGGCCCGTGCGCAGTCGCGCCCGTCCCTCGGCGCGCCGTCGTCGCGGTCGTGTGGCAGCCTCGACGCGACGGAGGCGCACCTTCTCGTGCGTCGTGGGCGCGAGCACAGGCGCGGAGGTCACCGAGATGAGGGGTGGCCCTTTGCGGGCGGCGAAGGCCTGGTGGGCCGGCGTCCGCCCGGCTCCTGGAACGTTCTGGCGCTCGGCCGGGACAGGGGTCCCCGGGGCCGTCGGCGGCGTCCCGGACGGCATGGCGGCCGCGACGCTCGTGGGGGTCAACCCGATCCACGGCCTCTACGCGACGGCCGTCGGCCGGATCGCCGGCGGCCTGACGGTCGACTCCCAGCTCATGGTCGTCACGACCACGAGCGCCGCCGCGCTCGCTGCCGGGTCGGCGCTGGCCGGGATCGACGCGGACGACCGCCTCGGTGCCCTGATCCTCCTCACGACGCTCGCGGGCGCCGTGATGGTCGTCGCGGGACTCTCGGGACTGGGCCGACTGACCGGTTTCGTGTCGCACTCGGTCATGACCGGCTTCCTCACGGGGGTCTCGGTCAACATCCTGCTCGGGCAGCTCGACGCGCTCACGGGCAGCGAGCCGACGGCGTCGCTCGCGATCGGGCAGGCGTACCAGGTGCTGCGGTCCCCCGGCTCGTGGGACGTGCCGACGGTCGTCGTCGGCGCCGGGTCGATCCTCCTGCTGCTGGTCCTCGCCCGGACCCGGCTGGCGCCCTTCGCCGCGGTGGTCGCCCTCGTCGTGTCGTCGGTCGGCGTCTGGCTCGTCGGTGCGGGCTCGGTGGAGCTCGTGGGCGACGCGGGCGCGATACCCGTCGGCCTGCCCGTCCCCGCGATCCCCGACCTCACGGTGTTCTCGCTGGACGTGGCCGTGGGAGCCTTCGCCGTAGCGGCGATCGTGCTCGTCCAGGGGGCGGGCGTCGCCGAGTCGGTCCCGAACCCGGGGCGGCGCGCGGACCCGGACCGGAACTTCGTCGGCCAGGGGGTGGCGAACCTCGCGGCGGGCTTCTTCCGAGGGATACCCGTCGGCGGGTCGGTGGGCCAGACGGCGGTCAGCACCGCCGCGGGAGCACGCGACCGATGGGCCGGGGTCATGTCGGGAGTGTGGGTGCTCGTCGTGCTCGTCCTGCTGTCGGGGCCGGTGGGGGCCGTCCCCTCGGCGACCCTCGCGGCCCTGCTCGCGGTCGCGTCGGTCGGGTCGATCCGTCTGTCCGCCATGGCCACGGCCTGGCACACGGGCAGCCAGTCCCAGGTGGCCATGGCGACGACGTTCCTCGCGACGTTGCTGCTGCCTGTCGCGGCCGCGGTCGGGATCGGCGCGGCCCTGTCGATCCTGCTCCAGGCCAACCGCGAGTCCCAGGACCTGCGCATCGTGCGGCTCGTCCCCGTCGAGGAGGGGCGCTATCGCGAGGAGCCAGCGCCCCGTCACCTCGACGGCGGGACCGTCACGGTGCTCGACGTCTACGGCAGCCTGTTCTACGCGGGGGCCCGCTCGCTCGAGGCCACGCTCCCCGAGCCGGCCGACGCACGTGACGCCGTCGTCGTCCTGCGGCTGCGCGGGCGGGCGAGCCTCGGCGCGACGGCCTTCACCGTCCTGGCCCGCTACGCGGACCAGCTCGGCGACCACGGCGGGCGCCTCTACGTGAGCGGCGTGGACCCGGCGTTGGCGGCGAAGTTCGAGCAGGTCATCGACCTGCGGCTGCACGAACGCATCGAGGTCTTCCCTGCCCGGCCGGTGATCGGCGAGTCGACGGCCGACGCCGCACGGCACGCGCAGGCGTGGCTCGTGCACGGCGCGCAGGCCGTGCCGCCTCCCCCCGAGCAGAAGGGCAGCCCGCTCCGACGGCTCTGGGACCGGCTGTGGCACAGGGGGCAGCGCACCTGAGCGGGCGGTTCACGGCACGGGCAGCCCGGGCACCTCGAGGCTCACGTCGGCGTACGGCGCGAGCAGCAGCGTCACGGTCGCCCAGCCCCGCGTGAGGAGACCCGTGTCGGAGTCCGGCTCGGAGTGCCGCTCGGTCCCCGAGTACTGGAGCGTCAGGTTGCGGTCGTCGTTCTCGTGGATGCGCGCCTGGACCAGCCCGAAGCTCGCGAGCGGTGCCTGGCGCAGACCCAGGAGGTCCCCCGGGGCGCGGTCGGGGACGTTGACGTTCACGACCCGGCGGCCGAGCGGGGTGCGGCCCACCCACTCCACGACGTGGTCCGTCACGAGGCGCGCGGTCTCCCAGTGGCGGGGCTCGGAGGCGTCCATCGACACCGCGACCGACGCGATGCCGTGGGTCGTCGCGGACATCGCCGCGCCCACGGTCCCCGAGTGCAGGATCGCGTTGCCCGTGTTCGCGCCCTTGTTCACGCCCGACAGGACCAGGTCCGGCCTCGCGCCGAAGCCGCCGTACGCCGCGACGAAGGCGATGAGCGCGGGGGCGGCACGCACGGCGAGGGACGTCACGCCGTCGGGCAGGCCAGGGGCCCTGTGCGGCTCGACGACCAGGCGGCCGTCCTCCTCAGCCCCCAGCAGGGCTGCGCTCGCGCCCGAGGACTCGCGCGCGGGGGCCGCGACCACGACCTCGTACCCGGCGTCGAGCGCCGCCCCGGCGAGCACCGCCAGGCCCGGGGAGTCGATCCCGTCGTCGTTGGTGATGAGTGCGCGCATCATGGCCTCCTTGTTCGTCCGGGGTGGTCAGCGGGTCTCGCGCACCGTCACGCGGTGCGCGAAGCGTTCGATCTGGTCGCGGTGCCCCGTGCCCAGACCGCGGCGGGTCACGTTGAGGGCTCCGGCGGCGGCGCCCAGGCGCACGGCGTCGGGCAGGTCCATGCCCCGCGCGAGCCCGACGGCGATCCCCGCCGTCATCGAGTCGCCCGCCCCGCGGTGGTCCACGGTCGTGACGGACGGGCTCTGCACGGTGTAGCTGCGCTCCCGCGTCACCAGGAGCGACGGCGCCTCGGCGCGCGAGACGATCACGGCACGCGGGCCCGCGGCCACCATCTCGTCCGCCGCCGTGCGCAGCGACCGCTCGCCGTCGTCGGGCGCGAAGCCGCCCTCGACCATCTCCTCGTGGCTGATCTTCAGGACCGCGCCGGGCTCCTGGGCGACCGCGTGGGCCTCGGCCCCCGACAGGTCCGCGACGACCTGGCGCTCGGCAGCGTGCAGGTCCTTGGTCAACCGGCCGAAGAAGTCCGGCGGGACGCCGACGGGCGTGCTGGACCCGGTGAGGATCGTGACCGCGGCGTCGAGCGCCGCGACGAGCACCGTCCCGTACAGGTCGTCGACCTCGTGCCGGTTCAGGGGGAAGGGCTCCATGGCCACGACCTCGGCACGCTCACCGCTGCGCCGGTCGTGCACGAAGGCGCCGTTGGCCCCTGTCGAGGTCACCCGCAGGTCGAGGTTCTCGGCGCGGGCCAGGTGCGCGGCCACCGACCCGGTCTCCCCGCCGAACGGCCCGCACACGATCGCGTGCGCACCGAGCGAGTACGCCATGCGCGCGAGCCACAGCCCCTGCCCACCGGGGTGCACGTGGATCTCGGGCGACGTCTCGTGCGGCCCGGCGGGCTCGATCTCGATCGCGAGGAGAGGCGTGAGCGCGAGCACGCACACGGTCGGTTCACGGGGGTCCGTCGTCATCGACCGAGCCTAGGTCGGGCGGTCGGCAGTCACCCGGCGAGGGGCGTCGCCCAGGTGTGCGGCTGGTCACACCCGGCCCCGCCCAGGGCGCGGATAGGCTCGGCAGCGTGAGCCCAGAGATCGAGATCCGCACAGCGACGTCCGACGACTGGTCCGGGATCTGGCGTGTGCTCGAGCCTGCCTTCCGCGCGGGTGAGACCTACACCTACCCTCGCGACATCGGCGAGGCGGAGGCCCGCGCGGCGTGGACGGCCGCTCCGGGAGCCCGCGTGCTCGTCGCGGTGGGCACGGACGGGGTGGTCGGCACGGCGAAGTACCTGCCCAACCTTCCCGGCGCGGGCGCCCACGTCGCGAACGCGAGCTTCGTCGTCGGGCCGGGCAGCGGTGGTCGCGGCGTCGGACGCGCCCTCGCGAACGCGGTGCTCGACGGCGCCCGCGCCGAGGGCTACCTCGCGATGCAGTTCAACGCCGTCGTCGAGACCAACGAGCGTGCCGTGCGGCTCTGGGAGTCCTTCGGGTTCGAGATCCTGGCGACCGTGCCCGAGGCGTTCCGGCACCCGACGGCCGGTCTCGTCGGGCTCCACATCATGTACCGCGACCTGTGAGTCCAGGCCGTCCGCCACGACGAGGGACCGCGAACGCCGAGGGCCTCCGGGCCGAGCCGTGACGGCTCGGCCCGGAGGCCTCTGGAGCACGCCCGGCGATGCGGGGCGGCGTCCGTCTCAGACGCGACGCTCGCGACGGAAGAGCGCACGAGCCCAGACGTAGCCCGCGACGCCGATCACGACGGACCAGGCCACGGCCTGCACCGCGGTCGATCCCTCGAGCCCCGCTCCCCCGGCGAGCAGCCCGCGCACGGTGTCGATGATGGGCGTGAAGGGCTGGTGCTCGGCGAACCAGCGCACGGCCGTCGGCATGGTCTCGACGGGCACGAACCCGCTGCCCAGGAACGGCAGGAGCAGCAGGAGCATGGGCGTGTTGCTCGCGGTCTCGACGCTGCGGGCGCCCAGACCCATGGCGACGCACAGCCAGTTGAGGCAGATCCCGAGCAGGACGAACAGGCCCAGGAGGGCGAGCCAGTCGAGCGCGTCGGCCTCGGGGCGGTAGCCCATGGCGATCGCGGCGCCCAGCACGAGGACCACGGCGATCATGGCCTGCACGGCGAACCCGAGGACGTGCCCCGAGAGGATGGACCCCGGCGAGATCGCCATGGTCTTGAACCGGGACATGATGCCGCTCGCGGCGTCCATCGCGGCGCTCACCGCGACCGACGTCGCTCCCCCCACGACGGTGATGACCAGGAGGGTCGGCGTGATGTAGTCCAGGTAGGCGGCCCGGCCGTCGGCGCCCGGCGTGATCCCGGGAGCCACGCCGGCACCGAAGGCCCCGCCGAAGACGTAGACGAACAGCAGCAGCATGACCATCGGGCCGCCGACGATGAAGACCGTCAGGCCGGGGTAGCGCACGGCGCGCAGCAGGCTGCGGCGCAGCATGGTCAGGACGTCGGCGACCGGACGGGGCCGAGCCGTGGTGGTGGGGGCGGTGGTGGCGATGGCAGTCATCGGACGTTCTCCTTGTCCTGTGTCGGACCGGTGGCGGCAGCGGAGTCGGTGCCGGCCTCCTCCTCGGTGGGCGGTTCGGTCAGCGCGAGGAAGACCTCGTCGAGCGAGCCTGCGTCGTGCACGGACTTGAGCTCTGCGGGCGTGCCCTCGGCGACGATGCGGCCGCCGTGGAGGACCGCGACGGAGTCGGCGAGCCGGTCCGCCTCCTCGAGGTACTGCGTGGTGAGCAGGATCGTGGTGCCCCCCTCGACGAGCGCACGCACCTCGTCCCACAGGGTGCGACGGCTGCGGGGGTCGAGACCCGTCGTCGGCTCGTCGAGGAAGACGACCGACGGCGTGCCGACGAGCGTCATCGCGAGGTCGAGCTTGCGCTTCATGCCGCCCGAGTAGGTGGCCACGGGCTTGCCGGCGGCCTCGGCGAGGCCGAACTGCTCGAGCAGCGCGGTCGCCCGACGGCGTCCGGCGGACTTCCCGAGGTGGTTCAGGTCGGCCATGAGCCGCAGGTTCTCGGTGCCGGTGAGCAGCTCGTCGACGGCCGTGATCTGGCCGGTCACGCCGATCGAGGCGCGGACGGCGTCCGGCTCACGGGCGATGTCGTGACCCGCGATGCGGACCGTGCCGGCGTCGGCGGCGAGCAGGGTCGACAGGACGCCTACGGTCGTGGTCTTGCCCGAGCCGTTGGGACCGAGCAGCGCGGTGATCGTCCCGGCCGGGACGACGAGGTCGACGCCGTCGAGCACGAGCTGGGTGCCGGACTTCGAGCGGTAGGACTTGCGCAGGCCGGCGACCTCGATCGCGGGTCCGCGGACTGTGGTGCTCATGAGCTTCTCCTTCGAGGGTGGTGGACGAGCGGGTGGAGCAGGGACGAGCGGTGAGAGCACTTCTGGTGGGGGCAGGGAGGAGAGGCGGCCTCAGGCGTGCGGGCGGCGCACGATCACGTCGCCGTAGCTGGTGCCTGCGCGGACCTCGACCGTCAGGTCGGACTCGCCGGGACCGGCCGCGTCCTGCAGGAGGTTGCGGACCTGGCCGTGCTGCGAGGTCGCGTCGAGCCAGGCGGCCGTGCCCTCGGGCACGCCGACCTCGATCGAGCCGTACGAGCTCTCGAGCTGGACGCGACCGTTCACGGCCTGCTCGACACGGATCCCGCCGTGCGCGCACCTGACGACCGTGTCGCCGTGGGACCGGTCGATCGAGATGTCCCCGTGCGCGCCGTTGACGCGCAGGCTCCCGGTGGTCCGCCCGATCTCGGTGGTGCCGTTGGGCACCTTGACGGTCGCGTCGCCGTCGAGCGCGCGGACGCGCAGGCCGCCCGCCGAGACCACGGCGTCGACGGTGCCGGAGACCCGGCCGACGCTGAGCGACCCGGCCGAGACCTTGATGTCGAGGCGGTCGACGTCGTCGAGCCGGGCGTTGCCGCCGTTGAGGTTGAGGTCGACGGTCCCGAGCCGGCCCTCCGCGTAGAGGGAGCCTGCCTTGCCGCGCAGGTCCGACCCGGCGGGAACCTCGATGGTGACCTTCGCGCCACCGGAGGCGAACGGCAGGACGTACTGCTTCCAGGCGTTGGGGTAGACGATCGCGATGGCGTCGCCGTCGCGCTCGACGCGGGTCTCCTCGGCGGCGCGGACCGAGCCGGACTTGCTCGGGTCGGCCGGGAGGACGGTCACGACGACGTCGTCCCGTTCGCCGGCGACGACGTACAGGTTGCCGAAGGGGACGTCGATGACGACCGGGACGGGCGTGGGGGCGGCGAAAGTGGGCATGACGGATCCTCCAGAGGGGTGAGCGTGTCCGCCCCGGGGTGGCGGGGCGCGGGGATGTGGTGGTGTCGGGGGTGGTGGGTCAGCGCACCCAGCCGGTCACGCGACCGGAGGTGCTCGTGGCCCGGGGAACCGGGCGGGAGGGGGCGGTGGGGGCGAGCGCGGCGGCGACCGCGCGCACGAGCCACGTGTTGACGGACATGCCCTCACGGGATGCCGCTTCCTCGACCTGTGCCTTGAGCTGGTCGGGCAGGCGGAGCGTGGTGCGGGACGTGCTGACGTCGTCAGGGTCGAGCACCGCCGGGCGGGCGGGCTCGGCCGCCGGGGTGGCGTCGTCGTCGAAGGCCGAGGCGGGTGCGGGGGTCACGATGAACTCGGGGTCGCGGCCTCGCAGCCGGACGTCGACCGCACCCGGCGCGAGCTCGGCCGTGATCTCGCTGGCCGCGGTCGAGAGGGCTTCGAGCAGGACGAGCCGGACGGCGGCGTCGAGCGGGGCCGACAGACGGCCGGCGAGCTCACGGGCCTCGTCCCCGCCTGCGGCGGCTGCGGTGGCGAGCTGGTGCTGCAGCTCGTCGACGTATCTCGTAAGTTCCATGACGCCACTATGACACCATCCATGGTGTCATCGCAAGAGATGTGGCGTCATCTATCTCAGAAAGTGGTGTCACAACGGCTTCTGCATGGCAAAGACGCAGGTCAGAGGGTTCCTCAACTGGTGTCACGCCGTGTCGACACCAGGAACCTCACGCACCCGGCTCTTCTTGACGGCCCCCACGATGACCTGGATCCCCAGACCGAGGACGACCAGGTCGAGCAGCACCTGCACCGCCACGAGCAGCCGCACGGCTTCGGAGCGAGGAGCGATGTCCCCGAGCCCCACCGTCGCGAACGTCGTGATCGTGAAGTAGAGGGCGTCGGAGCGGCTCAGCGGCTCGCTGAACGTCGCCGGGTCGTGGAAGGCGATCATGAAGTAGGTGGCCGCGAACACGAGCAGGAAGAGCGGGACCGTCGTCGCCAGCGCCTGCGTCGCCCGGATGCCCGGGAACCTGGCGCGGACGATCGCACGGACCTCCCAGTACATCGTCGCCACGAGCACCAGCAGACCGACGAGGAGCCCGACGGTCAGGGACGACGGCGAGGGGCGGTCGAGCGGCAGCAGGTAGTAGAGCGCGACCAGCAGGATCGCGATCCCCCCGGCCCGGAGCAGCCCGAGGCTGATCAAGGTCCACCGGCGCCTCGTCGAGAGGTCGCTCATGCTCGCCGTCGGGGCACCGGCCGGCTCGGCCGGACCTTTGCCGCCGCTCCCGTCGGATCCCTCTGCTGTCACGTCGCCCTCCTGGCGCCCCAGGTCACGGCGGCCGGGCTTCCGCGCCCCACGGCGACCGGGTCGGCGGCTTCGGAGTCGCGCACCCCGTCGCCGGGCTCGGCAGTCACACGTCTACTCCTCGCTCTGCTCCGCGAGGTCGGCGACCGCGACCGCGATCTCGAAGGCGAGCGACTCGGCGATCCCGGCCGAGGCCGCGACCACCCGAGGCGTCCCGACGATCGGTGCGACCGCGGCGAGCACGCCGGCGACCTTGTCGGCGTCGACGCCGACCTCGCCTGCGGCCTCGAGGTTCATCAGGTACGACACCGGTGGCGCGTCGACCGCCACGAGGGCCGCGAGCCGGACGAGCATCACGGTCTCGAGGTCGAGGCTCGACGCCTCGACGGAGTCCGCGGTCATCTCCACCAGCAGGTCGAGCACGGGGGTGTCCTCGGTCGGTTCGCTCATGATGTTCCTCTCGGTGCCGTACCGCTCGCGGTGCTCGACCGAGCACCCCTCTCATTGAGCGCCTGGGACGTCAGGTGGCGCGTCACGCAGATCGGGTGATCCCCCTCGGCGCGAGGCGTCGCCGACGCCAGTTCCCGTCTCGCCGACGCCCGACGCACGACGTGCGAGCGCGACGGCGCCGCTCACCGCGAAGGTGAGCGGCGCCGTCGGGCAGGACGGCGGTGGTCCGGCGAGCGCCCCGGTTCGCCGGGGACGCGGGGTCAGGAGCCCAGGAACGCGAGCAGGTCCTCGTCGAACTCGGTCTCGTAGTCGCCGAACAGCCCGTGCGGGCGCCCCTCGTGCACGACGAGCGTCGCGTCCGGGAGCAGCTCGACCGTCCTGAGCGCGGAGGGCCCGATGGGCACCATCTGGTCGTCGTCGCCGTGCACGACGAGCACCGGGACGTCGATCGAGCGCAGGTCCGCGGTGAAGTCGGTCTCGGAGAACTGCTCGACGCAGTCGTAGGCGGCCTTGAGGCCGGCCTGCATCGACAGGCGCCAGAACTGGTCGCGCACACCCTGCGTCAGCGTCGAGCCGTCCCGGTTCCCGCCGTAGAACGCGACCGACAGGTCCTGGTAGAACTGCGACCGGTCGGCGAGGAGCCCGGCGCGGATCTGGTCCAACGCCTCGATCGGGACGCCGTCGGGGTTGTCCGGTGTGCGGAGCATGAGCGGCGGCACGGCCCCGAGCAGCACGGCCTTCGCGACACGGCCCGTGCCGTGCCGGCCCAGGTAGCGGGTCACCTCGCCCCCGCCCGTGGAGTGGCCGACGAGGACGACGTCGGTCAGGTCGAGGGCCTCGATGAGCGCGGCAAGGTCGTCCGCGTAGGTGTCCATGTCGTTGCCGTCCCACGTCTGGGTCGAGCGGCCGTGCCCGCGCCGGTCGTGCGCGATCCCGCGGAAGCCGTGCGAGGCGACCAGGTTGAGCTGCCGGTCCCAGGCGTCGGCGTTCAGGGGCCAGCCGTGGCTGAAGACGACGGGCTGCCCGCTCCCCCAGTCCTTGTAGAAGATCCGGGTCTCGTCGGCGGTGGTGATGAACGGCATGTCAGATCCCCTGTTCCTTGAGCCACGTGAGGGTCGTGTCGGCGACCTCGGCCCAGCCGTGGTCGATGGTGAGCGAGTGCCCGCGGTCGGGGAACTCGTGGAGGTCGGTCACGGCGTCGGAGTGGCGCCGGTAGATCTTGGCCGAGGTCTTGGTGAGCGAGGCGGGCGCGGTGTGGTCCATGCCGCCCGCGACGAACAGCAGCGGACCGCGGTCGGCGTTCTTCGAGTCGACCTTCGCGGCCGAGTGCGGGAACAGGTTCGCCGCGGCGTCCTCGAAGAGGGGGCGCCCGGGCGAGGGGATGGTCCACCGCTCGTACAGCTCGGCGGCCTCCTCGTCGGACAGCTCGTTGGCGAAGCCGTAGCGGAACTCCTCGGGCGTCAGGGAGACCGAGCCCTTGTAGTGGGCGGGGTTCTTGAGCGCGACCGCCGCGACCTTGAGCGAGCTGGGCGGCAGCAGGATGTTGCCGCGCATGGGTGCGGGGTCGATCGCGATCCCCGCACGCGCGTGCCCCGCGGTGAGCAGGCGCTGGACGATCAGCCCGCCGAACGAGTGCCCGACGACGACGGCCTGGGCCGCCAGCCCGTCGAGGACCTCGACGTAGTGCGCGACGACCTCGTCGATCCCGTACCCGCCGACGGCGTCGGGGTTCGCCCGGGTCTCCTCGACGGTCGCGCCGTCGCCCGGCCAGCCGGGCGCGTGGGCGTCGTACCCGGCGGCGGCGTACCGCTCGACCCAGGGCGCCCAGGAGTCGGCGTGCAGCCACAGCCCGTGGACGAACACCACGGGGGTGGGGGTGGTTCCTTCGGGGGTCCGCGCGGTTCCTTCAGTGGTCATGGTCCAGCTCCTTGCCCGACGGCGCCGCGCACCGTCGAGCATCCGCTCGCCTCGCGCAGGGGTCCCGTCGTGATCGCACCGGATGGAGATCTCAGCGTGCGCCCGCGCGACGCCATGCGCACGTCCACCGGACCACTTGCACGGGTCGCGCCCGGCGAGCATCCCGCCCGACGGCGCCGCTCCCCCTGCGAGGTGAGCGGCGCCGTCGGGCCGTGCGCGGGTGGGGAAGCCCCTCGCCCACCCGTCACTGGCGCGCCATCGCGATCCGCAGGCGCTCGTCCGGGTCGATGAAGTGGTCGTGGTCGTCGGTGCCCAGGTCGATCTGGACCCAGCCGATCCTGCCCGTGAAGCGGCTCCCCCGGGTCGTGTAGTCGGACGTGACCGGGGTGCCCGACTCGTACCCGACGTCGGTCGTCTCGTCCGCGGAGAAGATCATGGGCTGCGTCGCCCCGACGCGCCCTGCTCCTGCGACCTCGCCGTCGTAGTAGAGGGTGACGTCGCCGCCCTTGGCGAGGCCGCCGCCGTCGTACGCGAACTCCATGCGGACCTGGTGCGTACCCGCGGGGACAGCGTGGTCAGCGGTGACCACGAACTCCTGGATGCCCAGGACGTTGTAGACGAACTTCGCCCGCCCCTCCTTGGCGTACAGCGACCACCCGCCGAACCGGCCGCCCTGGGCGATGATCACGCCCTCGACGCCCGCGGCCGGGACCTCGACCTCGGCCGTGACCGAGAACGAGCGGTTCTTGATGCTGACCACGCTGCTCTCCGAGAGCCTCCCCATCCCGGCGAAGAACTGCTGCGACGTGCCGTGGACGAGCGTGGGGCGCCCTGCGGACGCGGGGTCCAGCCGTTCGCCCGTGCGGTCGTCCATGGGGAGCACGCCGTACTTGGTCGCCTCGATGAGCCACAGCCGCTGGAGCCCCGCGAGCCTCTCGGGCTGCTCGGCCGCGAGGTCGTGCGCCTGGCTGAAGTCGGTGCGCCCGTCGTAGAGCTCCCAGACGTCGTCGTCGAACGCGGGCACCTCGCCGCCGACCAGGAGCCACGGGGTGCGGTGCTTGGTCACGGCGCTCCAGCCCTTGAAGTAGATCCCGCGGTTCGCGAACATCTCGAAGTACTGCAGGTCGTGCCGCTCGGGGCTCTGCGCGTCGTCGAACGCGTAGAGCATGCTCGTGCCCTCCATGGGCGACTGCTGGACCCCGTTGACGCTCGTCGGCTCGGGCAGCCCCGCGGCCTCGAGGATCGTGGGGGCCACGTCGATGACGTGCGTGAACTGCGAGCGCAGGCCGTCGCCCTGCGTGATGCGCTCGGGCCAGTGCACGATCGTGCCGTTGCGGGTCCCGCCCCAGTGCGAGGCGACCTGCTTGGTCCACTGGAACGGCGTGTCCATGGCCCACGCCCAGCCGACCGCGTAGTGGTTGTACGACGACGGCGACCCGAACTCGTCGACCTTGGAGCGAAGGAACTCCGGCGTCTCGAGCGCCGCCATGCCGTTGAAGTTCGCCATCTCGTTGAACGCGCCGTTCAGGGTCCCCTCGGCCGAGGCCCCGTTGTCGCCGATGATGTAGTAGATCAGCGTGTCGTCGAGGATCCCGAGGTCGTCGAGGGCGTCGACGAGCCGACCCACGTGGTGGTCGGTGTGCTCGAGGAACCCCGCGTAGACCTCCATCTCCCGCACGAGCACGGGCTTGAGGTCGTCGGGCATCTCGTCCCACGCCGGGATCTGCGGGTTGCGCACCGTGAGCTCGGCCTCGGCCGGGACCACGCCGAGCTCCTGCTGGCGCGCGAACGTGCGCTCGCGCTGCACGTCCCAGCCGTCGTCGAACTGGCCCGCGTAGCGGTCTGCCCACTCCTTGGGGACGTGGTGCGGGGCGTGCGTCGCGCCGGGCGCGAAGTACACGAAGAACGGCCGGTCGGGCATGAGCGCCTTCTGCTGGCGCACCCAGCCGACCGCACGATCCGTGAGGTCCTCGGTCAGGTGGTACCCCTCCTCGGGCGTGGCGGGCGGCTCGACGGGGGTCGTCCCGTCGTACAGCGCGGGGTCCCACTGGTTGTTCTCCCCGCCGATGAACCCGTAGAACGTCTCGAACCCGCCGCCGCCCGAGGGCCAGGCGTCGAACGGCCCCAGGGGTGAGGTCTGCCAGACGGGCACCTCGTGGCACTTGCCGAACTGGGCCGTCGAGTACCCGTTGAGCTTGAGGGTCATCGCGAGCGGCGCCTTGGTGTTGGGGCGCACCGAGCTGTTGCCGGGGGCCGACGTCGCGGTCTCGGTGATGCTGCCCATGCCGACCGAGTGGTGGTTGCGGCCCGTCAGCAACGCCTGCCGGGTCGGCGCGCACAGCGCGGTCGTGTGGAACCGGTTGAAGCGCAGCCCGCCGGCCGCGAGCCGCTCCGCGGTCGGGGTCCGGCACGGGCCGCCGAACGCGCTCGACGCCCCGAAGCCCACGTCGTCGAGCAGGATCACCAGGACGTTCGGAGCCCCTTCAGGGGGCAGCAGCGGCTCGATGGGCGGGTACGACGTGTCGGGATCCTTCGCGTCGTACGTCGTGAGCCCAGGAGCAGGCCGGTCCGGGATGGGCAGCATCGTGCGAGCGTGCTGGTCGGGACGCATGAGGGACTCCGCTCGGTCGGCGACGAGACGTGGATGCGTCCCACGCTAGGAACGGCAACGCCCCGGGGCATCCCCCAGACCAGGTGATCCCCCGGCTCCCCCGGGCGCTCCGGGGGTCGGCGCCCTATCGTGAAAGACGTGAACGGAGAGCCGTGGACGGCACCGACGACTGTGGAGCTCGACCGCCAGCTCCTCGACGCCAAGTTCACCGTGCCCGGGACGGGCGCGCCGGTCGTGAGCCGGGCGCCCCTGATCGACGCGGCGCGCGCGAGCGGACGGCGCGTGGTGGGGGTCACCGCTCCTCCGGGCTACGGCAAGTCCACGCTTCTCGCCGAGTGGGCAGCGAGCGACCCGAGGACGGTCGTGTGGATCACGCTCGACCGGTTCGACGACGCCCCCCTGACCCTGCTGTCCGTGCTGGCCGCCGCCGTCGCCCGCCACGGGATCGGGCTGCCGGACCTCGGCGCGGACATGGCCGGCCCCGACGCCTCGCTGCTGGGGCGGGCTGCCCCCCACCTGGCGTCGGTCCTCCGGACGAGCCCTGCCGCCTTCGTCCTGGTGCTCGACGACCTGCACGAGGTCCGGTCCGCGGCCTGCCACGACGTGCTGGGCATCGTGGTCGGTGGCATCCCCGACGGGTCGCAGCTCGTCGCCGCGAGCCGCGACGAGCAACCCCACCTGGCGCGGCTGCGCGCGACGGACGAGACGGTCGAGGTCGGGGTGCACGAGCTCGCGCTCGACGCCGAGGGCACCGCTCAGGTGTTCGCCGCGTCGGACGTGCCCCTCACGCCCGACGTCGCGGACGCCGTCCGGACGCGGACCGAGGGGTGGCCCGTGGGGGTGCACCTCGCGGCGCTCGTCGCACGCGACGGCGGGGACGGCGCGGACGCGGCGGCCGTCACGGGCACCGACCGGTACGTCGCGGACTACCTCCAGCGGGAGGCGCTCCGACGGCTGCCCGACGAGACGCGGCAGTTCCTGCGCCGCACCGCGATCCTCGACGACCTCACCGCCCCCCTGTGCGACGCCGTCCTCGGAGAGAGCTCGTCGCTGCGGCACCTGCGAGAGCTCGAGTCCGCGCACCTCTTCCTCGTGCCGCTCGACCGGCACCGCCGCTGGTTCCGGTACCACGCCCTGTTCCGCGAGCTGCTGCTCGACGACCTCCTGACGGCAGAGCCGGACCTCGCCGACGACCTCCGGGTCCGGGCGGCCGACTGGTACGAGGCGAACGGCTCCCCGGCGCGTGCCGTCGAGCAGCTCCTCGCGACGGGCGAGCGCGAGCGCGCCGCCAGGCTCGTCACCCGGATCGTCATGTCCCTCTTCCAGGGCGGCCAGATCTCCACGATCGACCGGTGGTTGGGCGTCCTGGGCGACGACGCGATCCGCAGCCACCCGCCGCTCGCGGTGCTCGCCGGCTACGTCGCGGTGTACGAGGGGCGCGCCGGGGTCGCCGAGCACTGGGGAGCGGTCGCCGACGCGGCCACGTTCGACGGCGCCCCCGGGGACGGGTCGGCCTCGTTCGACTCGGCGCGGGCCATGTTCCGGGCCCTGCGGTGCCCGGACGGCCCGCAACGGATGCTCGACGACGCCGGGGTCGCCCTGACGGCCGAGCCCGAGTGGAGCTCGTGGCGCGACACCGCGCTCGTGATGAGCGCCGACGCGCTCCGCCTGACCGGCGACGACGAGTCCGCCGTCCGACACCTCGAGCTCGGCGCCGAGGCCGCGAGCGCCCTGGGCGACGCCGACACGCTCGTGTACGCCGAGTCGCAGCTCGCCGACCTCGACATGGACCACCGTCGGTGGGAGAGCGCCAGGACCCGGGTCCAGCGGGTCCTCACCATCATCGAGACCCATCGGCTGGGCGACTACCCCACGAGCGCGCTCGGCTACGCCGTGGCCGCTCGCCTGGCCCACCACGACCACGACCCCGCTCGGACGAACGACCTCCTGACCCGCGGGATGCGCACCAGGACGTTCTGCACGTACGCGTTCCCCACGCTCGCCGTGCGCGTACGTCTCCGCCTCGCGCGGACGAGCTGGGCGACGGCGGACGTCGCCGCGGTCCGCCACCTCCTGCGCGAGATCGACGACGTGCTGCTCCGCCGGCCCTTGCTCGGCGTGCTGACCGACGAGGTCGCGGACCTGCGCAAGTCCTTCGACGCGGCCGAGCACACGAGCACTGCCGTCGGCGCCGGGCCGCCGCTCACGCCCGCGGAGCTGCGGCTCCTGCCCTATCTCCAGACCCACCTCACGATCCGGGAGATCGGCGAGCGACTCTTCGTGTCGCGGAACACCGCCAGCTCGGAGATCGGTTCGATCTACCGCAAGCTCGGCGTCTCGAGCCGGAGCGAGGCCGTGAAGCGTGCGCTCGACAGGGGTCTGCTGGGCGCGTGAGCGCTCACCCCGGCTCGCGCGCGTCGAACGGGTCGTAGCCGAGCGCGAGCGCGAGCTTGGGAGCCGCGGCCACGACGGCGGGCAGCCCGACGATGGGAATGGTCGCGGCGAGGACGTCGACGATCTCCGCGGTGGTCGCACCTGCCGTCACCGCTTCGTCGACCTCGCTGCCGTACGTCGGCTCCGCCCCGCCGACCGCGACGAGCGCGGCGAGTCGGATCAGCGCGAGCGTCTTGGGCTCGAGGACGGTCGACTCGAGCTCCAGGTCCTCCTCGAGGCGCGCGTCGTTGATCGCGAAGCGCCGAAGTCGGTCGGTGTAGTCCACGGTCTGGCCATCCTCTCGCCCGGTCACGTCCTCCCATTGCCGCACGCCCTCCGGGGGGCTCGCATCACCCCGATCACATGATCCGGTCGCGCCGTCCCGGGGCCTCGCGACCAAGTTCATGCGGTTCGCATGACGACGCAGACCGCCTGGCGCCGGATCCTGGGCAGGAGCGACACGACACGTGCGACCTCTCCCCGCACCGGGCACCTGGACGTCCGGGGGACGGCGGAGAGGTCCCGGAGGAGAGGACCGACGACCCATGACCCAGGACCCGAACGACCTGCAGGACACCGGACCGATCGACTACCTCGTCGTCGAGTTCGAGTCCGACGCCATGACGGGCGAGGCCTTCCCCCTGCTCGTCGACCTCGTCGAACGCGGGACCATCCGTGTCCTCGACCTGCTCGTGCTGCGCAAGGAGGAGGACGGGAGCGTGGTGGGCGTCGAGCTCGACGAGCTCGCCGACGGATCGACGGGCCTCGAGATCTTCGCGGGTGCCTCGTCGGGGCTCCTGGGGCACGAGGACCTGACCGAGGCCGCCGAGGCGGTCGAGCCCGGGCGGACGGCGGCGGTCCTGGTCTACGAGAACGTCTGGGCGGCACCCTTCGCGTCCGCCCTGCGCCGCGGCGGCGCCCAGCTCGTCGCGAGCGGGCGCATCCCGGTGCAGGCCGTGCTCGCCGCGCTCGACGCCGCCGAGAACGCCACCTGACCCACGTCCCGACAGAGGAGGAACACCATGCCCGGACTGATCCGAGGCGTCGCGCGAACCGCCGTCGTCGCCGGTACCGCGACCGCCGTCTCCAACCGCGTCTCCCGCCGACAGGCAGGCCGCTGGGCCGCCCAGGAGGAACCGCCTCCGCAGCAGGCGCCGCAGCCGACCTACGCCGCGCCGCCGCCTGCCCCCGCACCCGCACCGGCCGGCATGGACGCCAAGATCGCCCAGCTCACGCAGCTCGCCGCGCTGCGCGACCAGGGTGTGCTGAGCCCTGCCGAGTTCGAGGCGCAGAAGGCTCAGATCCTCGCCGGATGACCGGCACCCACCTGAGGAGGAATTCGCATGGACAGCTTCATGGACTGGTTCTGGCTGATGGTCTGGTGGTTCTTCTTCTTCATGTACCTGATGATCCTGTTCCGGATCCTCGCCGACCTCTTCCGTGACCACACGCTGAACGGCTGGTGGAAGGCGCTGTGGGTCGTCGCCCTCATCGTCGTCCCGTTCGTCTCCGCGCTGATCTACATCATCGCCCGCGGGCGCGGGATGGCCGAGCGCCAGATGCAGGACATGTCGCAGGCCAAGGTGCAGACCGACGCCTACATCAGGGGTGTCGCAGGCACCGACTCCTCGCCGGTCACACAGATCGCCGACGCCAAGGCCCTGCTCGACTCAGGTGTGATCGACGAGAACGAGTTCGCCACGCTCAAGGCGAAAGCCCTGGCCTGAGGGGCGGAACACCACAGGACCACGTCGCAGGACCGACGTGACCGGCACGGCCGCCCCGGACGGCCCGACCGACGCCGCCGACCGCGGGAGCAGCGACTCCCGCGGCCCGGCGGCGTCGGTGCATCGGCACCTCGAGCTCGTCGCCGCGGTGCTGCTCGCGATCGCGACCGTCATGACGGCGTGGTCGGCGTTCCAGAGCGCCCGCTGGGGCGGTGAGATGGCGACGGCGTACAGCGCGGCCGGCGCGGCGCGCACCGAGAGCAACCGGGCCTCGACGCGCGCCGGTCAGGAGACGATCATCGACGTCCAGCTCTTCACCGACTGGCTCAGCGCGCTCGACGCCGAGCAGGGCAGGGTCGGCCCGGCCCCCGGCTACGAGCCGGACCCGTCGACCTACTCGGGGTTCCTCTACGCGCGCTTCCGCGAGGAGTTCCAGCCCGCGGTCGAGGCGTGGGTCGCGCAGGACCCCTCGACCAACCCGGCCGCACCGCCCAGCCCGTTCGCGATGGACGAGTACGTCCTGGCCTCGTCACAGGAGTCGCAACGGCTCGAGAAGAAGGCCGACGTGCTGGCCGCACGAGCGCACCAGGCGAACGGCGTCAAGGACAACTACGTCCTGGCCACGGTCATGTGCGCGTCGGTGCTCTTCTTCGGCGGGATCGGCGCCAAGCTCTCGTCCCCCCGGCTGCGGCTCGCCATGGTCGGGCTCGGCACGGTGGTGCTGCTGGCCACGCTCGGAGTCCTCCTCGCCTACCCGATCAAGGTGTGAGGCCATGAACATCCTGATCGCCACCCTGGTCACGGTCGGCGCGACCGCGATCACCGTCACCGCGATGCTGCTCGTGCGCTCCCGGGCGCCCGAGGGCAGCCGGTTCCACGACGGTGACCGGGCGTCGGGGGTCTTCGGGGTGCTCGCGACGGGCTTCTCGGTGCTGCTCGGCTTCATCATCTTCCTGGCCTTCGAGTCCTACGACGACGCCCGCAGCGGTGCCGAGGAGGAGGCCCAGGTCGTCGCGCAGCAGTTCCAGACCGCGCAGTTCCTCCCGCCCGACGCCGCGGCCGAGCTCTCGGGGCAGCTCGTCTGCTACGCCCGGTCGGTCGCGACGACCGAGTGGGAGGCCATGGCCGACGGCAGGCTCGGGGAGGCCGTGAACCCGTGGGGCGTCGAGATGTTCCGCACGATCCGCGGCGTCGAGCCCGCGACCGACACCGAGCAGTCCGCGTACGACCGGTGGATGGACCAGACCTCCGACCGGGAGCAGGCGCGCCAAGCGCGTGTCCACGGCGCCGAGGGCCTGATCCCGCTGCCCTTGTGGCTCGTCCTGTTCGTCATCTCGGCGACGATCTTCGTGTTCATGCTGTTCTTCGCCGACTCGGGCGAGGGCGCCGTCACGCAGTCGGTCCTCATGGGCAGCGTGACGCTCGTGATCGCCCTGATGCTGAGCCTGCTCGTGTTCTTCGACCATCCGCACGGGCACCAGGTGGGCAAGCTGCAGCCGGTCGCGATGCAGCGCACGCTCGTGCTGATCGACCAGCAGGTGAGCGCGGCGGGCCTGACGGTCGACGCGCCGTGCGACGAGCAGGGCGGGGCTCAGTCCTCGCCGTAGAACACGCGTTCCATGACGGCCCGGGCCCGTCGCGCGGTCCGCAGGTAGCGCTCCTCGAGCTCGGCCCCGGACTCCTCGTCGCCGATGACGCGCGCGAGCCCGGACAGCGCCCGGATCTCGTGCGGCAGGACGTCGGCCGTCGGGCCGCCCGAGCGACCGGACCAGAGCACGAGGGCGCTGCGCAGCCGCGACGCGAGGTGCCACGACTCCCCCAGGGTCGCGGCGTCGTCGGGCGTGACGATGCCCGCGTGCGCCGCGGCCTCGAGCGCGTCGATGGTCGACGTCGTGCGCAGGCCGGCGACCTCGTGAGCGTGCTGGAGCTGCAGGAGCTGGACCGTCCACTCGACGTCCGAGACGCCGCCCCGGCCGAGCTTGAGGTGCCGCGACGGGTCGACGCCGCGCGGCAGCCGCTCCGACTCGACACGGGCCTTGATGCGCCGCACCTCGCGCACGGTCGCGGCGTCGAGCCCGCCCGCCGGGTAGCGCAGCGGGTCGACGAGCATCATGAACCGCTCGCCGAGCCCCGCGTCGCCCGCGGCCGGTCGGGCGCGCAGCAGCGCCTGGGACTCCCACGCGGCCGACCAGCGGTCGTAGTACTCGGCGTAGGAGTCGAACGAGCGCACGAGCGGGCCGTTGCGTCCCTCGGGGCGCAGGTCGGCGTCGACGGGCAGCCCGGGCTCGGGGCCCATGTCGCCGAGCAGCGAGCGCAACCGGGTCGCGACGACGAGCGCGAACGCCTGTGCGTCGCGGTCGCTCGCGCCCTCGGTGGGCTCGTGCACGAACATGACGTCGGCGTCCGAGCCGTAGCCCATCTCGCGCCCGCCCAAGCGACCCATGGCGATGATCGCGCACCGTGCCGGGTCGTCGTCCGGGCCCGCGACGCCGAGCTCTCCCCGGGCGACGAACTGCGCGACCCGCAGCCCGCCCACGAGGGCGAGGTCTGCGGCGTCGGAGATCGCGCGCGCGGCGTCGACCGGGTCCACGACGCCGAGGATCTCCGCGGCCCCGGTGCGTGCGAGCTCGCGACGGCGCACGGCCCGCAGCGCCGTGGCGGCAGGGGCAGCGACGTCGGCGCGCGTGAGGATCGCGTCGGCCTCCTTCGCGAGACGCTCGGCCCCGCGCGGGACGAGGTCGGCGTCGTCGGCGAGCCAGGCCACCGACTCGGGCGAACGGGACAGCGCGTCGGCCATGTACCGCGAGCTCGAGAGGAGCGTCGCGAGCCGGTACGCGGCCGAGCCCGAGTCCCGCAGCAGCTTGAGGTACCAGTGCGTCGAGCCGAGCTCCTCGGACAGCTTGCGGAAGTTGAGCAGCCCCGCGTCCGGGTCCGCGCCCTCGGCGAACCAGCCGAGCATGACCGGCAGGAGCTGGCGCTGGATCGCGGCACGGCGGCTCACGCCCTCGGTCAGCGCGAGCACGTGCCGCATCGCGCCCGCCGGGTCCCGGTAGCCGATCGCCTGGAAGCGCGCCTTGGCCGCCTCGGGCGCGAGGCTCGCCTCCTCGGCCGAGAGCTGGGCCGTGGCCGGGAGCAGGGGCCGGTAGAAGAGCTCCTCGTGCAGCGCGCGCACCTCGCGGCGCGTGGAGCGCCACCGGTCGAGCAGGCCCTCGGCGCCCTCGGCCCGCATGCCCAACGACCGTGCCAGACGACGCAGGTCGTCCTCGCCCGTCGGCACCAGGTGCGTGCGGCGCAGCCGGAAGAGCTGGATGCGGTGCTCGAGCGAGCGCAGGAAGCGGTAGCAGACCGCGAGACGCGCTGCGTGCTCGCGCCCGACGTAGCCGCCCGCCGCCAGGGACGCGAGCGCCGTGAGGGTGCTGGGGCTGCGGATCGAGTCGTCGGCCCGCCCGTGCACGAGCTGCAGGAGCTGCACCGTGAACTCGACGTCGCGCAGGCCACCCTTGCCGAGCTTGAGCTGGCGGTCGGCCTCGGCGGCGGGCACGTGGTCCTCGACCCGGCGGCGCATCGCCTGGGAGTCCTCGACGAAGTTCTCACGCGTCACGGCCGACCACACGAACGGGTTGATCGCGTCGTGGTACGCCGCCCCGAGCTCGCGGTCGCCCGCGACCAGGCGCGCCTTGAGCAGCGCCTGGAACTCCCACGTCTTGGCCCAGCGCTCGTAGTACGCGAGGTGGCTCGCGAGCGTGCGCACGAGCGGGCCGTTCTTGCCCTCGGGGCGCAGCGCCGCGTCGACGGGCCACAGCGGCGGCTCCGACGACGTCCCCTGGCAGGCGCGTGCGAGGCCCGTCGCGAGCCGCGCGCCGACGCTCGTCGCGTAGGCCTCGTCGTACCCCTCGGCCGGCTCGGCCACGTAGATCACGTCGACGTCCGAGACGTAGTTGAGCTCACGGCCGCCGCACTTGCCCATGCCCATGACCGCGAGCCGCACGCCCGCCCCGTGGTCGTCGAGCTCGGAGCGCGCGATCGCGAGCGAGGCCTCGAGCGCGGCGGCCGCGAGGTCGGCGAGCGCCGCCGCGACGGCCGGCAACCGCGTGAGCGGTTCGCTCGACGTGAGGTCGGTCGCGGCGATGCGCAGGAGGCGGGACCGGTAGGCGCGGCGCATGGCGTCGGTCGCGACGGGGGCCGGCAGCGCCGCGACGGGCTGGTGCGCCTCGGGGTCTGCCTCGACCGCGCGCAGCAGCTCGGCGCGGACGGCGCCCGCGTCGACCCCCGTCCTGGACGCCGGGTCGGCGACGACGGCCAGCAGGTCCGGGTGGGACACGAGCTCGTCGCCCAGCGCGACCGACGCGCCGAGCACCGCGAGCAGGCGGTCGCGGCCCGAGGGGACGGGGGCGTCCTTGGTGCTGGACGTGCCGGACCCACCGGCGCTGGTGCCCCCGTCCTCGACCACGGCGGCCTCCGTCACCGCCCGCTCCCCTGCCCCCGTGAGCAGGTCGCGGAACGTCCGGCACGACGCCTCGTCCCCGGCCGCAGCGGACGACAGCCGCGCGAGCTGGAGCAGGGCCAGGTCGGGGTCCGCGGTCGCGCCGAGCGCGACCAGCACGTCCTCGGGCAGCGGCCCGAGGACGCCCACGAGGTCCTTGTCGTCGAGCAGCGACGCCGAGCGGGTCACGTCGGCGAACCCGAGCCGGCGCAGGCGCGAGGTCAGGGTCGGGCGGCGCGACCCGTTGGGTGCGCCGATGCGCCCGAGGGGCGTGACGTCGTCGGGCCCCGAGGTCATGACGACCACCGGGACCCGACCGACCGACGGGAGGACTGGCTCACAGGACCTGGAGGAACCGCTTCAGCTCGAACGGCGTCACCTGGGACCGGTAGGCGTCCCACTCCTGGCGCTTGTTGCGCAGCACGAAGTCGAACACGTGCTCGCCCAGGGTCTCGGCGACGAGCTCGGACGTCTCCATGATCTGGATCGCGGCGTCGAGCGACTGCGGCAGCGGCTTGATGCCGAGCGCGCGGCGCTCGGCGTCGGTCAGCTCCCACACGTCGTCCTCGGTCGCCTCGGGGAGCTCGTAGCCCTCCTCGATGCCCTTGAGGCCCGCCGCGAGGATCACCGCGTACGCGAGGTACGGGTTGGTCGCGGAGTCGAGCGCGCGGTACTCGATGCGGCTCGAGTTGCCCTTGCCCGGCTTGTACATGGGCACGCGCACGAGCGCCGAGCGGTTGTTGTGGCCCCAGCACACGTAGCTCGGGGCCTCGGCCCCGCCCCACAGGCGCTTGTACGAGTTGACGTACTGGTTCGTGATCGCGGTGATCTCCGCCGCGTGGACCAGCAGGCCCGCGATGAACGAGCGCGCCGTCTTCGACAGCTCGAACTGCGCGCCGGGCTCGTGGAACGCGTTGCGGTCGCCCTCGAACAGCGACAGGTGCGTGTGCATCCCGGAGCCGGGCTGGTCCGCCATGGGCTTGGGCATGAACGACGCGAAGACCCCCTGCTCCAGGGCGACCTCCTTGACGACCGTGCGGAACGTCATGAGGTTGTCGGCCGTCGTCAGGGCGTCGGCGTAGCGCAGGTCGATCTCGTTCTGGCCGGGGCCCGCCTCGTGGTGGGAGAACTCGACCGAGATGCCCATCGACTCGAGCATCGTGATCGCGGCGCGGCGGAAGTCGTGCGTCGACCCCCGGGCCAGGTGGTCGAAGTACCCGCCCTGGTCGACCGGCACGAGCGGCGCCGAGGCGTCGGCCGGGTGGTTGAAGAGGTAGAACTCGACCTCGGGGTGCGTGTAGAACGTGAAGCCCTTGTCGCTCGCCTTCGCGAGCGCGCGCTTGAGCACGTTGCGCGAGTCCGCGAGCGAGGGCTCGCCGTCCGGGGTGAGGATGTCGCAGAACATCCGCGCTGTCCCGTGCCGCTCCCCGCGCCACGGGAGCACCTGGAACGTGGTGGGGTCGGGGCGCGCGATCATGTCGGCCTCGTAGACACGAGTGAGGCCCTCGATCGAGCTGCCGTCGAAGCCGATGCCCTCCGCGAACGCGGACTCGAGCTCCGCGGGAGCCACGGCGACCGACTTGAGCATCCCCAGCACGTCGGTGAACCAGAGACGGATGAAGCGGATGTCGCGCTCCTCGACCGTGCGGAGCACGAACTCCTGCTGCCTGTCCATGGGCTACATCCTGCCTGAAGAGTGTGACGAGCGGGTTACGTCGCGTCCTGACGCGGCCGACGTGTCACCAGCCTGCCACGACGAGGCGTCGGTCGGGGGCGGGTGGGCACCTGACCGGCGGGTTCGCATAGGCTGGCGGGCATGGCAGACCTGCGGATCGCCCTCGCACAGATCGACACGTGCGTGGGAGCGATCGACCAGAACACGGCGGCGATCCTCGAGTGGACCAGGCGTGCGGCCGGCGAGGGCGCCGACCTCGTGGCCTTCCCCGAGATGACACTCACTGGCTACCCCATCGAGGACCTCGCGCTGCGGGCCTCGTTCCGCCGCGCGGCCTGGGACGCGGCGGCCGACGTCGCCGCGCAGCTCGAGCGCGAGGGCCTCGGTCACGTGACGGTCGTCCTGGGCACCGTGGGCACCTCCGAGACCGCGCTCCCGCGCGGTGCGGGCGCCGCCGAGCGTGCTGCGTCGGGGTCTCCCGCCGACCTCCCGACCAACCGTGCGGTCGCGATCCAGCACGGGAAGGTCGTCGCGTCCTACGACAAGCACCACCTGCCGAACTACGGCGTGTTCGACGAGTTCCGCATCTTCGCGCCCGGCACCGAGCCCCTCGTCCTGGAGATCGCGGGCCGCTCGGTGGGCATCGTGATCTGCGAGGACATCTGGCAGGACGGCGGCCCCGTCGCGACGCTCGGCGCGCTCGACGAGGCGGGGCACGGGATCGACCTGCTCCTCGTGCTCAACGGCTCGCCCTACGAGGAGGGCAAGGGGCACGTCCGCACCGACCTCGCCGCGCGCAGGGCGCGCGAGACGGCCGCCCCGGTCGCGTACGTCAACATGGTCGGCGGCCAGGACGACCTGGTGTTCGACGGGGGCTCGTTCGTCGTCGGGCCCGACGGGGCGGTGCTCACCTCGGCGCCGCAGTTCGTCGAGGACCTGCTGGTCTGGGACCTGCCCGAGCGGACCTCGTCCGCGGCCGGCGACGCCGTGGCGACCACCTACCCGACGGGCCGCGTCGCCGCCCCGCTGCACCCCGACGAGGAGGTGTACCGGGCGTGCGTCACGGGCCTGGCCGGGTACGTGCGCAAGAACGGCTTCCGGTCGATCGTCCTGGGGCTGTCGGGCGGGATCGACTCGGCGCTGTCCGCGACGATCGCGGCCGACGCGATCGGCGGGCAGAACGTCGTGGGCGTCTCGATGCCCTCGACGTACTCCTCGGAGCACAGCAAGGACGACGCCGCCGACCTCGCCA
Organism: Oerskovia sp. USHLN155; assembly: GCF_037145535.1. Taxonomy (NCBI): domain Bacteria; kingdom Bacillati; phylum Actinomycetota; class Actinomycetes; order Micrococcales; family Cellulomonadaceae; genus Oerskovia; species Oerskovia sp. USHLN155. The sequence goes on from NZ_JBBCXG010000002.1 coordinate 88,747, forward strand.
AGCGGCTCGGCGCCGACTACCGCGTGCAGCCCATCGCCCCCATGGTGGACGCCTTCCAGGGCGAGCTCGCGCTCGAGGGCGTCGCCGAGGAGAACCTCCAGGCGCGCGTGCGCGGCGTGGTCCTCATGGGGATCTCCAACCGCGAGGGCCACCTCGTCATCGCGCCGGGCAACAAGTCCGAGCTCGCCGTCGGGTACGCGACCATCTACGACGCGGGCAGCATCGGCGGGTACGCCCCGCTCAAGGACGTCGACAAGTCGCGCGTGTGGGCCCTCGCCCGCTGGCGCAACAACGCCGCCCTCGACGCGGGCGAGATCCCCCCGATCCCCGAGTCCTCGATCACCAAGCCGCCCTCGGCCGAGCTGCGCCCCGGCCAGACCGACCAGGACTCCCTGCCGCCCTACGACCTGCTCGACGAGGTCCTCGACGCGTACATCGAGCACGCCGAGGGGCGCGCCGAGCTGCTCGCGCGCGGGTTCGACCCGGAGGTCGTCGACAAGGTCGTGACGCTCGTCGACCGCGCCGAGTGGAAGCGACGCCAGTACCCGCTCGGCCCCAAGGTCACGTCGCTGGCCTTCGGCCGCGACCGGCGCCTGCCCGTCACGTCGCGCTGGCGCGAGCCGGTCGAGTAGCTCCGACCGGCGTGCCCGCGCTCCCGCCGCACGCCACCCACCCGCTTCCCGAACGACCGGCCCACCGACCATCGACGGGCCGCACGACCTGGAGAGACGAGAGCATGTCCGCACACACCCAGCCCGGCCAGACCCCGGCCACGCCCGTCAAGCGCTTCCGCGTCCACCACCTCGCGGAGGCCAAGGCGCGGCACGAGAAGCTGACCATGCTCACCGCGTACGACGCGGTGACCGCCCGCATCTTCGACGAGGCGGGCATCGACATGCTCCTCGTCGGGGACTCGATCGGGAACACGATGCACGGTCACCAGACCACGCTGCCCGTCACGGTCGACGACATGATCCCGGCCGCGCGCGGCGTCGCCCGGGCCGCCCGTCGTGCCCTCGTGATCGTCGACCTGCCGTTCGGGTCGTACGAGGCCGGGCCCGAGCAAGCCCTCGCGACCGGCGTGCGCATCATGAAGGAGACCGGCGCGCACGCGGTCAAGCTCGAGGGCGGGCGCCGCTCGGCCGCCCAGATCCGTGCGCTGACCGACGCGGGCATCCCCGTCGTCGCGCACCTGGGCTTCACGCCCCAGTCGGAGAACATCCTGGGCGGGCCGCGCGTGCAGGGCCGCGGGGACGAGGCCGCGGAGATCCTGTGCGAGGACGCCCTCGCGGTCACGGACGCCGGGGCAGTGGCCCTCGTCCTGGAGATGGTCCCGGTCGAGGTCGCCGCACGCGTCACCGAGATCGTGCGCATCCCGACCATCGGCATCGGCGCCGGCCCTGACTGTGACGGCCAGGTCCTCGTCTGGACCGACCTCGCGGGCATGACCGAGTGGTCGCCGCGCTTCGCCAAGCGATTCGCCGAGATCGGCGAGGCCCTGGGCCGGGCCGCGCAGGACTACGCGGCCGAGGTCAAGGGCGGGACGTTCCCGGACGCCGCGCACAGCTTCGAGAAGTAGCGCTCCCCCGCCCCGACGGCGTCGCGCGCCCGGGTGCCCTGGTGCACCCGGGCGCGTGGCGTCGTCGGGCACCGGTCGCGAGGCGCTCGCGCTACCGGGCCGCGCCCGCGACCCACGCGACGAGTCCCGCGGCGACCGCGTCCGCGTACCGCTGACGCCCCTCGTCGCTCGTCATGACCGCCGCCTCCTCGGCGTTGCGCATCTCTCCCAGCTCGAGCAGCACCGCGGGACGCTCCGCGAGGTTGAGCGTCGCGAGGTCTGCACGCCGCGAGACCCCGTCCGGGAAGAGCGGCGAGGGCGCGAAGCCCGCCGCGACCAACGCCTCGACCATGTCACCGGCCAGGGCGTCGCTCTCGGCGGCGTTCGCCTCCCGCGCCGCGGGGTCCTGCTCGACCACGGGCGGCGGGTCCGCGACGATCACGAAGAACCCCCGGACCGACCGGTCCTCCGTGCCGTTGGCGTGCACCGACACCAGGACGTCCGCCCCCGCCTCCTGGGCGAACGCCCCGCGCACGTCGACGCACGGGCCCACGCCCTCGTCGTCGGGCCGCGTCAGCACGACGCGAGCCCCCAACGCCTCGAGCGAGGCGGCCGTGCGTGCCGCGACGTCCCACGCGAACGCGTGCTCCGGGTAGCCGTCGTCGGTCGACGTCCCCGCCGTGTTGCACGCCTTGGTCCCACCCCGCCCGTCCGGGACCGGAGCCCCGACCTGGCGCGGGGCGGTCGCGTTGGCACCGTTGTGCCCCGGGTCGAGCGCGACCGTGAGGCCGGCGAGCGGGGTGCCGCCTGGTGCCGTCGACGCGGCCGAGGGTCCCCCGGGCACCGCGGGGTCGGGCGGCGACGACCTGCCGGGCGCACCCGGGGTGAGCGCCGCCGTCGGGCTCGCCGAGGAGCCCGGGCGGGCGTCGCCGCTGCCGAACGCGAGCCACGACAACCAGCCCACCGTCAGGCCCGCCAGCAGGACCGCGAGGACCGCGACCCACCGCCCGGCCCGCCCGGTGGGAGGAGTCACCGGTCCTGCTCGCGCTCGCGCTCCTCCTCGTCCCACGCCTCGGAGCGGGCACGAGCGAGCTCGAGCGCCTTGGCCGCCGCCTCACGCGTCGGGTACGGACCCATGCGCGACGACCACGTCGACTGCGGGCCCCTCGACACCTCGCCCGTGCGCGTGTCGAAGTAGTACTGGTCCTCGGTGGCCGGGTCACCGTCGTCGGAGAATCGTTCCTTCGTCATGGGTCGATCCTGCCGTACCGACGCGTCCCCGCGCGCGACGGCGGACGCGCGCGGGGCCGATGGACGTCTCGGCGGCGCTCACCTCCGTAGACTGGCAGGATGCCCGGTTCACCCGTCCTGACCGCCCCGCGCGGACCTCTGGTCCCCGGGACGATCTCACCGCCACGCGCCGTGCCGCGCTCGATCGCGCGGCCCGAGTACGTCGGGCGGCCCGGCCCGCAGCCCTTCACGGGCGACGACGTCGTGGACCCCGAGACGATCGAGCGGATCCGCGTCGCGAGCCGCATCGCCGCCCAGGCCCTCGCCGAGGTCGGGATGCACGTCGCCCCCGGGGTGACCACCGACGAGCTCGACCGGATCGGGCACGAGTTCCTCCTCGACCACGGCGCCTACCCGTCGACGCTCGGCTACCGCGGGTTTCCCAAGTCGTTGTGCACGTCCCTCAACGAGGTCGTGTGCCACGGGATCCCCGACTCGACCGAGATGGTCGAGGGCGACATCGTCAACGTCGACATCACCGCCTACGTCGGCGGTGTCCACGGCGACAACAACGCGACCTTCGCGGTCGGCGAGATCAGCGAGGAGGCCGCGCTGCTCGTCCAGCGCACGCGCGAGTCCCTCGACCGCGCCATCAAGGCCGTGCGCCCCGGGCGCGAGGTCAACGTCCTGGGCCGCGTCGTCGAGAAGTACGCGCACCGCCACGGGTACGGCGTGGTGCGCGAGTACACCGGTCACGGCGTCGGGGAGGCCTTCCACTCGGGCCTCGTGATCCCGCACTACGACGCGGCCCCCGACCACGACACCATCATCGAACCAGGGATGGTCTTCACCATCGAACCCATGCTGACGCTGGGCGGCCCCGAGTGGCAGATGTGGGACGACGGGTGGACCGTAGTCACCGCGGACCGGTCACTGACCGCCCAGTTCGAGCACACCCTTGTCGTCACCGAAGACGGAGCGGAGATCCTGACCCTGCCATGAGCAAGCACTCACACCACCACCACGGCCTCGCGTTCGGGATCGACGTCGGCGGCAGCGGCATCAAGGGCGCGCCGGTCGACCTCTCGACGGGCGAGTTCGCCCAGGAGCGCCACCGCATCCCGACGCCGCAGCCCTCGACCCCCGAGGCCGTCGCCACGGTCATCGCCGAGCTCGTCGACGAGTACGACCTGCCCCACGACGTGCCCATCGGGGTCGCGTTCCCCGGGCCCATCCGCCACGGCGTGATCGGGTTCATCGCGAACCTCGACAAGTCGTGGAAGGGCGTCGACCTGCCGGCGCTGATCAAGAAGGAGACCGGGCGGCACGTCGTCGCCGTCAACGACGCCGACGCCGCCGGGATCGGCGAGGTCCGTTACGGCGCCGCGAAGGACGCACGCGGCACCGTGCTGCTCGCGACGCTCGGGACGGGCATCGGCAGCGCGCTCGTCGTCGACGGGGTCCTCGTGCCCAACACCGAGCTGGGTCACCTCGAGATCGACGGGTTCGACGCCGAGTCCCGGGCCGCGGAGTCGGCGCGCAGCCGTGAGGACCTCTCGTGGGAGGAGTGGGCCGCGCGGCTCCAGCGCTACTTCGACGTCGTCGAGATGCTGTTCTCTCCCGACCTCATCGTGGTCGGTGGGGGCATCTCCAAGCACCACGAGAACTTCCTGCCGCTGCTCGACCTCAAGGCACCGATCATCCCCGCGAAGCTGCGCAACGCAGCCGGGATCGTCGGAGCCGCGGCGCTGGCCGCCGAAGGGGCCGGGCTCGCGTAGTCGTCGTCGCGCGCGGGGCGGGCTCGGCCTGGCCCGCCGCGGCGGGCCAGGCCGACCGGTCGTCCGGGCTCAGACCGCGCTGGGATGCCTGTCCTCGACCGGATGCTCGATCTGGTGGTGCGGCAGCGACGGGAAGATGTCGATCACGCCCAGCATCTCCAGGACGTCGGTCACGACGGTCGGCGGGTTGCGCAGGCTCACCTGGAGCCCTTCCTCGCTGCCGATCGTGTAGAACTGCACCAGGAACGCGATCCCGGTCGAGTCCATGAACGTCACCTTCGAGGTGTCGATCACCACGGGGACGTCGCGGTCCAGGGCATTCGCCAGGGCCGCACTCGCCTCGCTACGAAGGGCGACGTCGATCTCGCCCCACATGTCCACCACGCTCGTGTCGGGCAGCTCGAAGAGCGTGATCCCGCCTGTCGTCGTCGTCCTGCTCGCAGTCATGACGTGAGCCCCCGCTCGTCGCGTTCTCGGCACCCGACGCCTGCAGTGCCGCCAACAGAGCAAGGGTACCCCCAACAGGCGCCCGCATGACAGCATTCTGGGGATTGCTTTACCTGGGGCGGCCATCAGGTGCATTTTAGGGCGAATCCTCCTCGTGCTCGTGGTGCTTCGACCGGGTCTGCACCACCTGGGTGCACTTTCTCGCGCGAGTGGCGCGACGCCGTCGTACGGTCGGACCACCTACCGAGACACGACCCGAGAGGTGGTCACCATGCCCAGGCGAGACCCCGGCCCGTCCGTCAAGGACAAGGAGCTGTACGAGTCGCTGCGCGACGAGGGGAACTCGAAGGAGAAGTCGGCGCGGATCGCGAACGCGGCCGCGGCCTCGTCCCGGAGCGAGGTCGGGGCCAAGGGCGGCTCGTCGCCGGCCTACGAGGAGTGGAGCGTCGCCGAGCTGCGGCAGCGCGCCCGCGAGGTCGGCATCGAGGGCCGCTCGACCATGCGCAAGGGCGAGCTCATCTCCGCGCTGCGGAACCACTGAGCGGGGCAGCCGGATGAACAAGGGCGCCGACGCCGGCGGCCCCGCGGGATCGAGCTCGTCGGGCGACGGGGCCGGCAACCGGCAGCCCGACGGCGCGCAGGACGGACCGATCGACGACTCGCGGGACGAGAGCGCCGACGAGAGGGCCGACCGGAACTGGGCCGAGCTCCTCCAGGAGCTGCGCGTCACACAGATGGGCGTGCAGATCCTCACCGGCTTCCTGCTGACCCTGCCCTTCCAGCAGCGGTTCGGGGAGCTCGACACCGCGCAGCGCAACGTCTACCTGTGCCTCGTGGTGCTCTCCGTCATCGCGACCGGGCTGCTCGTGGCGCCCGTGTCGCTGCACCGCATGCTGTTCCGCAAGCACCTCAAGGCGCGGCTCGTGACGTCGGCCGACCGGTTGGCGCGAGTAGGGCTCGTGGTCCTCGCCCTCGTCGTCACGGGCACGGTGCTGCTGATCTTCGACGTCGTCGTCGGGTGGACGGCCGCGGTGATCGCGGCGGTCGGCGCGCTCGTGCTGTTCGCGCTGCTGTGGGTCGCGCTGCCGCTCGGGCTGATGCGGCGGGCGCGGGCGGGCGGCGAGTAGTCGGCCGCGGCATTCAGACCCGGTGGTCGTAGACGGCCTCGACCGCCTCGTACGCGGCCTCGCCCGGCACCAGGTTGAGCATGGTCATGCGCCCACCGCCGCCCTCGACCGGTGCGACGAAGATCTGCCAGCCCCAGTCGGGGCCCTCCGGTGCCGCGTAGCTCCCAGTGAGCCGCACGACACCGTCGTCCCCCACCGTCCCGTCGAAGAGCATCCACGCCGGCGACGAGTGCCACGAGTCGAGCCACACCGCCGACACCCCTTCGTCGCCCGAGCCGCCGCTCAGAAGGAGGAGACCCTCCTGGGGCGCGTCGCCGTCGGACCACGTGTAGGCGAGGGACACGAACTCGCCCGCGGTGACCGTGACCGACGCGGTCGCGGCCGACGCGACGAACTCGTCGGTCGGGAGGAGGCGCTGCCGGTGGACGCCCTGCCACTGCCCCACGAGGGGGGCCAAGCACTCGACGATCCTCATCCCGCCAGCCTACGCAGGGGACGGGACGGACGACAGGGCGGATGAGTCGGTCGGTACGCCGGGTTCTGTCCCCGCGCGCGGTTGCCCCCGCGCGGGTGACGGCCATCCATCTACGACGTACGTTGCCGCACGCCTCCAGCGGTCTACCCGACTGTGCTTCTCACCAGAGAATCGGGCGGGCCGCCCTCCAACACAGTCTGTCTGACCTTGCTCCAGGTGGGGTTTACCTAGCCGGACCAGTCACCTGGCCCGCTGGTGGTCTCTTACACCACCGTTTCACCCTTACCGCCCACGACCGGAGTCGTGGGAGGCGGTCTGTTCTCTGTGGCACTGTCCCGCGGGTCACCCCGGGTGGGCGTTACCCACCACCTTGCCCTGTGGAGCCCGGACGTTCCTCGGCGACGCCACGAGGGCGCCGACGCGGCCGTCTGACCGACTCATCCGCTCCCGCAGCCTACACGTCCACGCGGTAGCCCAGCGCGAGCTCGTCGCCGCTCCTGCCGCGGATGCCCCAGCTCTCGGGCGGGCTCTCCAGGATGACGACCTCGAGGTCGTCGGCCGTCAGCCCCAGGAAGGGAGCGACGTCGTCGAACATCGCGGCGATGAGCGCCCGCTTGGCCTCGCGCGAGCGGCCCGTGAAGCACACGACCTCGATCACGAGGTACGCGTCGCTGCGCTGCGGCGCGACCAGGTCGCCGTCCTCCATGAGGAGGAAGCGGTGGAACCGCTTGTCCTCGGGCAGCCCCCAGGCGCCGACGACCGCCCGGTGGATCGCGTCGGAGATGTCCTCGCGCTTCATCTCCCAGACCGTGCGGGTGCCGTAGATCTTGACCTGGACCATGCGGCACAACCTAGTGCCGCAGCCGGGGGTGTGCCACGGGTGACCATCGCCACGCGGGCGACGGGCGGGACGGCCGCCGCACCGTCCTAGAGTGGCGGTGTGCTTCTGCTCCTGCCGCCCTCCGAGGGAAAGTCCGTGCCCGACGACGGCGCTCCCCTCGACCTCGCGTCCCTCAGCTCGCCGTCGCTCACCCGACACCGCAAGGCCGTGCTCAAGGCGCTCGTCGCCGCGAGCAGGCGACGAGATGCGCTCGACGTCCTGGGTGTCAGCAGCGGGCTCGCCGACGAGGTGGCGCGCAACGTGTCGCTGGCCACGGCACCGACGGCTCCCGCCGCGGAGATCTACAGCGGGGTGCTGTACGCCGCCGCCGGCCTGGCCGACCTGCCGCCGGCCGCTGCGGCCCGGGCCGAGGACTCGGTACGGATCGTGTCGGCGCTGTGGGGCGCGGTCTCCCCCGCCGACCCCATCCCCGCCTACCGGCTGTCGATGGGCACCCAGCTCCCGCCGCTCGGGGCGCTCGCCCCGTCGTGGCGGCCCCACCTCGCCGCAGCCCTGGACGTGCGGGCGACCGGTGACGTCGTGATCGACTGCCGCTCGGCGCCCTACGCGGCCGCGTGGAAGGTGCCCGCCGGGGCCGAGCACGTCGCGGTGCGCGTGCTCCGCGAGCTCGACGGCAAGCGCAGCGTCGTGTCGCACAACGCCAAGCACACGCGCGGCGTCCTCACCGGACACCTGCTGACTCGCGCCGAACCCGTGCACACGGCCGAGGAGCTGCTCAAGGCCGCGTACGAGCTCGTCGGGACCGCGCTGCTCGACGCGACGCTGCTGCCCGGGGCACGCGGTGCGTCGACGCTGGAGCTCGTCGTCTCCTGACGTTCTCTCGAAGCCCGGCGGTCGAGAACGAGGTGGAGGTCGTCTGGGACCTCCTGGCGGCCTCAAGGTCTTTCTCGGCGCCGAGCGGGCACTGGTGAACGGCGGGATCAGGGCTCGCTCGGGCACCCGACGACGGTCAGCTCGGTCGCCCCGTCGGCCCACAACCGCACGATGCTCACCGACCCCGGCGGCACGCGAAAGCCAGCCCAGCGCGAGGGCGGCGCCTCGATGGCCCGCCCGACGGCGGCACGCACCTGCACCGCATGACCCACCACGACGACGGTCCGGCCGGTGCCCTGCGCGAGAAGGTCCTGCAGCCCGGCCCAGACGCGGTCGCCGACGTCGGCCATCGACTCACCGCCCGGGGCGGCCTCGGTGCCCGAGACGAGCCACTGCTCGGGATGCCCGTCCCAGCGCTCGGCGATCTGGTCGGCCGTCAGCCCCTCCCACTCGCCGAAGTGGACCTCCGCGAAGCGCTCGTCGGTCGCGACGTGCAGACCCAGACGGCGGCTCACGGCCCGCGCGGTCTCCTGCGCACGGACCATGGGCGACGCGACGATCTCGGTCGGCCTCGGCACGTCGGTCCAGCGGTCCCGGCCGATACGGTAGACCAGGTCGGCGGCCTGGGCGGCCTGCACCCGGCCCCGCGCGGTGAGCGACGGGCCAGGGACCGACGAGCCCGAGTACGCGCCCGCGACGGTGAGCGGCGTCTGGCCGTGCCGGACCAGGACGACGGTCAACGGCTCGGCACCGTCGAACCGGGCACGGGCGCCCGAGGGGCGCGTGGGTGTGTCGAAACCAGGGCCGGCGGCGTCGGCGCCGGGCGCACCGCTCGGGTCGGCCGGCTCGTCGGCTGCCGGGTCCGTGTCCGCCTGCCCCTGGTCGGTCACAGGTGTGATGTCGGCCGCCCAGTGGTCGTGGGCGATCTCGCCGCGCGAGTCCATGACCTGGTTCGCGAGGGCGTCGGCCGCGGAGTTGTCGGCACGCGGCACCCACTCGTAGGTGACCTGTGACGGCGGCAGCACCTGCGCCGCCTCGGCCGCGAGCCGGCGCATGTCCTCGTGCTTGATCTTCCAGCGCCCCGACATCTGCTCGACGACGAGCTTGGAGTCCATGCGGACGAGCACGCGCGCCTCGGGGTCGATCGACCGCGCGGCCTCGAGCCCCGCGACGAGCCCCGAGTACTCGGCGACGTTGTTCGACACGACGCCGAGGTACCGAGCGCGTTCGGCCAACACCGTCCCCGTCGCGGCGTCGCGCACGAGTGCGCCGTAGCCCGCAGGTCCGGGGTTGCCGCGCGATCCGCCGTCGGCCTCGACGATCAACGTCCTACCCATGCCTCGTCCTCCACGTCTGCCATCGTCCTGTCGATCCGCTCGATCGGTCTGCCCGGTCGTCCGATCTGCCCGGTCGTCCGGTCTGCCCGGTCGTTCGGTCTGCCCGGTCGTTCGGTCTGCCCGGTCGTTCGGTCTGCCCGGTCGTCCGTCCCGAGCGAACGTCGCTCTCCGGATCCCCGTTGCGTCCCAGATCAGGGCCGGGGCCCGCACCGCGCGGTCGCCTCAGTGTTCCTCGCGCGGGCTGCCGGCGTCGAACCGACGGCGTTCATGGCGCTCCCTGCGGCGGCTGGGACGCTGGCTGGCACCGAGATGCTGCTCGTTGTCGCTCGTGGGTGCGACCGGGCGACATCGGGCAGCGTCTTCAGTCGAGGGGTTCGGTGACGAGGCGGGCCCGGGCTTCGTGGATGGTCAGGGGTGGGGCGGCGGTGGTGGTCGTGGCGGTGCCGGTGATGGGGGTCCACGTGGCAGTGCCGGTGATCTGGAAGCGGCCCTGCCAGGTCGTGGCCAAGGTGATGGTCGCGACCGCCTCTTCCTCGTAGACGTGCGCGACGGTGTGGTGCGGGTATGCCCGGCCCGGGTCCGTGGTGGTCATGGGGGTCGTGCCGTCGTCGTAGTCCCAGGTGAAGGTGTCCGGGGTCGCCTCGATCGTGACGGGGATGCCCAGCAGAGTGGTCGTGAACGTCTGGGGCGCGGGGCTGGTGTAGGTGATCGTGTCGACGTTGACCAGGGTCCACCCGTCGGGCGGTTGGATCGTCACGGGAGACGGGGTAATCGTCAGACGCTGGAACTCGGCCTCGGCCAGGGGCGCCAGGTCAACGGCGGCCAGACAGTCGCCGGGACTGGCCGGGTTCTGCAGCTCCCACCGGGACAGATCGCTGATCGTGCCGTCCGGGTTGTTGACCCAGGTCTGCTTGAAGATCGGGTCCAACGCGACCTGCTCTGCCTCACACGCCACGACCAGTGCCCCCTCGCGCTCCCCCGGCCCGCACGCCCCCACCTGCCCCTTGGTCGTGGGGAAGTCCTGCGTGAAACAGATCGACGCGGGCATCCGCCGAAACTCGACCGACGCCGGCGACCCATCCGCATTCCGCGGCCGATGCACCGACCCGTCGGCCGAGACGTCGATTGCCTGGAGGTTGATCCCGCTCCCTACTGCCTGCCCGACCACACCCGACAGTTTTGGTGGCGTTGTTGAGGTGGGCTTGGGGGTCGGCTTCGGTTGTTCAACTCCGAACGCGAAGCCTGGAGAAGCCAACAGGGTCAAGGTACCCAGGAGTCCCGCCAGAGCGCAGAACGCCAAAGCCTGTCGACCACTCCGCGCATTCATTGGACCTCCTTGAGGACAGCGACTGCGATCACGCGCCAGGTGGACCCGTCGTGCATCATCTCGACACGCAACTCGTCTGATTCCGCAGGCAGCGACTCGAGGACCTCACCCCCGAGACCGATAGTGGCCGCCTCCTCCTGGGACAGGCGGAAGTCGAGCGGGTAGCCACCGATTAGCGTGTCCAGCGCGTATGCCTTCAGGAGTTCCGCCTTCACCGCCCCACCGACGTACTCAAAGTCGGGCGAATCGAAGGCCAGCGCGCTCTCCCTCGATTTGGAGCAGAAATCGCACGTCTCCGCCCAGGTCATGGCGTCCCATTCTGTCAGGTCTCCGGTAGCCATGACGTAGGGGTACAGCTCCAGGAAGTACGTCGCCGCCGCAGCGGCTCCGACCTCATCGGTGCGGTCCATGTCAGCCGGCCGCTCAGGCTTGACCGGGCCCGTCGGCGTCGGAGTCGGAACAGGCGTCGGGCTCGGTTCCTCGCTCACCACCGGCGACGGAGACTCGACCACCGGCTCCGTCGGCGAACACCCCACCACCACACCCACAAGCACCGCCCACGCCATCAGCACCAGCGCACCCTTACGCCGTCGTGCACCTGAACCAGAGACAGGACTGCTTCCCGGCCTCTCCCAACCGACGCCCCGTGCGGCACCCCGCCCGACCAACCCCTGCGAACCCATCCCTGCCCCCTCGGTAGGTACCCGGCACAGGGCCACACCGCCCCCTACCTCCCCAGGAACCTAACGGGTCAAACCACCCCACCGGAACCCCTCGTCCCAGGCTGTGGACAACCACCAACATCACCCGCCCATACCCGACACCCGCATCCCACGGACCAGCACCCAGCACGCGCCGAACATGCGGTTACCGCCGCACGACCATGCGGTTGGCGTCCTGATCCCCCCGAAAACCGACGCCACCGCATCCTCGGCACCAAGGACCCACGGACCCGAGACCGGACACGTCCACGATCACGATCGCGATCGCGATCGCGATCGCGATCGCCGAGTGTGCAGTTCGGGTCGTCCATACCCCCATCCCGACCGCCCAAACTGCACACTCGGCGCCTCGACGCCACGACGCCACCCCGCAGCCACCGCACCACCCATCGACCCACCGCCCGCGCAGCACCAGGACCCCTGGAACGGGAAACCCCGACCACGACCTTCCGCGCCGTCGAGCACGACCTTGAGGCCGCCAACGACCCCCAGACGACCTCAACCTCGTTCTCGGCACCGACCCCGCCCCGGAAACCACCGAGGCCCCACCCCCGAACGGTCGGGAGCAGGGCCTCGGGCCAGGAAAGGACGACGTCAGGCGTCGAGCCGCACCAGGATGCGCGAGCACTCCTCGCAGCGCGCGACCTGCTCGGGCCCCTTGGCCTTGATCGCTGCGACGTCGGACGGGTTGAGCTCGAGGCGGCAGCCTTCGCAACGGCGGCCGTTGAGCACGGCGGCGCCCAGGCCTCCGAGCTGGTTGCGCAGGCGGTCGTAGAGGGTGACGAGACCGGCGTCGATCCCGTCGACGGCCTTGGCGCGTGCGGCGGTCACGGACTCGACCTCGGCGTCGATCTCGGCGAGCTGGGCGTCGCGCTCGGCCTCGACCTCGCGCTTGGCGGCGACGAGCTCGTCGTTGGCGGCGTCGAGCTTGGCGAGGGCCTCCTCGTGGGCTTCGAGGCGCTCCATGACACCGAGCTCGATCTCCTCGAGGACCTCCTGGCGACGGGACAGCGACTCGAGCTCGCCGACGAGCGCCTGGGCGTCCTTGGCGCCGACCTGGCCGGAGTCGAGGCGGGTCTGGTCGCGTGCCGCACGGTTGCGGACCTGCTCGACGTCACCCTCGGCCTTGGTGAGCTCTCGCTTGAGGTCGCTCACGGCGGTGCGGGACGCGACGAGGGAGGTGCTGAGGTCGGAGATCTGCGCGTCGAGCTCCGCGATGCGGGCGATCGAGGGCAGGGAGGCGCGCTTGTGCGTGAGCTGCTGCAGGCGGGTGTCGAGTGCCTGGACCTCCAGCAGTCGTCGCTGGTCCTCGGGGGGTGCAGTGCTCACAGGGTGCGTTCCTTTCGATGCAGTTGTGGGGCGCCGTGTCAGGCGCGGTGCGCGGAGCCGATCCGGGCGGTCCAGGGGTCGGTCCGGCGGACGCTCACGCGGGTATCCACCGTACCCGTATCTGCGAGCCGCCCGGTCAGGTCGGCGGCCGCGTAGTGCAGCCAGGGCCACTCGCTCGCGAAGTGTGCGACGTCCACGAGGAATGGACCTCCCGCGGTGCCGCCCTCGAACTCGGCGCGCTCGCGCAGCTCGGAGGCGGGGTGGTGGCGCAGGTCCGCGGTGACGTAGACGTCGGCACCCGCGCTGCGGACGGCGTCGAACAACGAGTCGCCCGAGCCGCCGACGACGGCCACGGTGCTCACGGTCACCTCCAGGTCGCCTGCGACACGTACTCCCTGCTCGGTCGCGGGCAGCGCGGCGGCGACGCGCTCGGCGAAGGCGCGCAACGTCGTGGGCTCCTCGAGGCGGCCCACACGGCCGATGCCGGTCTCCGCGAGGTGCGCGGCGCCGTCGGGTGCGGACGGGACGAGGGGCGTCCGGTCCACGAGGCCGATCGCGTCCGCGAGCGCGTCGGCGACACCGCGCGGCGCGGCGTCGGCGTTGGTGTGCGCGACGTACAACCCGATCCCGGCCCGCACGAGGCGGTGCACGAGCGAGCCCTTGAACGTCGTCGCGGCGATCGAGTGCACGGGCCGCAGGAAGAGCGGGTGGTGGGTCACGATCAGGTCGGCGCCCCACTCGATCGCCTCGTCGGCGACGGTCGCGACGGGGTCGACCGCGAAGAGGACCTTGCGCACGGGCTGGGCAGGGTCCCCGGTGACCAGCCCGACGGCGTCCCACCCCTCCGCAGTCGACGGCGGGTAGAGCGCCTCGAGGGTCCGGACGACGTCGGCGAGCGTGGGGTGTGCGGTCACGGGACCAGGCTATCCGCCGCGGGCCGGCGACGACGCGCGCCGAGTGACTCCCGCGACCTACCGTGGAGACATGGGACAGCACTACGTGCGCGCCTTCCCGACCGGACCGCTGGAGTCTGCGGTCGGCTCGGTCCTGGGCTACGAGATCACGGGCTCCCCCTCGGTGCACCGCGGGCTGCCGTCACCGTGGCTGACCGTCGTCATCAGCCTCGACGGCCCTGTACCCACGGCGACGGGGCCCGGGGACGCGCCCCTGCACCGGTACGCGTCGCTCGTCGGGGGTCTGCACACGTCCCCCGCGTACATCCATCAGCCCGCGCACCAGGAGGGCGTCCAGCTCGCGCTCGACCCGCTCGCGAGCCGCGAGCTGCTCGGCGTCCCACCCGGCGAGCTGGGCATGGTGACCGACGCCGACGACGTGCTCGGCCCTCTCTCGCGCGACCTGCGGGAGCGGGTCGGTGAGGCGACGTCGTGGGACGAGCGACTCACGCTCGTCGCCGAGGCGTTGCGACGCCAGGCCGAGGGCCGCAGGCCTGGCCTCGGACGGGTCCGGGTCGAGGTCGCCGAAGCCTGGCGCCACATCCTCCGCAGCAACGGCAGGGTGACCGTGCCCGACGTCGCCGCGCACGTCTGGCTCAGCCCTCGCCAGCTCACGTCGCTCTTCTCGGCCGAGCTCGGTCTGAGTCCGGGCGCGGCCTGTCGCCTGGCCCGTTTCGACGCCGCTCGGTACGCGGTGCGCGCGAGGTCCCTGGCACCGTCGGGGCCGAACCTCGCGGACGTCGCGGCCCGCACCGGCTACGCCGACCACTCCCACCTGGTGCGCGACTTCCATGCGTTCGCGGGCGTGAGCCCGACGGCGTGGCTCGCCGAGGAGCGCGCAAACATCCAAGCTGGGGGCGGTGCACCGCGCGCAGGCTGAGGTCATGGACACGCACACGACTCCCCAGGCACAGGTCTGGCCCACCCTCCAGGCGCAGGACGCGTCCGGGCTGATCGACTTCCTCGTCGACGTGGTGGGCTTCCGGCGCAACACCGTCATGACGAGTGACGGAGGCGTCGCGCACGCGCAGCTCGACTGGCCGCCGGGCGGCGGCATCATGCTGGGCTCGTTCAAGCCCGACGGCGAGTGGTCGCGTCCGCCGGGCACGTTCGGCGGGTATGTGGTCGCCGGCGAGCCCGGCAGCGGGACCGGGATCGAGGAGATCGCGGACCGGGCGGAGCACGTCGGCGCGGTCGTCGCTCCGCTGCACGAGACCGACTACGGCAGTCGTGAGCTGGTGCTGGCGGACCCCGAGGGAAACCTCTGGTCGGTGGGGACCTACCGCGGCGAGCCACGGGACGCGTGACCGACCGCGCTACTTCGCCTGCGAGTAGTCGTCGACGATCGCGACCGTGAGCGGGAAGTCGACCGGGAAGTCGCCGAAGAGGAGCTTCCCGGCCTCGGTGCCCGCGGCCCGGATCTCGCCCGCGACCTGCTCGGCGAGCTCGGTGGGAGCGTGCACGATGATCTCGTCGTGCAGGAAGAAGACCATGTGCGGCTGCTCGGTGAAAGGGGCGGGGGCCAGCCCGGGTGTCGCCGCCCGGGGCATCGCGGCGAGGCGCCCGCGCAGCGACGCCATCCAGCACAGCGCCCACTCGGCGGCCGTCCCCTGCACCACGAAGTTCCGGGTGAACCGGCCCCAGGCACGGGTCTGGCTGCGGGCGCGGGACTGTGCGTCGCTCGACGCGGACTCGTCGTACGCGCTGCCCTGCGTCTCGTCCCAGCCTGATCCGGGCGGGGGCGAGCTCCGGCCGAGGCGCGTGGTGACGATCTCTCCGCGCTCGCCCGCCCGTGCGGCCTGCTCGACGAGGTCGAGCGCGCGTGGGAACGCCTTCGCGAGCCGTGGGAGCATGCGCCCGCTCTCGCCCGTCGTCCCGCCGTACATGGCGCCGAGCATGCCGATCTTGGCCTGGGCACGCGTCTCGACCGCACCCGTGTCGACGATGCCCTGGTACATGTCACCCCCGCGCCCCGCCTCGGCCATGACGAGGTCGCCCGAGAGCCCTGCGAGCACGCGGGGCTCGAGCTGTGCGGCGTCGGCGACGACGAGCTTCCACCCGGGGTCCGCGACCACGGCGGAGCGGACCTGGTGCGGGAGCTGGAGCGCTCCCCCGCCGTTCGCGGCCCAGCGCCCGGTCACGACTCCCCCGACGACGTACTCGGGCCGGAAGCGGCCGTCCCGCACCCACGTGTCGAGCCAGTTCCAGCCGTTGGCGGTCAGGAGGCGGCTGAGCTTCTTGTACTCGAGAAGCGGCGCGACGACGGGGTGGTCGACGCGTTCGAGGTCCCACTTGCGGGTCGACTTCACGCCGACGCCCGCGTACTCGAGGGCCTTGAGGAGCTCGGGGGCCGAGTCGGGGTTGAGCGCAGGCGCGTCGAGCGCCGACCGCACGCGCTCGGCGAGGGCCTCGAGCCGCGCGGGCCTCAGCCCGAGCGGCGGCCGCGCGCCCAGGATGCCGGTGAGCATCGCGTCGTGGAGGTCCTCGCGCCAGGGCAGTCCGGCGTGGCTCATCTCGGCGGCCACGAGTGCGCCCGCGGACTCGGCGGCGATCAGCAGCCGCAGCCGCCCCGGGCCCGACGACGTCGCGACCGCCTCGAGCTGTCGGCGCAGCTCCCCCACGGGGTCGGGTGGGGTGACGGCCCGCCGGTCGCCGAGGTCGAAGAGCGCGTCCGGGCGTTCGATGCCCGGGACGGGGGCCGTGGGGACCGGGTGCATGTCGTCCCAGGCGTCGCGCGGCCCCTGCGCCAGGCGCGTGCCCGTCGTGAGGACCGATCGCCGCAGGATGGCCCGGGTCAGGCGCAGGTCGTGCGCGCGCTCGACGCGCAGGCCCCCTGCGAGGGCGGCCGGGTACCAGAGGTTGGTGTCGTCGAGCACCCAGCGGGTCGTGGGCGTCGCGACCTGCGGTGCGCCGGGGGTGGCCGTGTCCACCGCGGGGCTCGGGTCCGGGGGGACGGGCTGCTCGAGGACGGCACCCGGCCAGGTCGTGCGGCGCGAGGCGGGGTGCAGCCGACTGCCGTGGGGGTCGAGGTCCTCGACGTCGACGACGCCAGGGTCGGCGGACGACGTGCGGAGCGGGACCGAGTACACGCCCCGGAGTCTGCCGTGAGGGTCTGACATCGGGGCGTCTCGCAGCCCGCCTGCCGGGGCCACCGATACGCGCCGTCATCATCACAGGTATTGTCGGCAATTCCTGAACGGCGGAACCAGAAATCCGGCCCCCTCACGAGAGAGCTCTCATCTCCACCTTCGGATCCGACGAAAAAAGCGTCCGGCCGCCGACAAGAAGTCGGAGACCGGACGCCTTCTCAGCCGGACGAGGCGTCAGTCCACGTCGACCTCGAACAGGCTCCTGCCGTTGAGCGGCTGCACCGGACGACTGTTCTCCGGGTGCACCGCGGTGAAGGCGCCGAGCTGCGACTTCGAGATCGTCCGAGGACGCTCGTAGACGCTCCAGAGCACGCCCTCGCTGCACGGCGGCGTCGTCAGCGACCCGTCGTAGCGGATCAGGTCCGACCACGCGGGCACCAGGTGAGCCGGGTTGATCTGGACCGGCTGGGGCGCGACCGACGACGTCGCCCCGGCGGCCGCCGGGATCGCGTCGAAGAAGCCGGCGAGAGCCGCGTTCTCCCGGCCGAGCTCGAACAGCACCCCGAGCGCCGCAAGCTTGCCCTCCGCGCTCTGGTGCACCAGATGGAGCTCCATCGCAGCCGGCTCGCCGTCGATCGTGTGCTCGCTCGGGGTATGCAGGTGGAACTGCCGGAGCTCGTAGCGGGTCCCGTCGAGCGTGATGGCGTTGGGGCCGACCGTGGTCAGGTCGGCCTGGATGGTCTCCCCGGTGTCGCGGACCGTGAACGCGGCGCGCTCGTAGTCGAGCACGGGAGCCTTGACCTTGCGGCTCTCCGTGAGGGAGCGCAGCGGGATGTCGACGGGCGACTGCTTGCTCGTCGGCGTCGAGGCGCACGTCGAGGCGATCTCGCCCCAGTGCTCAGGGCCGGTGGCCCCTTCGTAGGACCATCCGCCACCGGGCGCCGCGAGCTCGAGAGCGCCCGTCGAGATGCTCGCCGCGGCGATCGCGCTCGTGGGTGCGCTCGCGGGCGCCGCCCACGCGGAGACGCCGCCCGTCAGGGCGAGCGCCGCGGCGGTCAAGGGAACGTAGAAAGCTGCGTACTTCGTCATACGGAACTCCGATCACAGGTATCGGTCACACATGGCAGAAGAATCGGCGTACCGAATCCTCCCGGCCGGATACGTCTTCCCCCGTCCGGCCCGCAGGACACTATGCGCACAATTCGTCGACCTTTGAGGTGCAAACAGAACATCGACAGGTCCACCACGCCATCTTCACATCGCCTCGGGCAACGAAGAATGCACTTCACGGCACCGAAAATGCTGTGACGAAAATGACCAGAACTCTGCGAGGTGCGGATTCACCACCCTCGCCCCTGACGGTGACCGCCCTGCGCTAGGCGTCCGCGAGCGCCGCCGCTCGTCCGAGCACGAAACGTGCGCGCAGGAGCGTGAAGGTCGACACGTCCGTCGTCAGCGCCTCGATCGTGCGGCCCACGGTCGCCATCCCGAGGTCGTGGGCGAGCCGCGCACGGTCGCCGAGCACGCTCTGCTGGTGCGCGGTGAGCCTGCGGCGTCCGGTCGCGCCGAGCGAGTCCACGACCTCGAGCGCGGGTTCGCACACGCGTGCCACCGGGCCACGGGCGACCGGTTCGGCCACATGGACGGTCGAGCCCCGGTGCAGCGCCGCGATCCGGGCCCTCAGTCGGCGCAGCGCGGTCCAGCTCACCGCGCGGAACACGGGGGACATCGACGGCGAGAAGAGCTCGACGCTCCCCTGGCCCGTCCGCAGGAACACTCCGACGGGCTCGTCCGCCCCCGTCGAGGCGTCGCGCTCGACGAGGACCGCGACCACCTGCTTGCGCGACGCCACGACCGACAGCAGCGCCTCGACGCTGCGCTCGTGCTCGACGCCCACGCGCAGGACGTGCGTGACGCCGTCGGCGGCCGTGACCGGCCAGGTGACGTCGCGGCGGACCTCGTCGACCCCGACGGCCCCGGTCTCGCGCACCATCACGAGCCGGACGCGACGCCGAGCCCGTCCGAACCCGACCGTCCCGGTGGTCACCCCGTCCAGGTGCTGCGCGATCTCCCGCAGCTCACCGACGTCGAAGCCCCCGCCGGGGACGAGGCTCGTGCGCGCGGTCGTGCTGATCGACCCGTCGGGCCGCATCTCGGCGTCGGCGAGCTCGAACGGACCCGCGCACGCCGCGGCGACCGACGCCTTCCAGAGCAGCGGCAGGTCGACGTCGCGGCGGAAGGTCGGGTCCGCGCCCGAGGGCCGCGCGACCGTCGCGGTCCTCAGCGTCCCGTGACGCGTGTCCCAGGCCGTGAGCGTCAGGCCGCGGGCGCCGCTCGGTGCCCGCCACCACCGCACGCCGAGCGGGACGAGGCGGCCGGGAAGGTCGTCGCCGGGTTCCGCGTCGGTGGTCCGGCGCACCGGTGCCCCCAGGAGGGCGGGGAGCGCCCCGACGGGAGCGTCCCGCAGCGCCGCCGCGAGCGCCCACGCCTCGGCGAGGGCACCGAGCGCGTCGGCCTCGCTCACGTCGTCGTCGCGCGACGCGAGACCCGCGACGAGGCCTGCGGCGACGAGCAGCAGCCGGTGGAGCAGCAGCAGGCCGACGAGCCGCGCGCGGGCCGCGGCCCCGCGCAGCGTGTCTGCGGCGTCGGCACCGAGGTGGGACAGCCCGGCGTCGACCACGTGCCCGACGACGGCGCTCACCTCTTCGATCCCCGCGCGCTGGGCGGTGGTCAGCTCGCCCGAGCGTTCGACCTCGATCTCGTGGGGCCACGTCCACGGCCTGCCCTCGCGGGCGAAGACCCGGACGACGGCCTCGAGCCGTGCTGCGGCCTGGTCGCCGGCCGAGCGCGCACCGGCGACGACCATGCCCGCGAACCCCGCGGGGGCCACGAACACGACGTGGGTCGGGGTGCCGCTGCCGTCGGTCCACATGATCGTGAGCCGCGCGCCGTCGGCCGTGACCTCGCACGCGGTCGGTGCCACCGGGCCTTCCTGCGCGAGCCCGGCGAGCAGCGCGGCCGGGAGCCGTTCGACGACCCGGCGCAGCGCGGGCCTGCCCGCGGCCCGGCACACGGCGACGGGTTCGAGCGCGAGGAGGTCGGCCAGGACGTCCGGGGCAGTCGCACGATCGGTGGCGCCGGGGCCCACGGCGCGACCGGCGTCGGCACTGGTCGGCGCGGGCTTGGCGGGCCCGTGCGGGCCGGCGGGGTCGCGCGGGCCCGCGTCCTCGGCACCGCGGCCTGCGGTCGTGGAGTGCGGCCCGTCCACGACCGCAGCGGTCGATCCCGGCTCCCCCGACGTCCCGCCCGTCACCCGCTCACGGGCCCACAGGCACGCCGCGACGACGTGCTGGCACACGCCCGCCGTCGGGCACGAGCACGACGCCGCCACCGGCCCCTTGGGCCCGAGCCGCACCACCGCGCTCCCGCACGCGACCACGACCTCGACCGTGGACTCCGACGTGAGCGACACGTCGCCTGCCGCAAGGTCCTTGCGGGCGCGCCGCAGCAGACCGGTGTTGGCGAGCGCGACGAGCGCGGCGTCGTCGTATCCCGCGAAGACCGCGAGCCAGCCCGGCGTCATACGAGCACCTCCCCGAGCCACTCGGCGAACCGGTCGGGCGTGAGGGCTGCGACGTGCATGCCGCACTCGGCGAGGCGGCGGGCCGTCCCGTGGTCGTAGACGGGCTCGGCGGCCTCGTCGAGCGCCGCCAGCCCCAGCATCCGGACGCCCGACTCCGCGAGGCGGCGAACGCCCGCGAGGAGCTGGGTGACCGAGCCGCCCTCCTCGAAGTCGCTCACGAGCACCACGACCGTGCGGCTCGGGTTCGTGACCTGCTGCTCGGCGTAGCGCACCGCCTTCGCGATGTCGGTGCCTCCGCCCAGCTGTGCCGTCAGCAGGACCGCGACCGGGTCGTGCGCGAGGTGCGAGAGGTCGACGACGTTCGTGTCGAAGACCGCGAGCCGGACCGTGATCCCCGGCAGCGCCGACATGATCCCCGCACACACCGCGCTGTAGAGCAGCGAGGCTGCCATGGAGCCCGACTGGTCGACGAGCAGGACGACCTCCCAGGTGAGCGTGCGCCGCGCCCGCGACACGAACCGCACGTCCTGCACGATCAGTCGCCCGGACTCCGGGTCGTAGCGCGAGAGGTTGGCCCGGAGGGTGCGCTTGCCGTCGAAGTTCTGGCTGACCTTGTGCATCGAGCGTCGCGACCTGTCCTTGCGGCCGGTGAGCGCGGTCGCGAACTGCGGGCGCAGCCGTCGCACGATGTCCTCCACGACGCGCGCGATGACCGTGCGGAGACCGGCGGCGGCACGCTCGTCGAGGCGACCGCGCACCTGCAGCAGCGCGGTCGCGAGCTCCCGGCTGGGTTCGAGGGCCTCGGCCGCTTCCGGGTCGGCGAGCAGGTCCGTGAGCTGGTACCGGCTGACGGCGTCGACCTGCATGCGCTCGAACGTCTCGCGCGGGAACAGCGTGCGAGCCTGGCCGAGCCAGTCGAGCGCCTTGAGCGCCGACGGGTCGAGGCTCCCGCCACCACCACGCCCGCCCGGCCCCTTGCCCAGGCGGTGCCCGCGCTCGACGTACTCGCGGTCGTAGAGGTACTGCAGCGCGCGCTCGACTCCGGCGTCGGACGGGTCCTGCGGAAGCTCCTGCGCGGCGTAGCGGCCCAGGACGAGCCGCCAGCGGCGTGCGGCCTCGAGCTCATCGGCGGTCGCCGCCGGGCGGGCGGTCGGGACGGTCACGGCTGGTTCTCCTGGTCCGACAGAGGGTTGGCAGGGGTGTGCCGCGACGCGCCGAAGCCCCAGGCGCCCAGCCCGTCGCGCGTGAGCATCGCGGCGAGCTCGCGTTCGAGCGCGAGCCCCGCACGGAGGTCCTGCTCGGTCGCGGCCAGGTGCACGTCGATCCTCTCTGCCCGGGAGCCGGTGCGCGTCGCGACCTGCTGCGCGAGCCGGTGCGTCTCGGCGGGCTTGAGCCACGTGAACGCGCGGCGCAGGTCCGGCAGCACGGCCAGGAACGCGTCCCCGTCGAGGTCACGGAGACCGGTGTGGACGGCGTCGAAGAGCTCGGGGGTGTGCAGCAGGAGGTCCGGGGCGACGCGCAGCAGGCCGCCCAGGAAGCGGACGACGGCGACCGGGTCAGCGCCCGGGCTGAGCTGGGCACGCACCTCGGCGACCAGGACGTCGTCGTCGAGAGCGTCCTCGGTCGCAGCGAGCGCCACGAGCGCACCCCGGACGCCGGGGGCCGCGCCGCGGTCCTCGCGGAGCCGGGCGAGCTCGCGGAGCACGGGTTCGGCCCGACCCGTCGTGCGCGTGAGGGCGCCGCCGGGCGGGGGCGCGTCCCCGCGGGGGTGTGCACCGCCGTCGGGCACGGGTGCGGGCGTGGCGCGGCCCGCCTCCCGCAGGAGGTCGCGCAGGGCGACGAGCGTCCCGACGGCGGCAGGTTCCGCGTCCGCGTCGACCGCACCGAGGCCCGGGACGAGGTAGGCGACCGTTGCGAGGCCGTGGTCGAGCAGGTCCAGCAGGTCGTCCGCGTGATCCTCCAGGCCCAGCTCGACGCGCGCGTCCCACAGGTCCACGAGGCGGTGCAGCCCGCCCACGACGGACTCGAGCGACGGGTCGACGTCGAGCGTCGAGCGCAGGAGCGCTACCAGGCGGTCGAGATGCTCCGACAGTCCCGCGACGACGGCCTGGGCCACGAGGCGGGCCACGCCGAGCGCCGAGCGACCCGTCGTCGCGAGCTCGTGCTCGAGGCGGTGGAGGCGGTGCACCGCGACGGCCTCGAGGGTCGCACCCTGGTGCGACAGCTCGACCAGCGACGCCTCGACGAGGGGGGTCCAGGCGTACTCCCACTCCTCGATCAGGAGGCCCATGCCGCGCCCCGCGACGTGGTCGGGCCCCGAGACCTGGTGCGCGAACCCGCTCCCGACGAAGTCCATGAGCGCCAGGAACGCCCGGCGCTCCCGGTGGCGGGGCGTGCGGCGGGCGTCGAGACGCGTGCGACGCGGCGTCGAGTCCGTCACCACGAGACGCAGCTCCTCGGCCCGTTCCCTCGCGCGCTGCACGAGCGGCGGTGACGCGGTGCCGGGCGGTACCTCGCCGAGCGCACGCCCTCCGAACACCTCGGCGACCGCCTGCCCGAGCGGGCGCCCGATGCCCACGTCGAGCCCGCCGTCGTCCTTGACGAAGCACGACGTGAGCGCGTCGAGGAGGTCCGTGCGTCCAGGCCACGGGCGCTCGCGCAGGTCCGCGAGCCTGGTCGCCTGCTCGGCCGCCGACGCGATCTCGGCCAGGCTCACCTGCGCCCCCCGCGCGGTGGCCTCCGCGGCGACGTCGACCAGCAGCGACGTACCCAGCGCGCTCGGCCCACCCGGCTCCCGGTGCGCGGCCCAGAGACGCTCGTAGAAGCCGGGCGACGGCATGCCCGCCCCGTAGCCCCGCAGCCCGTCGAGCCGCTCGTGGTCGTAGCGGATGAGCCAGGCGTCGGCCGACGTCGGCGGGCCGTAGCCCCCGGCGGGACGGCGGCGCACGACCGCCTCGCCCTCGGGCGCGCCCGTGAGCGCCTCGACGAGCGCGAGCGTGTGGAACGCGCCGGTCACCACGACCACGGGCCCCTCGACCCGGGCCCGGTGCTCGGCGACCCGGGCCGACATGAGGGCCTCGCGCGCGAGCGACCCGTCGGCGTCGAGCACCTCCTCCTCGTAGTCGAGGCGTGCGAGCCCCGCCCATGCGAACACGTCGTCGAAGAGCTCGCGCCAGTCCGCGAGCCGCTCGCTCGTGCGCGCCTCGAAGAGGTGGTCCCACACCTCGTCGTGGTCGCGGCACCCCAGGCGCTCGGCGACCGCGGCGATCGTCCGCGAGTGCGCGAGGTTGCGCTCGGACTGGAGCGTACGGGCGAACGCGTCGTCGTCGGCTCCCGGGGCGTCGTCGGCTCCGCCGGGCGCGTCCTCGACGCTCGCGCCGTCGTCGGGCACACCTCGTCCGGGCGCGTCGCCGGACCGCTCGTCGCCCGCACGCGCGACCCACGACCGGTCGACGAACGCGACCTCCGCGCCCAGACGGGACCCGGTGCGCAGGGCCACCCACTCGGGCGAGAACTCGGCGAGCGGGTAGAAGCCCGCGCCGCCGCCCTCGGTGCCCAGGCTCAGGACCGCGACGGGCGGGCGCGTGCGGGGGTCGAGCAGCGCGGGCAGCAGTCGCCCGTACTCCTCGGGCCCCTCGACGAGCACGACGGCGGGCCGCACCTCCTCGACGAGCGCCCCGACCGCGAGCGCGCACGCCGGGCTGTGGTGGCGGACCGGCGCGAGGTAGATCCCGTCGGCCCGCAGGCGCTCGACCGCAGCGGCGGCACGTTGCATGCGCGCGGGTGCACGCCCCCATGCCGCCCGTGCCGCCGGTGCCGCCGGTGCCGAGACCTGAACTACTGCCACAAGGACTCCGCCGCGGAGAGGAAGGACTTCCAGCGCGGGTCGCGTCGCGCCCGCTCGCGCACGACGTTGTCGACGTAGTGCCGCAGGCGTCGCGCGTCCTCCTCGTCGCCCTTGGAGGCCACCCCCGCGAGCTGGCGCGCGACCTCGGCGGGGGTCACGGTGCCGTCGCCCAGGTAGCGGGCCTCGAGCGACGCGGCGACCGCGACGTTCACGGCCTCGGCCGTCGACATGACGGTCTCGGGACGCTTGACGGGGGCGCCGTTGCTCGTCGCCCCGGTCCGCAGGTCCTGGAACGCCGTGACGAGCACGTCCAGGACGTCCCGCGCGAGCGGTGGGCGCTCGCTCGCCGGGCCGAGCTCTGCCGTGAGCTGGGCCTCGATGAGGTCTATCTCGAACTGGCGGTCCGTGAGGGGCTTGATGGTCTCGAAGTTGAACCGTCGCTTGAGCGCCGCCGACATCTCGTGGACTCCCCGGTCCTTGAGGTTCGCGGTCGCGAGCACGTTGAACCCCGGACGGGCCGATACCCGTGCCTCGCTGCCGAGCTCGGGGATCATGAGCTGCTTCTCGGAGAGGATCGAGACGAGGGTGTCCTGGATCTCGGGCGCGCAGCGTGTGATCTCCTCGAACCGGACGACCTTGCCCGCGCTCATGGCCTGCTGGACGGCCGACGGGACGAGCGATCGCTCGCTGGGTCCCTCGGCGATGAGCAGCGCGTAGTTCCACGAGTAACGGACGTGGTCCTCGGTCGTGCCCGCGGTGCCCTGGACGGTGAGGTTCGACGTCCCGCTCACCGCGGCCGCGAGCAGCTCGGACAGCATCGACTTCGCGGTACCGGGCTCCCCCACGAGCATGAGTCCCTGGCGACCGAGCAAGGACACGACGGCTCGGTCCACGAGCGGGTCGTCACCGTAGAACTTCCGTCGCACCCCGAGCTCGGCGTCGCCCACGACGAAGGCCCGCACGGCACGGGGGCTGAGCCGCCACCCGGGCGGCAGCTCGGAGCCCTTGGCCCGGTCGGCGGCCTCGAGCACCGCGAGCTCGTCCGCGAAGCGCACCTCGGCGGGCGGGCGGATCTCCTGGGCGGGGCCGCGGTCGAGGGCCGATGCCTCGTCGTGGGTGCTCGCCGAGGCGGGCGGAGTGGTCACCATGCGCTCTTCTTCTCCCAGGCGGCGTCGAAGCTGCCACCGGCAGCGACGGTCAGGTAGTCGCGGTACGACTCCGCGACGAGGACGGGCGGCAGGTCGGCGAGACGTGCCTCGGCGCTCTGCCCGTAGGCCCGGGTCGAACGACGGAACACGAGCTCGGTGATCGCCGCGGGGATGTTCTCCTCGGGCAGGAACGCGCCCGTGAACTCGATGACCGCGGTGATCCCGACGCTCGGGTACGCCTTCTCGTAGCCCGAGAACCAGCCGCCGTCCTCGGCCTGGCTGCGCGCGTAGCCGAGCTTGGTCGCCCGCCCGCGGACCGTGAAGCTGTCCGTGAGCCAGCCCTTGCGGTCGCTGATCGCGGTCGCCTGGCTGTCCAGGGCGGGGACGTCGACCGTGAGCTGGTCGAACAGCGGCCTGATCTCGTAGTCCGCGAGGTGCTCGCGCCATCGGCCGGCATCGTCCGCGCCGAGCAGCACGCCGTGCGCGACCGAGACCGTCGAGCCCTGCGCGAGGGTCACGTCCTCGTCGTCGACGTCGATGAGCGCTCCGGCATCGCCCGGGCGGAACGCCCGCTGGTCCGGACCGGGGTTCTCGAGCCACACGAGCCCGGCCGCGAGCCGGGACATGACGGGGTGCCCGGCCACGAACTCGAGCCAGTCCGCGACGGGCCACTCGCGCCCAGTGCACATGGCCTCGTAGAGGCGCTGGGTCTGGAGCGCGACGACGGCCTTGAGCTCCTTGCGGCTCGTCGAGAGCTGCGACTTGGCGGCCTTGACCTGGTCGGGGTCGTCGTCCGCGCGGGGCGCAGGCAGCGCCTTGACGACCTTCCCCGCGTCGTTGGTGAGCTCGAGCGTGAACGTGGGCGTGATGCGTCCGGTGTACTCGCGCGACCCGAGGTCGAGGTGCAGGATCCCGTCGTCCTCGAAGCCCGCAGTCTGCACGGTGCGGTCCGCGAGCTCTTCGGCGGACCAGCCGCGTCGTTCTGCCAGGTCCTCGGCGAGCTGCTGCGCGGCCGCCTGCACCGTGGCCTGGCGGTGACGCCGCGCCACGGACAGCAGGAGCTGGATCGACGCGGGGTCGCCGTTGGCCGCGAGCGCCCGGACGAGGGCCTCGATCTGGGCGCGGCGCGTGATGTGCGTCTTGAGGTACTGCTGCACGGTGCGCGTCAGCTCGGCGCCCGGCATGCCGACGGTCAGCGCGAGCAGCCCCTTGTCGGCGATGGCCGACCCGAGGTAGTTCGCCTGGTGCTCACGGAACGCATCCTGGTGGTGCTGGTCGACGGTCCGCGAGGCCTCGGCCTCGTAGTACTGGGGGTGCTGCTTGTACCAGTGCTGGTAGCGGTCGTACCGCTGCTGGGCCTCGCCGTCCGCGTAGGCCCGGCTCTCCTCGGCCGTGGGGCCCTGGGTGTCCTTGCCAATCCACGCGTCGAGCACGAACCGGCCGAGCGCCGCACGGCTCTCGTCGTCGAGCAGGGACTCGTAGCGCGCGATCAGGCCCAGCCCGCTCGGGTCCTTGAGCTTGACCGCGAGCACGACCCACCACCGCACGACCTCGACCGGCACGGGCTCGCCGTCGGCGGCCCAGCGGAGCGTGGGCAGGCCGTCGAGCGGGAACCAGGCCATGCTCGCGGGTGCCTTGGCCTTGAGGCCCTTGGTCGCCTCGGCGAGCAGCGTCGCGGGCGCGAGCTCGGGGGCGATGTCGTCGCCGAGCGCCTCGAGGGCGCCGAGGAGCGCCGCGCGGGCCACCTCGCGACGTTCCTTGGCGAGCGCGGCTCGCAGTGCCGGGATCGCTGCGGGGTCGCCGAGGCGCTGGAGCCAGACGGCGGCCGTGGCGCGGATCTCGGCCTTCCCGTCGCGCAGGCCCTGCTCGGCCAGGTCGCGCGCGCCGACGTGCGACTCGAGGACCTTCTGCGCCGCGACGCGGTGCGTCTTGCCCTCACCCAGAGCGAGCTCGGCCAGCCGTGGGAGGTAGCGGTTCGGGATCGTCGGGAACCCGCCGAGGATCGTGAGGGCGACCTCGAGCCGCTCCGAGCGGCTGGAGGTTCCGACCGTGCTCGGCGGACGCAGCCCCAGGATCGTGTCGAGCGCGCGCGGGTGCTCGGCGAAGTAGGGCCACAGGTGCTCGGGGGCGAACGTGCCGCGGGCGAACCAGGAGTCGAACACGAGCTCGGCGACGGCCGCCTCGGAGTCCTGGACGCCGGCACGCTCGACGCCGTCGGCGAGGATCCGGAGGTCGAGCGCGATGTCGGTCGTCGCGTTGAGCTGGTACCAGGGGTAGCGCTGCCGGCCGCCGCCGTGCGAGCGCGCGAAGCGGATGTCGTGCAGCATGGTCAGGCCGTCGAGCCGGCTCCGGATCGCAGGCGCCTGGAGCTCGATGAGCACCTTGTGCGGCGGCACCTTGGTCAGGGCACCCGAGAGGTACTGCGCGACCTGCGTGAGGTGGTCGTCGGTGATGGCCGCGAGGTCCTTGACGGCTCCCCGGGCGTGGGACAGGCGCCAGCTCTGGGCCTCGGCCTTGGGCAGCGCCTCGAGCACGGCGAGCTCGTCGCGGGCCGCGGCGAGCCGGCGGTCGACCGCGTCGCGGGCCGAGCGTACGAACGGCTCGCCGAGGACGACCTCGGGCAGGGGCGTGAAGGGCGGGACGTCGAGGGGCTCGTCGACGACGACCGTCGCGACGTCGAGGGCCGTGGCCCGCTCGATCGCGTTCGACAGCAGCGTGCCGCGAGCTCCCCGGCCGTCGGCGGCGTGCGCGCGCCGCAGGGCGTCGATGCCGCCCTCGACCCCGACGAGGTGGGTCACGAGCCCCGCGAGCCGGCTCGCGGGCATCGTGGTGAGCAGGGGTTCGAGGAGCTCGACCTGACGCGTGGCGGGCAGGGCCGCGAGGTTCCCGGCGGCCTCCTCGCGCACGGACTTGGCGTTGTCGGTCGCGAGCTGGGCGACGAGCCCGACGAACGCGTCGAGCGCAGCGGGCCGGGTCCGCAGGAACTGCAGGAGCTCGACCTTGCCGGTCGCGCGCAGCAGCGGTGCGACCGCGGCGACGTCGGCCGGGTGCGCGACCAGGTACTCCTCGACGCCGGGCTGCGCCGCGAACACCGCGAGCGGGTCGCCGTAGTAGTCCGCGGTGACGGGGCGGTCGAAGATCCCGGCCACGACGGCGGTCGGGATGCTCTCCTCGGCCACGCCGCCGTCGCGCAGGATCGCGGTCAGCAGCTCGGGGGTCCACTGGCTGCGCACGCCCGGCTTGCCGTTCTTGCCGGTGGTGCGACGGTCGCCGCACGTCTTGGCGGTGTCGGTCAGGAGGGCCGCGAACCAGGCCGGGAGCCGGTCGGAGGCGCGTGAGACGTCGGGCGAGACGGCCGCGAGCAGGCGACCCAGGCGCACGAGCGCGTCGATGCCGACGGGCTCGGTCAGCGTGTACAGGTTGCTGCGGGCGGTGGCACCCTTGCTGACGTTCCAGCCCGGCACGCGCTCCTTGATGGTCTTGTCCTCGGCCTGGGTCGTGTAGGTCCAGACGCCGAGCGTCGCGGGCCGGTTGAGCAGCCGGTCCACCGCGTCGTCGGTGCGCTGCGACAGCTCGGTCACGAGCTCCGGTCCGTCACCAGTGTGGACGTAGGCGATCGCGCGGGCCGCGAGACCTTCGGTGTCCGCGTCCAGGATCTTCAGTCCGTCGACCAGCCGACCCGAGGGCGCGGTGCGCCGCCGCCCCTCCGCCCGGCCGGGCGCCATGCCGCCGCCCTCGGCCGCGCCGTCGTGGTCTCCCTGGAGCCAACCCTTGATCTTGTCGAACACGCGTCCCACCGTCTCCTCCGGGCCGCCGGACCGCGTCCGGAGGCCGCCGCGCTCCGTCGGCGCGGCGTCGTCGGTCACAGTAGGAGAAGCCACCGACACGCGTCGATGCTGTCAGTGGAGATCGAGCGGGTGATTCGTCGGGGGACGCCAGCCGCGGCCGGCCCCCTCCCCGCCCGACGGCGCCGCACGGCCCCGGTGGCCGGGTCGGGCATGTTGATGGTCGGCTCGCGAGGAGGCTCTTCGCCGAGTGTGCAGTTCGGGCGGTCCACGACGTGTGTGAACGACCCGAACTGCACACTCGGCGCACGCGCCGAAGACGTCGCGACCTGCCCAGAGGCAGGACGAGAGAGCTTCGGCGGGGAGCGAGGGAGTCGGGCGACCGCTCGACCTCGCGCGCCCTCGTCGAGCGAGGGTTGGGGTGGGCCCGGAGGGACTCGAACCCCCGACATCCACGGTGTAAGCGTGGCGCTCTAACCAACTGAGCTACAGGCCCCAGAACAGCGGTGCACAGCCTACCGGGTCACCGGCCCTGCCTCGCACATCAGCCGCAGATCGGGCATCGCCCGCCCGACAACGCACGGCCACCGCAGGCCGACAACGCCGGGGCACACGTCGAGCCCGGTCCGTGGGAAAGGACGCCCGTCGCGCCCGGTCGTTCGACCCACCGGCCACGCGACGCACGAACGGGCGCACCACGGCACGAGGCCACGGCACGCCCGTCGAGAGCTGCGGGGTCAGAGATCCGCGAGCGCCGCCCGGTACCCGGCGAGGTCCCGGCGCTGCCCGCGCGGGTTCACGACGGACCACCGCACGACGCCTTCTGCGTCGATCAGGAAGCTGCCGCGGATCGCGAGGCCGCGCTCGTCGTCGAACACCCCGTACTGGCGGGCGACCTCGCCGTGCGGCCAGAAGTCCGAGAGGAGGTCGAACGTGTACCCCTCCTGCGCGGCCCAGGCCTTGAGCGAGAAGACGGGGTCGCACGAGATCGCGTAGAGCGAGACGCCCGCGGTCTCGAAGTCGGCGATGTTGTCGCGGAGCTCGCACAGCTCGCTCGTGCACGTGCCCGAGAACGCGAACGGCACGAACACGAGCAGGACGGGTCGACCGCGCAGGTCCGCGAGGCGGACCGGGGTGCCGTGCGTGTCGGTGAGCGTGAAGTCGGGGGCGAGGTCGCCCGGCCGGACCGTCAGCTCGGGGGCCTCAGCGGCCACGGCCGCGCGTGCCGAGCTTGGTCGCGGACCAGTCCGGCGCGATCGCGAACGTGCTCGTGGCGTGCAGGCCGGCCGTGGTCGCGGCCTCCTGGAGGTCGTTGTGGCCCACGTGGCCGTCGCGGCCTGCCTTGGGCGTGAAGATCCAGATGAGACCGCCGTCGTCGAGGACCGTCTGGACGTCGACGAGCATGTCGGTCAGGTCGCCGTCGTCCTCGCGCCACCAGACCACGACACCGTCGGTGACGTCTCCGTAGTCCTCGTCCACCAGCTCGGAGCCGACGAGCTCCTCGATCTCGGCGCGGAGGTCGTCGTCGACGTCCTCACCCCAACCGAACTCCTGCACCACATGGCCAGAGAGGAACCCCAGGCGTCCTGCACCCTGGGGGTCCGGCGTCGCTCCCACTTGTGTCTCTTTCCCTTCTTCGTACTGCTCGATGATCTGTGACCTGCTTGGCAAAGGTAGCCCACACCACTCCCGCGTGCCTCAGCAGGGGCGGGTGCGTCGCTCGGGCCTCTTCACCGTGCAGTTGCACCAGTGTTGCGGTGTTCTGCACTCGGCACAACGTCGGCGCGCCACGGAAGGTGCCTCGAGCACGGGGCGGGCGCTCCGCCGTCGAGCACGACGACGCCCGACCGCGCACGCTCGACGGACACCGCGGACGCCCGCCACAACCTCTCCTCCACCCTCTGCGCACCGGACGCACACACTCCTGTGTCGTGGAGATCACGCTCTCTTGACCCCCTTGTGGTGTGACTTCCAGGCCGCGGGGTAACAGAATGGTTCGACCACCCGAGAGTGTGGAGGCACAGTCGCCACCAGCGGCTGCTACCGCCGCGCAGGAGTGGCTGGAGGTGAGCGGGCACGGTGTACCGCGCCGTGATTCAATCCGAATACCGCTCCGAACAAGATATGAGGTTGCTGGTGGCTTCGTTTGACGAGACCGGACCGCTGATCAACGGTCTGCTCAGCCAAGTACCGGACATCGACCCCGCTGAGACGAGCGAGTGGGTCGAGTCCCTGGACGGACTGATCGACGACCGTGGTGGCCCCCGCGCCCGCTACGTCCTGCTCAACATGCTCAAGCGAGCACGCGAGCGCAACGTGGCGATCCCGACGTCGGTGAACACCCCCTACGTCAACACCATCGGTGTGCACGAAGAGCCGTACTTCCCCGGTGACGAGGCCATGGAGCGTCGTTACCGCAGCTGGAACCGGTGGAACGCGGCCGTCATGGTCACGCGCGCGCAGCGCCCCGGGATCGGGGTCGGCGGGCACATCTCGTCCTACGCGTCCGTCGCGACGCTGTACGAGGTGGGCCTGAACCACTTCTTCCGCGGCAAGGACCACCCGGGCGGCGGTGACCAGGTCTACTTCCAGGGTCACGCGAGCCCCGGCGTCTACGCCCGTGCGTTCCTCGAGGGCCGCCTCTCGGCGGACCAGCTCGACGGGTTCCGCCAGGAGAAGTCGCACGCGGGCGGCGGTCTGCCGTCCTACCCGCACCCGCGCCTCATGCCGGACTTCTGGGAGTTCCCCACGGTCTCCATGGGCCTCGGCCCGGCCTCGGCGATCTACCAGGCGTGGACCAACCGCTACCTGCACAACCGCGGCATCAAGGACACGAGCCAGCAGAACGTCTGGGCCTTCCTCGGCGACGGCGAGATGGACGAGCCGGAGAGCCGCGGCATGCTGCAGCTCGCCGCGCAGCAGGGCCTGGACAACCTGAACTTCGTGGTCAACTGCAACCTGCAGCGCCTCGACGGCCCGGTCCGCGGCAACGGCAAGATCATCCAGGAGCTCGAGGCGCAGTTCCGCGGCGCCGGCTGGAACGTCATCAAGGTCATCTGGGGGCGTGAGTGGGACACCCTGCTCAACGCCGACAAGGACCGTGCGCTCGTCAACCTGATGAACGTCACGCCCGACGGCGACTACCAGACGTACCGTGCCGAGAGCGGCGCGTTCATCCGCGAGCACTTCTTCGGGCGCGACCCGCGCACCAAGCAGCTCGTCGAGAACATGTCGGACGACGACATCTGGGCCCTCAAGCGTGGCGGCCACGACTACCGCAAGCTCTACGCGGCGTACGCGGCGGCCACGGCCCACACGGGCCAGCCGACGGTCATCCTGGCGCACACGGTCAAGGGCTACGGCCTGGGCTCGGGCTTCGCCGGGCGCAACTCGACCCACCAGATGAAGAAGGTCGGCCTGGCGGACCTCAAGACGCTGCGCGACTCGCTGCGCATCCCGATCACGGACGAGGAGCTCGACGCCAACCCGTACGAGCCCCCGTACTACCACCCGGGCGCCGACGCGCCGGAGATCCAGTACATGCAGGAGCGCCGCCGCCAGCTCGGCGGGTACGTGCCCGAGCGTCGTGCGGAGCCGGCCCCGGTCACGCTGCCGGGCGACAAGACGTACGAGATCCTCAAGAAGGGCTCGGGCAACCAGGAGATCGCCTCCACCATGGCGTTCGTCCGTCTGCTCAAGGACCTCATCAAGGACAAGGAGATCGGCAAGCGCATCGTGCCGATCATCCCGGACGAGGCCCGGACCTTCGGTCTGGACTCGATCTTCCCGTCCGCGAAGATCTTCAACACGCAGGGCCAGAACTACCTCGCCGTGGACCGCGAGCTCATGCTGAGCTACAAGGAGTCCGAGGCCGGTCAGATCATGCACACCGGCATCAACGAGGCCGGTTCCGCGGCCGCGTTCCAGTCGGTCGGCACCTCGTACGCCACGCAGGGCGAGGTGATGATCCCGTTCTACATCTTCTACTCGATGTTCGGGTTCCAGCGCACGGGCGACCAGTTCTGGGCCGCGGGCGACCAGCTCACGCGCGGTTTCATCATCGGCGCGACGGCCGGGCGCACGACGCTCACCGGTGAGGGCCTTCAGCACGCGGACGGTCACTCGCCGCTGCTCGCAGGCACCAACTCGGCGATCGTCCAGTACGACCCGGTCTACGGCTACGAGATCCGCCACATCGTGCGCGACGGCATCGAGCGCATGTACGGGCCGGGCAAGGACGGTCACGGCGAGGACGGGCGCGACCAGAACGTCATGTACTACCTGACGGTCTACAACGAGCCCATGCAGCAGCCGGTCGAGCCGGAGGACGTGGACGTCGAGGGCATCCTGCGCGGCATCCACCGCATCAAGGTGTCCGAGGCCTCGGGCCCCAAGGCGCAGATCCTCGCCTCGGGCGTGGGCGTGCCGTGGGCGCTGGAGGCGCAGGAGCTCCTCGAGAAGGACTGGGGCGTCTCCGCGGACGTCTGGAGCGTCACGAGCTGGAACGAGCTGCGCCGTGACGGCCTGGCCGCCGAGCAGGACGCGTTCCTCAACCCGGCCGCGACACCGCGCGTGCCGTACCTGACGGCCAAGCTCCAGGGCGTCGAGGGTCCGTTCGTCGCGACGAGCGACTACGACCACCTCGTCCCCGACCAGGTCCGCCAGTGGATCCCGGGCGACTACGCGGTGCTCGGTGCGGACGGCTTCGGCTTCTCCGACACGCGTGCCGCGGCCCGTCGTCACTTCAAGATCGACGGCCCCTCGGTCGTGGTCCGCGTGCTCCAGCAGCTCGCGAAGCAGGGCAAGGTCCCCGCGGAGGCCTCGGCCCAGGCGATCGAGAAGTACCGTCTGATGGACGTCACGGCCGGCACGTCCGGCAACGCGGGCGGCGACTCCTGATCGTCCCCCGCCCGTAGTGCCCGACGGCGCCGCTCACCTCACGAGGCGAGCGGCGCCGTCGGCGTTCGTGGGTCTCTCGACGCGGCGGCCCCAGGGGCCGCCGGGCGCTCGGGTGAGCGGCGCCGTCGGGCGTGCGCGGGCTACGTGCCCGAGCGGTGCTGCTCGGCCTGCGCGATCGCGAGCGTGAGCTCGGACTGCAGCGGCGCGACGAGCGCCGCGTCCGGGTGCATCGCGAGCGACGCCAGGTGGTGCTTGGCCTCGAAGATGCGGTCGGCCTCGATCGCGGCCAGGACGAGCTGGCGGCCTGCGGCGGGCGTGTGCTCCTTGGCCCGCCAGTGGCCCACCCCGAGCCCCAGCGCCTCGACCGGCAGCCCGGCCTCGCGCAGGATCTCCATGCTCTCGGCGAGCGCCAGGCCCGACGGGTCGCGCTCGGCGGCCGTCGCGAACCGGCGCAGCGCCGCCTCCTGGTCGTCCTCGAGCGAGAGCCTGCCCAGCTCGACGAGCGGGTACCACCCGCGGGGGTGGCCCGCGAGCTCCTCCGCGAGCGCCCAGACGGCGAGGTCGGCGGCGCGCTGCTTCTCGCTCTCGTCGGCCGGGGCCGCGAGCGGGTCGGCCGACACGTGCGACTCGGCCGCGCGCCGTCGGACGATCTCCGCGAGCGCCTGGAAGGCCCGCTCGTCGTTGGGGTCGTCGACGAGCATCGCGCGCAGGGCGTCCTCGTGCACGGTGTCGCCGCGGCGCTCGGCGCTGGTGGGACGGCGCGCGCCCACGGTCGACGCCGAGGACGGGCGTCGCATGAGCTGTCGGAGTCGGGGCATCAAGGCCATGGATCGACACTAGCGGCTCCGGTGCGGCTCGCCCCCGGAAGATCACACAGCGCAGGTCCAGGTTTTGTGGACTCCCCACAACGACGCCGTATGCTCGGGGCGTGCCGATCACGGGGAACACCGACAACCTGCAGCGACTTCGGGACGGCAGCGGGATGCTCGCCGCCGCCGCCCTGCGGCGTCTCGACGAGGATCTTCCGTGGTACCGGGCGCTGCCCGCCGATGACCGCTCGTACGTGGGGCTCGTCGCCCAGTCGGGCATCACCGCGTTCGTGACCTGGTACGCCAACCCGGCCTCCCCGCCGCACGGCGTCAGCGAGATCTTCGCCGCGGCACCCTCGGAGCTGACGCGGTCGATCTCCCTGCAGCACACCCTCCAGCTCGTGCGGATCGTCGTCGAGGTCGTCGAGGCGTACTCCGACCGCCTCGCGATCCCCGGCGGCGAGCGGGACCTGCGCGAGGCGGTGCTGCGCTACTCGCGCGAGGTCGCGTTCTCGGCCGCCGAGGTCTACGCGCGCGCGGCCGAGGTCCGCGGCGCGTGGGATGCCCGCCTGGAGGCCCTGATCGTGGACGCGCTCATCCGCGGTGACGGCGACGACTCGCTGCGCTCGCGCGTCTCGGCCCTCGGCTGGGGCGGGCAGGGATCCACGCTGGTCATGGTGGGGACCGCGACGTCGGCCCTCGACGACCTGCGCGCGGCCGAGCTGCGCCGCGCGACCCGGCGCGCCGCCGGGGACGCGCTCGTCGGGATCCACGGCGACCGGCTCGTCCTCGTCCTGGGCGGGGCGGGCGACCTGCAGGCCGCGGCCGCCTCGCTGCTCCCCCGGTTCGGTCCCGGACCCGTCGTCATCGGTCCCACGGTCCCCTCGCTCGACGACGCCGCCCGCTCGGCCCAGGCCGCGCTCGCCGGCCTGGCTGCGGCCCCCGCCTGGCCCCAGGCCCCGCGACCGGTCCTCGCGGACGACCTGCTGCCCGAGCGTGTCCTGACGGGCGACACCACGGCGCGCCGCACCCTCGTCGTCCAGGCGTACCGTCCGCTGCTCGAGAGCACGGGCGCGATCCTCGAGACCCTGTCCGCGTACCTCGGCACGGGCCGCTCGCTCGAGGCCGCCTCACGCAGCCTGTACGTGCACCCCAACACGGTCCGCTACCGCCTGCGCAAGGTCGCCGAGATCACCGGCTGGGACCCGCTCGACGCGCGCGAGTCGTTCGTGCTCCAGGTCGCGCTCGCCCTCGGGCAGCTCTCCGCAGGGCCGTCGGGGCGCTGAGGGGCGCCTCGGGACGGTGTACGGCGCCGCGAAGGCCGGGCGCCGGGACCGGCGGCCCGCGGCGAGCGCGTCTCGCGGTGGCGACGCCTCGCGGTGAGCGGCACCCCGCAGTGAGCGGCGCCGTCGTGCGTCTCTTGTAGGTTCGGCACAAACGGCCTGGACAAGGTTGGTGCGCGTCGTGACGTCACGGCGGGTGACCTGGTTGACACAGTTGACGGGTGCTAGCCGTCTTGTGCCCTGGACAGGGCTCCCAGTCCCCCGGAATGCTCGCCCCCTGGCTCGAGCTGCCCGGGGTCCCCGCGCAGCTCGACGCGTTCTCCGCCGCGTCCGGCCTCGACCTGCGTGCCCACGGCACCGAGTCGGACGCCGACACCATCCGTGACACCGCGGTGGCCCAGCCGCTCATCGTGTCGGCCTCGCTGGTCGCGCTGCGCGCGATCCTCGACGGCCGCGACACGTGCGAGGTCGCCGACGTGACCGCCGGCCACTCGGTCGGCGAGTTCGCCGCCGCCGCGGTCGCAGGCGTCTTCGAGGACGCCGCTGCGGTGGGCCTCGTGACGGCCCGCGCGCGCTTCATGGCCGAGGCCGCCGCCGCGACCCCGACCGGCATGGCCGCCGTCGTGGGTGGCGACGCCGAGGAGGTCCTCGCCGCGATCGAGGCCGCAGGCCTGTGGCCCGCGAACGTCAACGGAGGCGGCCAGGTCGTCGCCGCGGGCTCGCTCGAGGGGATCACGGCCCTGGGCGCGAACCCGCCCGCCAAGGCGCGCGTGATCCCGCTCCAGGTCGCGGGCGCGTTCCACACGCCGTTCATGCAGCCCGCGCTCGACGCGTTCGCCCCGGTCGCCGCCGGGTGGGACGCCACGGACCCGCGTCTGCCGTTCCTCTCGAACGCCGACGGCGCCTCGTACGCGAGCATCTCGGGTGCGGAGTCCGGTGGCCTGTTCGGGGTCAAGGAGGACGTGCTCTCGCGCCTCACGGCCCAGATCGCGGCCCCGGTCCGCTGGGACCTGTGCCAGGAGACGCTCGCGGCGCTCGGCGTGACCGCGATCCTCGAGCTCGCGCCGGGCGGGGTCCTCACGGGCCTCGCGCGCCGCACGCTTCCCGGTGTCGAGACGGTCGCGGTCAAGTCGACCGCGGACATCGACAAGGCCCGTGACCTCGTCGCGCGCCACAGCGACGCCGCGGGCACCTCGGCGGCCGCTGGTGCCGACGACGCTCCCGGCGGCGCGGTCGCCGGGGAGACCACCGCGTGAGCGCGCTGACCATCCGTCAGGCCGCAGGGGCCGAGTACTCGCGCGTCCTCGGCATCGGCGGGGTCCGCGGCGAGAACGTCGTGACGAACGACGACCTCGCCGGGCCGATCGACTCGTCCGACGAGTGGATCCGTCAGCGGACCGGCATCGTCACGCGCCGTCGTGCGGGCGCCGGGGTCGACGTGATCGACCTGGCGGAGGGCGCGGCGCTCAAGGCGATCGCGGCCGCGGGCCTGACGGGCGCCGACATCGACGCGGTCCTGTTCGCGACCACGACCTACTTCCACCAGACGCCCGCCGCGGCGGCGGTGCTCGCGGACCGGATCGGCGCGACCCCTGCGGCCGCGTTCGACGTCTCGGCGGCGTGCGCCGGCTACGCCTACGGCATCGCGCAGGCCGACGCCCTGGTGCGCTCGGGCGCCGCACAGCACGTCCTCGTGGTGGGCGCTGAGAAGATGAGCGACTTCGTCGACCCGACGGACCGCTCCATCTCGTTCCTGCTGGGCGACGGCGCAGGCGCCGCGGTCGTCGGCCCGTCGGACACCCCCGGCATCGGCCCGACGATCTGGGGCTCGGACGGCGGCAAGGCTCCCGCGATCCGCCAGACCCACGCGTGGTCGGACCTGCGCGAGCACCCCGAGCTGGGGTGGCCGACCCTGCGCCAGGACGGGCAGACCGTCTTCAAGTGGGCCGCGTTCCAGATGGCACCGATCGCCGAGAAGGCGCTCGCCGCCGCCGGCGTGACCGCTCAGGACGTCCAGGCGTTCATCCCGCACCAGGCCAACATGCGCATCATCGACCAGATGATCAAGCAGCTCGGCCTGCCCGAGTCCGTCGCGGTCGCCCGCGACATCGCGGAGACCGGCAACACCTCGGCCGCCTCGATCCCGCTCGCGACCGAGCGCCTGCTCGCCGAGGGGCTCGCGAGGTCGGGAGACCTGGCGCTGCAGATCGGGTTCGGCGCCGGGCTCGTCTACGCGGCGCAGGTGATCGTCCTCCCGTAGGGGAGAATCATCCTGTCCGTCCCCCGGACCGTGCTCCCCGCGGTCCGACCAGGTGCGGGCGACGCACGACCTTTCCACCGTTCCACAGCAAGTTCCCGGTGCCGGACGGCCCCGGCACCCATCACAAGGAGAAACCCCATGGCTTACACCGAGCAGGAAGTCCTCGCTGGTCTCGCGGAGATCGTCAGCGAAGAGACCGGCCTCCCCACGGACGCCGTCCTCGCCGAGAAGTCCTTCACGGACGACCTCGACATCGACTCGCTGTCGATGATGACGATCGTCACGCACGCCGAGGACAAGTTCGGCGTCCGCATCCCCGACGAAGAGGTCAAGAACCTCGCGACCGTCGGCGACGCCGTGTCCTTCATCACGGGCGCGCAGGCCTGATCTTCTGATCTGCGCCAGGTCCCGCGGACCTGGCCGGTGCGGGCCGGCGGTCGACGAACCGCCGGCCTGCCCGCCCCCCTTCTCTTCCCCCTCAGACACCTGGAGCTGCCATGACCTCCCTCCGCGACGTCGTCGTCACCGGCCTCGGCGCCACCACGCCGCTCGGTGGGGACGTGGCCTCCACGTGGGCCGCCGCCCTCGCCGGGCAGTCCGGCGCACGCCCGCTCGAGAACGACTGGGCCGAGCGCTACGAGATCCCGGTGACGTTCGCCGCCCAGATCAAGGTCAAGCCCGAGGACGTCCTCCCGCGCCCCGAGATCAAGCGCATGGACCCCTCGACGCAGTACGCGATGATCGCGGCGCGCGAGGCCTGGGCCGACGCGGGCAGCCCCGAGGTCGACGGCGACCGCCTGGGCGCGGTCGTGTCGTCGGGCATCGGCGGCATCTGGACCACCCTCGACGGCTGGGACACCCTCAAGGAGCGCGGCGCACGGCGCATGCTGCCCATGACCGTCCCCATGCTCATGCCCAACTCCCCCGCCGCGTACGTCTCGCTCGAGTTCGGCGCCCGTGCCGGTGCGCACGCGCTCGTCTCGGCCTGCGCGTCAGGCGCCGAGGCCATCGGCTACGGCATCGACATGATCCGCGCGGGTCGCGCCGACGTCGTCGTGGCCGGCGGTACCGAGGCCACGATCCACCCCATGCCGATCGCCGCGTTCGCGGCCTCGCGCACGCTCTCGCTGCGCAACGACGACCCTCAGGGAGCCTCGCGCCCCTACGACGTCGACCGTGACGGTTTCGTCATCGGCGAGGGTGCGGGCGTCGTCGTGCTGGAGAGCGCCGAGCACGCCGCGGCCCGCGGCGCACGCGTCTACGCCCGGATCGGCGGCGTGGGCCTGTCGGCCGACGCCTACCACATCACCTCCCCGGACCCCGAGGGTCGCGGCCAGGTCGCGGCGATGACCCGCGCGCTCGCCGAGGCGCAGGTCGAGGCGCGCGACGTCGTGCACGTCAACGCCCACGCGACCTCGACCAAGGTCGGCGACCTCACCGAGACCCGCTCGATCCGGACCGTGCTGGGCGACGACGCGGACCACGTCCTGCTCTCGGCGACCAAGTCCATGACGGGCCACCTGCTGGGGGGTGCGGGTGCGCTCGAGACCATCTTCACCGTCAAGGCCGTGCACGAGCGCCTGGCTCCCCCGACGATCAACGTCGCGCAGCCGGACCCCGAGCTCCAGGTCCCCCTGGTGCGCGACGTCCCGGCCGAGCTTCCCGCGGGCGACATCGCCGCGATCAACAACTCGTTCGGCTTCGGTGGGCACAACGTGGCCCTCGTGGTGACGAACGCCTGACCCTCGCCTGGGCGTGAGCCCGGAGACCTGACGACGCCCGGCGGCGGGATGGACCTGGTCCTCACCGCCGCCGGGCGTCGTCGTTCTCGCGCCGTGCGCCTCATGGCGTGCGCCTCGTGGCGTGCGCGAGGTAGGTCGGGGATTCCGTGGAATCGTTAGCACCGGTTATCATTCCCCGAACGCGGTCGTCCGGGCCGTCCTCGATGTGGAGGTACACGGTGAGCTCCGCGGGTTCCCGCACGGTCGTGCAACGCACCGCCCTGGTCGTCGTGGCCGCGCTGGTCGCGTTCCACATGTTCTCGACCTTCCTCTGGGCCGCGCCCACGTCGGCGATCAACGACAAGGCCTCTCCGGTCACGTCCAAGCACATGTACCCGCTGTTCGCGCAGAACTGGCAGATCTTCGCGCCGGACCCGCAGTCGGTCGACCTGCGCGTGTGGGTGCGCGCGACCACCCGGGACGCGGCAGGCGTCGAGACCGTCTCGGAGTGGGCCAACCTGGGGGACGTCTTCAACGAGCAGGTCCGGCACCAGATCCTGCCGACGCGCACCTGGCGCATCCCGGTCAGCATGAACCGCTTCTACACGACGTCGTACAGCGCCCTCGAGGGCCAGCAGCAGGCCGTCGTCCACTCGGACCACGTCTCGGCCGACGGCACCAGCGGGCGCCAGGACCTCACGCGGGCACTGCTGGGGACGGGCATGAGCGTGAGCGGCATGGACTCGTACCTGCTGTCCGAGGACTCGCTCTACGAGTTCGGCACGCTCGCCGCCATGGACCTGTGGCCGGGCTCCGAGCTCGTCGCGATCCAGATGAGCACGTCCACGCAGGGCGTCGTGCCGTTCGAGCAGCGGCTCACGCCGGGCATCCAGCGCCCGGAGGAGCAGTTCACCCGGCTGGGCTGGCGCGACCCGTCGCCGGTCACCCCCGAGGCCCGCGCGGGCTTCAGCGGCGTCTTCGGAGAGTGGGTCTCATGAGCAGCGACACCGGCGCCACGGGCACGACCGGCCTCTGGGCGAGCGCGACCGGTTGGGTGCGGAGCACCTGGGCGGCCGGCGAGTCCTGGATGCTCGACTCCCGCAAGGCGTCTTACGGCGTCGCGGTGCTGCGCATCGGCTTCGGCCTCATCATCGCGGTGCAGCTCGCGGCCAACTGGGGCGACCGCAGCCTGGCGTGGGGTGCGGGGCGCACCTTCGCGCAGGGTCGGGTCGAGGTGGACGAGTTCCCGTCGTGGCTCGACACGTTCTTCAACGGCTCGGCCCCGCCCTGGGCGTTCGACCTGCAGTACCTCGCGCTCATCGCCCTCTCGGTGCTGCTGGTGCTGGGCTGGCGCTCGCGCATCGTCATCCCGGTGCTGCTGGTGCTGTACATCGCGCTGTTCCGTACCAACGCGTACATCGGCGACGGCGGCATCCAGCTCATGCGCATGGTGCTGCTGTACATGGTCTTCGTGGACACGTCGGGCAGGTGGTCCCTCGATGCCCGACGGCGCCGCGCGGCCGAGGCGGCCGGCAAGCCCTCGCCCTCCGCGTCCTGGGCGTGGCTCGCCACCCTGCTGCACAACGGGGCCGTGGTGCTCATCGCGTTCCAGATCTTCGTGGTCTACGTGGCCTCGGCCATGTACAAGATCCAGGGCGGGATGTGGCAGCACGGCACCGCGATCTACTACGTGTTCCAGCTCGACGAGTTCTCGACCTGGCCCGCCCTGACCGAGGTCATGGGGCGCTCGGGCGTGCTCGTCGCGATCCTCAGCTACAGCGCGGTGTTCGTGCAGCTCTTCTTCCCGTTCCTGCTGCTTCGTCGCTCGACCCGCATCCTCGCCCTCGTCGCCATCACGGGCATGCACCTGGGGATCGGCGTGCTCATGGGCCTCATGTACTTCTCGATGACCATGATCGCCATCGACGCCATCTTCATCCGGGACGTGACCTACCAGGCCGTCGAACGCCGTCTGGCACCCGCGCTGCGGCGCGGGTGGGACCGCGTGCGGCGGCGGCCCGGCACGCCGCAGGCCGCCCCTGTCCCACCGGGCGGTGACAGCGTCCTCCAGCCGGTCGGCGCCGTCACGGGCCATGGCTCGGCCAGCACGGACGACGAGGAGGGCTCGTCGTCGTCCCGCCCGCCGACGACTCCCCCGCGAACGACGATGCCTGCCGGTTCCTAGTAGCCGGCAGGCATCGGGCGACGGTGAGGTCGCCAGGTCCCCCGTGGGGGGTGAGAAGAGGGTCAGCCCACGCGGTGGAGCCAGCGCACGTTCGAGTCCTCGCCCGCGTGCCGGAAGGGCTCGAGCTCGTCGTCCCACGCCTTGCCGAGGGCCAGGTGCAGTGCGTCGCGCATGGCGCGGTTGTCGTGCGCGACCTCGAGGGCGGCTCGCACCCGGTCCTCAGGGATCATGACGTTGCCGTGCACGTCGGTCACTGCGTGGAAGATCCCGAGGTCTGGGGTGTGGGACCAGCGGGCGCCGTCGGCCCCGTGGCTCGCGTCCTCGGTGACCTCGTAGCGCAGGTGGGACCACCCGCGCAACGCCGAGGCGAGGCGGGCACCGGTTCCCTGCACGCCCTGCCAGGCGAGCTCCGCCCGGTAGAGGTCGCGCGCAGCAGGCTGCTCGGTCCAGTCCAGCGTGACGCGCACGCCCAGGACGTTCCCGGCAGCCCACTCCAGGTGCGGGCTCAGCGCCCGGGGCGCCGAGTGCACGAAAAGAACACCGCGTGTGATGGCACCAGTCATGTCTTTCCTCCCTAGGTCGAGGTTTCGTCTTCCCCAACGTCCTCACCAGGGGTGGATCATCATGCCTGATCAACCAGCGGTATACGAGCCATATCTTGCCTGAGAGTCGACCGGATCGCGAGGGGAGGACTCCCCATGGCAGTTCTCGCCTCGCTGCGGTAAGGCTCCCCGGCGCGCCTTTCTGCCCCTATGCGGTCGCGCCACGCGACAGTCGTGCTCGCTCGGGACGACGCGGCGTCCCCCTCTCCGCGGGGCCCAGCGCAGGGCTGGGCTGGGCCGGGAGAGGGGAACGCCGTCGTGCGACTCAGAGCTGGGCGCGCATCTCCCGCATGGCCTTCTTGCGGACGGCCCGGTCCAGGCGGTCGAGATAGAGCATGCCGTCCAGGTGGTCCGTCTCGTGCTGGAGGCAACGAGCCATGAGCTCGGTCCCCTCGACCGTGATCTCGTTGCCGTCGAGGTCCATACCGACGACCCGGGCGTACCAGGCGCGTCGCGTGGGATACCAGAGCCCGGGGACCGACAGGCAGCCCTCGTCACCGTCCTGGATCTCGTCCGACAGCTCGACGATCTTCGGGTTGAGGACGTAACCGATCTCGTCCTCGATGTTCCACGAGAAGGCGCGCAGGTTGACGCCGATCTGGTTGGCGGCCAGGCCGGCCCGGCCCTCGTGGTCGACGGTCTCGACCAGGTCCGCGACGAGCGAGCGCACCCGGTCGTCGATGGTGGTGATCTCGTCGCACGGGGTGCGGAGCACGGGGTCCGGGATCACACGGATCTCTCTCATCGCCATGGGCGCCATTCTTCCATGGCGCCCATGGCCGTCTCACATCCGTGCGTACCGGGCACGGGCGAACGAGTACACGCCGTAGGCGGCAAACCCGACGCCCGTGGCGGCCAGCAGGAAGGCACCGAAAGGCTGGTCGCCGATGGTCCGCAGCGCCGCGTCGAGGCCGCTCGCCTTCGCCGGGTCGGCCGTCACCGCGGCGGCCACCACGAGCGCCCCGAGCACGCCGAGCGCGATCCCCTTGGCGATGTACCCGACACGCCCGAGGACGACGACGGCATGACCGACCTGGCCGCCGGCGTTGCCCTCGAGGTCCTGGAGGAAGCGCTTCTTCCAGCCCTTGACCACGTGGTAGACACCGGTCACGACGATGCCGACCCCGACAGCGCCCACGAGCACCCTGCCTGCGCCGTTCGAGAGGAGCGACGCCGTGAGCGTGTCCTGCTGCCCCCCGCCGCCCGCCCCGCTCACGACCTGGAACGTCAACGCCCCCAGCGCCAGGTAGACGACGGCCTTGCCGGCGGACTTCGCGCGGAACGCCGACCGGTCCTTGGCGTCGCCGCTCGTACCGGCGATCGCCTCGAGGACCTGCCAGAGTCCGAGCGCGACGAAGGCGACGACCGCGAACCAGAGCACGA
The DNA here is from genome assembly GCF_037145535.1 of Oerskovia sp. USHLN155. Classification (NCBI taxonomy): domain Bacteria; kingdom Bacillati; phylum Actinomycetota; class Actinomycetes; order Micrococcales; family Cellulomonadaceae; genus Oerskovia; species Oerskovia sp. USHLN155. The sequence continues at coordinate 133,338 of NZ_JBBCXG010000002.1, forward strand.
CCGCTCCCCCGGTCGTCCCGGCGATCTCCTGGAGCGCGCCCGTCTGGTCGGCCTCTCCACCGCCCGATCCGGTCGCGATCCTCACCGCGATGATCCCGATCATGATGTGCAGCAGACCGCTGACGGCGTAGCCGGCGCGGGCCAGGACCCGCAGGCCCTTGCTCTGCTGGAGCCGCTGGGCGGTCCCTGACGTGGTGCGGTTGGTACCGGTGGGCACGATGCTTCTCCTTCTTGTCGAGCGGACGTGGCATCGTGTCACGACCTGGCGCCGCTCGCTCGCCGAACGGGACGATCCGGGCCTCCGGGAAGTATGGGACGTTTCGTGACCCGTCGGCCGCTGGTGGGGCCCTGGAGCCGCTCAGGCGAGGCAGCAGGGGCTGGTCGCCGGTGCTGGTGGTGCCGGTGCCCCGTCAGGCCCCCGTCACCAGGTAGTCGCGCAGCACGACCGCCTGGTTGTCCTGCTCGTCCTTGGCGCCGTACAGCAGGGTCACGACCGGGTGCTCGGCGGCGATCGCCCGCAGGTCGTCGACCGCCGGGTTCTGGTCGAGCTCGGCGCGGTAGCGCGTGACGAACTCGTCGAACAGCGCGTGGTCGTGGTGGAACCAGGTGCGCAGCGCGGTCGACGGCGCTACCTCCTTGAGCCACACGTCCACCTGAGCACGTTCCTTGCTCAACCCCCGCGGCCAGAGCCGGTCGACCAGGACGCGGCAGCCGTCGTCGGGCGTGGGGTCCGCGTAGACGCGGCGGATCTGCAGCACCATGCCTCCCATGGAACGCCCGGCGAGGTGGCGGCGCGCGGCGAGCCCTCGGCGGGAGCCGCCGCGACGACCACGGACGTCGAGCACGTGCTTCGCGCCGTCGCCCGTCACCTGCACCCGGGCTGCGGACTCGGCGGCATCCCTGCTGCCGTGCGGTCGGCGCACCATCGATGCGAGGCCGACCGCACGCCGTCGGCTGCGACGATCAGACGGGGACCTGTCAGCCGAACGCCACGAAGCCACGCGGGACGCGGTGCGCATTCGCACGCCAGGCACGCCGCCAGGCGTGGATCATCCGGGCAGGGACGCCCAGCTCACGCGCGATCAGGGTGACGTCAGGCCCGTACATGCGCTCCGCCTGGGCATACTCCCTGGGGCCGAAGAGCAGGTTCGCGGCGTACTCGTCGGCCTGCCACTCCTGCCTCGACTCACGAGCCCCGACCATGTGGACGTGGCGGTGGACGTGATGACCGCACTCGTGCGCGAGAGCAACCCTCTGCAGCAGATGCGAACGGCTCTCGTTGATCACCACGACGCCGTCCTCTCGGATGTGAGCATGCCTGGCCCCGAGGTCGTCGAAGAGCACCTCGAGACCCAGCGACTCCGCGTGCTCGATCAGGTCGTACATGTCCACGCTCCTACGGTTGCTCCTCGTGGCTCTCCATCTCGGCCACCAGGTCCTCTCCGTCGTAGTCCTCCATCGCCGCGATGACTCGCGGTTCGGCGACCGTAGTACCACCTGCCGCAGGCCGCGAGGGGAACGCGTGCACGGTCGCCTCGAGCGCCGGCCGGTCCCTCTCGGCTCGCGCGAGGATCACCTCGGCACGCTCGAGGATCTCGTGAGGGTGGATGTCGAAGGCTTCGGCGAGCTGCGCCACCTGAACGACCTTGATCTCGCGCTCCGCCTGGAGGACGCGCATGAGCGAGCGCTCCGGGATCCCCGCCCTGGCGGCGAGCTCGCGAACGGTCAGCCCACTGATCGCCCGCTCCGCCGCGATGGCACGGGCAGTTGCCTCGTTGATGTCCATACGGGCAGCGTACCTGTTCGATCAGGCAGCGCCAGTGCCAGGAACACGGTCACGCCCATCTTGCACACTGCCCAGACGGGCAGTATGGTTGCCACTATGGACAGCAACCACTACACCTCAGCAGTGGCCGCCAACATCGAAACGGCTCGACAGGAGACCGGACTGACGACGCTCTCGCTCTCCGCGTCGTCGGGCATCCCCCTCGTCTCGCTCGACCGCAAGCTCCACCAGCACGGCGACTTCACGGTCCGCGAGATCAAGGCGCTCGCCAGCGCGCTCGGCACCACCACGCTCGCACTCTCCACCGTCCAGGACCTCACGACCTCCGCCTGAACAGACCCCCAACACCCCCGCTCCGAGGTACGCCACGGACGAAGAGACCAGGAGCCTTCGCCATGCCCATCTCCCTCACGGGCTGGGAACGGCGCATCCGGACGTTCGCCGGCGACCACGGCATCGACCTGGGGCGCAGCAAGACCCAACGGCTCGCGCTCAGGATCCAGCGACGCGCCGAGCAGATGCAGCACGTCGACCCCGACGACCTTCTCCGCTCGGTCCTCGGCTACCGCGACCCGACGGGCGAGACGGCCGTCCGGAACGCGCTGCGCGACCAGGCGCACGACGCGGGTCTCCACCAGCTCGACCCACCACGCGGCCACGACACCGAGGAGGACCGATGACCGACCTGCGCGCCACGTCGCTCACCCGAACCACCGGACGGCTCTCGACCCGCGAGCCCGCCGAGTGGCGCCTGGACGCGACCTGCCGAGGCTGGGACCACGCCCTGCGGGGCGACCCGTGGCACCCGGCCTCGGAGCACCCGACCGCCTACGACGAGGCCCGCCGAATCTGTGGCACCTGCCGTGTCGCCACCCCCTGTCTCGACGAAGCCCTCGCGGCGGAGTCCCGCAGCCCCGGCGCCCTGCGGTTCGGGATGTACGGCGGCAGGACACCGAGCGAGCGCGCGAGCCCCAGCCTGCCAGGCGGCGATGCCGGACCAGCAACTCCGGTCACGGCGAGGAGCGGACAGGTCCGTCGGCAGCATGCCCGACCGCACCGGCCGGTGCGCCCCGTCCCCGCCCGCACGGGTCGCCACGGCCACCCGCCCACCCCGCTCGACGAACAGGAGCCCCGCCGTGACCGGACCAGACCCCTACCTCGACGCTCGTCGCCTCTCCTTCCTGTCCAACGCCGTCCCGGTGATCGCCGGGCACCTCGGCATCGTGCTCGACCGTGACGGCAACGGTGCCGCCGTCCCCGAGGGCGCGACGCTCGTCGAGGGCGTCGCGGCCCTGATGTACGCCCGTCACACCACGGACCCCCTCGGGCACTGGGACGACCTCGGCCCCCTGCGCCGCGCCGCCTGGATCACCACGGCCGAGGCCGTCGTGAGACTCGTCGCACCTGTCGAGGCCGAGGCCGAGGGAACCGGGCCGTGATCGTTCCGTGGCGGTCGGTGCCCGCGGCCTCGACGGCCCGGTCGGCCCCGCCACCCGACGGGCGCCGACCCCGGGCCGACGTCGTCGGGCATGCTCGCGAGCACCCGTGTCTCGACCGTCCGAAGAGCACGCCTGCGTGCTCCTGCCGCGACGAGACCTCGACCTGGCGCCACGGCGACCGTCGTCCGGATCCTCAGGACCGGCGACGGGGCTCGCCCCCACCTGTCCTGCACCCGACCCGCCGAGGAGGTACGTCATGCGGTGGAGCTGTACGCCCTGCGAGGCGATCGGCACCGATCGACCATGAACGCTCCCGAGCACCGGTCGGCCGATTCCGCCCCGGTGACCCTCGCCCGTCTCGAAGGCAAGATCGACGCTGCGCTCGCCGCGCAGACGGCGCGACTCGAGGAGCACGCGCGCCGCCTGGACGCCACCGACCGGATCACCGCCGCCCACTCCGTGAGCATCGGCGACCTCGAGAGGAACGCGGCGGCCGGGACCAGGGCCGGAACGTCCGGCTGGACCGTCGCCTCGGTCGTCGTCTCCTCGATCGTCGGGCTCGGGTCGCTCCTCGCGGTCCTGGTCACGCTCGTGCGCGCCCTACCGGGCGCGCCCTGACCTGCCCGGCTCCCCTGCACCTGTCCGTCCCACCCGTCGGCCCCGCACGCGATCGTGTCGGGGCCTTCGTCATGCAAGGAGGAAACATGCCCGTCTACCCAGGTGCTGTCCAGCGCCTGATCCCGCACGCGAACACGGAGAACGTTCGCGCGACCGTCCGCAACCGCATCAACTTCCACACGGCCGTCAGCGACGCGTCGTCCCTGTATCCCTACTTCTCCCAGCCCGGAAACCCCTGCTCGCACTTCTACGTCGCCGAGAACGGCACGGTCGAGCAGTACATCGACACCGCCTTCTTCTCGGCCGCCGACTATCAGGGCAACGACGCGACCATCTCGATCGAGTCGTGGGACGGGCACGGACGCGTCTGGACCACCGGCCAACCACCTGCGTGGACTGCCGCCCAGGTCGCCGCCCTCAAGGCCTTGTCCACCTGGATCACCCACACCCATCGGACGATCCCTCTCCGGCTGGCCACCGACTCCCGGGTCGGCGAGAGCTCCCGTGGTCTGTCCTGGCACCGGCTGGGTGTGGAGTCCTCTCCCCCGTTCCGCCCCGGCTACCGGGTCGACGGCGGCCAGTACTACTCGACCAGCGTCGGCAAGACCTGCCCCGGCGACGCACGCATCGCACAGATTCCCGGCATCCTCGCCGCGATCCCCCCCGTCCCGATCCAGCTTCCCGTCCAGGAGGACAAAATGGTTGTGATTCTCAACAAGGCCACCAACGCGGCGATCATCGTCTCCGGCGCCCGCTCGGCACCGATCATCGGCTGGGACCAGTACGTCGCGCTCTCCCAGACGCTGCCCACCGTGCAGGTCTCGGCGGCGCAGTACGCCGCGGTCGTGGCGGCCTTCCCGCTCACGACGGCGTGATGGGCACGCCCCCGATCGCCGAACGCGTCCCCGGCTACCTGCGGACCTACGTGCCGGTCCTGTGGGGCGCGGTCGTGGCCGTCGTCCTGCGCGGGCTGCTCCCGCACCTGCCCGGCGACGTCGGGACCGCTCTCGGGGACTGGCTCTCGTCCGAGGCGACGCTCGCGCTGGTCACCACCGCCGCGATCGCCGCCTGGTACGCCCTGTGGCGGTGGGCCGAGCCCCACATCCCGGACTGGCTCACGCGGCTCGTCCTCGGCTCCGCGCAGACCCCGTTCTACGGCGGTCGACACCGGGCTGCCGCGAGCACCGGGTACGCGTCGGTGACCGCCGAGGCGCGGCACCAGGCCTGACCCTCGGGCACCGGTCCGTCCGGGTTCGGCATGCGCAAGCATCCGACCACCGGCGAGTGCACGATGCAGCAAGGCACTCACGTCGGGGCGCCGTCCGGCGCGCCGATCTGGGCCGCCAGCACAGGGACGGCCGTCCTCGACGGCCTCGCGGCCCGCCTGGACGCCTGACCCGTACGTCTCGCGCGACCGAGCCCCGCCCTCTTCGGAGGGCGGGGCTCTTTCGCGTCTCGTCGCCGCAGCCCGGCTGCACGGGTGGCCCCGGTCGGGGCCCCTGTCGGGTTGCCCAGCACCAGGACGAGTAGGGCAGGTGGGGCTTGAACCCACGACCGGCGGATTATGAGTCCGATGCTCTGACCGACTGAGCTACTGCCCCTCGGCGGACAAGCGTACCGGCAGGCGGGCGCCGGACGGGCGCGCGGGCAGTACCGTGTCTGGCATGGCTCTGTTCGCCCGTAGCTCTCTGCCCGACGACGCCCGCAGGTCCCTGCGTCTCGCCCCGAAGGACGCGGTGCTCGCTTCCGCGCAGCTCGTCGGCGGCTCGTGGGCGGTCGCGACCCGCACCGTCCTGGCCACGACGGGGGACGCCGCGACGTCTCGCCCGTGGTGCGACGTGGACAAGGCGGGCTATGACCCGGCCACCGCGTCGATCACGGTCGAGTGGGTCGACGGCGCCGCTCCCCTGGTCCTGCACCTCGCCGACGCCAAGCGCACCGCCCTGGCCCAGACGGTCCGTGAACGGGTGCAGTCGTCGGTGGTCCTCGCGGAGGTCGTGACACTCGGTGGCGGGCGCACGGCCAAGGTCGCCGTACGCCGTGACAGCGACGGCTCGCTCTTCTCCCAGGTCGTCGCCGAGGCAGGCGTGGACCTGGACGACGCCCGGACGCGGGCTGTGATCGACGCCGCGGAGGACCGGGTCCGATCGATGTCCGGACTACCCCTCTGATGCTGATAGAGTTTTCTCCGGTCGCCCAACCGGTGAAGATCGGTGGGTGAGCGGTCCCGCGTAGCTCAGCTGGCAGAGCATCCGACTGTTAATCGGACGGTCGTAGGTTCAAGTCCTACCGCGGGAGCAGGACACGAGGCCCCTGGCCTGCGGAGACGCAGACCAGGGGCCTTTTGCATCTCACCTGGACCGGGGAGCCCAGACCGGTCGTCCTACAGCGATGTGACGCTCATCGCACGGCGCCGGACGCGTGCTCGAGACCGGTCGGGCGCGCCTCGGGGCCTGCCGCTCCAGGAGTGGACGGCTCGACCCGTCGGGGCATGATCGCGACGCGGAACGCGAGGTAACGGTCCATGTTGGCGACGGCACGGTAGGCACCCAGCAGGAAGGCCACCGCCCCGAACAGGGCCCCGAGCCCGCTGGCGGCGGCGAGCACGGCGGCCGCGACCGCGGCGGCCGGGTTCGTGGCGTAGAACGTGGCGTAGTCGGTTCCGCCCAGCCCGACGGCGAGGGACGCGCCGAACAGGACCTGGGCGGCGGCAAGCGCTGCGAGCCCCGCGACGATCAGGGCGGCACTTCGGTCGATGACAGGCACAGCGACGGCACGGGACATGGTTGATCTCCTCGGATGAGCTGACGGTGCGGGATCTCCCGCGTGGTGCCGGCCGGCGGACACCATCCTGGTCCGGGTTCGGCGCCCCACGTCGGTCGTCCACAGCCCCGACCTCACGTCCCGGTCGCACGACGAGGCTGACGTGCGCCGACGCCGCGCGGGCACCGTACGACAGGCGTCACCGTCGGCGACCAGGTGCGTCACCGTCGGCGACCTCGCGTGCCCTCAGGTCCTCAGACCCGCTCGCGCAGCTCCCGGCGCTCCTTCTCGACCGACAGCAGCTCGGCGAACGCCGCACCGTAGGCGTCGGGGTCGGCGGCCGGGTCGAGGCGCTGCAGGCGGCTCTTGGCGTCCGCGACGCGTCGCGTGAGGCCCAGGTCCACGAACGCCTTGATCACGCCCTGGACGTACCCCTGGATGACGTTCTCGCGGTCCTCGGGCAGCGGCGCGACCGCGAGCTGGTTGACGATGCCCCGCACGGTCTCGGGGGCCTGCTCGATCACGTGCTCGACCCACTGCCCGGCGGGGTGCGCGGCGGCGCCCGCCATGCCCCCGGCAGCCCGGATCGCGTCGTGCACGGCCCGCCAGGCCGGCGTCGCGAACGCGGTCTCGGAGAACGCGTCGAACTCCTCGGCCGGCACGTACTGCGGGTACTGGAGCGCGACGACGAGCGCCTGCCGCTCGAGGCGCGCCACGGGGTCGCGCGGGTCGGGCTGCGCGAAGACGGGGCCCGACGGCGCCGCGGAGGCTGCGTCGTCGGGCCCGGGGGGTGCCGGGCGCACCGGGGCCGGGAGCGTCTGCAGGACCCCGGCCTTGCCCGCCGCCGCGACCGCACGCCGCACCGACTCCGAGTCCATCCCGATCCAGCCCGCGAGCATGCGCGCGTACTCGGGCCGCAGGGCCGTGTCGCGGATGCCCGCGACGACCGGCGCCGCGGCGCGCAGCGCGGCCACGCGCCCCTCGGCGGTGTCGAGGTCGAACGTGGCGAGCGTGGTGCGGATGACGAACTCGAACAGGGGCTGTCGCCCGTCCACGAGCGCCCGCACGCCCTCGGGGCCGCGCGCCATGCGCAGCTCGCACGGGTCCATGCCGCCGGGCTCGACCGCGACGAACGTCTGGGCGTAGAAGCGCTGGTCCTCGCCGAACGCGCGGACGGCGGCCTTCTGACCGGCGGCGTCGCCGTCGAACGTGAAGACGACCTCTCCCCCGAGCGACGCGCCCGACGCGAGCTGGAGCCCGCCGCCCGCGGTCGTGTCCCCCAGGAGGCGGCGCACGATGCGCGCGTGGTCGGTGCCGAACGCCGTGCCGCACGTCGCGACGGCCGTCGTGACGCCCGACAGGTGCGCGGCCATGACGTCGGTGTACCCCTCGACGACCACGACGCGCTTGTTCTTGGCGATCTCGCGCTTGGCGAGGTCGATCCCGTAGAGCACCTGGGACTTCTTGTAGAGCGTGGTCTCCGGGGTGTTGAGGTACTTGGGGCCCTGGTCCTCGTCGAAGAGCTTGCGCGCACCGAACCCGATGGTCTCGCCGGTGACGTCACGGATGGGCCACACGAGGCGGCCGCGGAAGCGGTCGTAGATGCCGCGCTGGCCCTGGCTCATGAGGCCCGACGCGATCAGCTCCGCCTCGGTGAAGCCACGCCCGCGCAGGTGCCGCAGGAGCGAGTCCCAGCCCGTCGGCGCGAACCCGACGCCGAAGCGCTCGGCGTCCGAGCGGTCGAAGCTGCGCTCGGCCAGGAACGTGCGCGCGACCGTGGCGCCGGGTGCGAAGAGCTGCTCGGAGAAGTACTGCGAAGCCACGCGGTGAGCCTCGAGCAGGCGCTGGCGCTTACCGGGCTCCTCGGTCCTGCGCGGGCCGCCGCCCTCCTCGTACCGCAGCTGGACGCCCACGCGGTCCGCGAGGTACTCGACGGCCTCGGTGAAGGTCATGCCGTCGATCTTCTGCACGAAGGAGATGACGTCGCCGCCCTCGTTGCAGCCGAAGCAGTGCCAGCGCCCCACCTGGGGGCGGACGTGGAAGGACGGGGAGCGCTCGTCGTGGAAGGGGCACAGCCCCTTGAGCGACCCGACGCCGGCGGGCTTGAGGGTCACGTGCGAGGACACGATCTCGTCGATCCTCGCGCGTTCGCGCACCGCGTCGACGTCCTCGCGTCGGATCAGACCTGCCACGTACCCGAGTGTAGGTGCCGCCGCCCACGTGTCACGCCGGGTCCGCGCCCGAGGCGGCACAGGCCGCCCCTCGACCCGCTCAGGAGGACGCGAGCTGCAGCAGCCGGGCCCGCGATTCCGCGCACCGGCGGGCGTACGCGCCCGGGGTGTGACCGGTCACGGAGACGAAGTCCACAGCGAGGTGCGCCTGGTCGTAGTAGCCGACGTCGACCGCGAGCGCCGCGAGGTCCTGCCCGGGGTCGGTGGCCAGGCGCTCGGCGGCCAGGTGGACGCGGTGACGTTGCAGGACCCACTTGGGCCCGACGCCGACGCGCTCGCCGAGGAGGCGCTGGAGGCTGCGCGTGCTGGTGCCCGCGACGCCCGCGAGGTCGGCGACGCGGGCGTGCGGGCCGAGCTCGCCCGACGTCACGGCGTCCAGCACGCGGGAGACCTGGGCCAGCGCGCGGTCGGGCGTGAGCCGGTCGCGCAGGAGGTCCGCGAGGACGCCGACCGCGGCCTCGTCCTGGCCGCGGTCGGCGAGCGCGAGGGCGCGCTCCCCCGCCTCGTCCGCCCCCGGCCCCAGGACGTCCGACGCAGGCAGGGACGTCCCGCGCGGCACGGCCAGCGCCCCGGGGCGCAGCTTCGCGGCGACGACGACGCCGGTCCCGAGCAGCGTGCGGTCGAACAGCCCGTCGGGGATGCCGTGGGCCGCGAACCCGCTCGGCTCCGCGACGAGGTTGACGCACGGGTGCGGGATCACGGTCTGGGTGAACGACTCCCCGACCGGGAGGTCCCAGCGCACGAGCCAGAACCAGTCGACGCGGTCCGCGAGGTCGGCCGGGGCGGGCAGTCGCTCGAGCGCGAACGCCCGGCGCGCGGCCGCCGGGTCCACCACGCCGTACGTGGTGGACGGGACGCCGGGAGCGCCCGGGCCACCGGGGCTGCTCGGGGCGCCGGCGGCGCCCGCGGGTTCGTGTCGCATTCCTCCAAGACTGCCACCGCGCACCGACACGACGATGGAACGGAGGCACCACGACCCGGCAGCACCGACCCCTGGAGGAACCATGGACATGTCAGCCCTGCACCCGAACCTGGCCGTCGCCGACGCGCGCGCCGCGATCGACTTCTACACCGCGGCGTTCGGCGCCGAGGTCGACGACGTCATCACGGCCGGCGACGTGATCGTCCACTCCGACCTGCGCCTGCCCACGACGTCCGGGTTCTCGACGTTCACGGTCGCCCAGGAGTTCCCGGGCGCGGGGTCGGTGGCGCCGGATCCCGAGGGCCCGACCCCCGTGTCGTTCACCGTGCCCGTCCCGGACACCGACGCCGCGTACGCCCGAGCGATCGCCGCGGGCGCGACGAGCACGTCGGAGCCCGCGGACTGGTTCGAGGGCTTCCGGCAGGCCTCGGTGCGGTGCCCGTTCGGGCACCGGTGGTACTTCACGACGGTCGCCGACTCGGTCACGCCCGAGGACGTGCAGCGCGCGAGCGACGCCTGGATGAGCGAGCAGCCGGCCGGCTGAGCCGGTCGCCCGGGCCGGCCGATCAGCCGGCCGGGCGGGCACGGGCGGTAACGTCCTGCCCATGACGATCGACGAGCACCCCGGGAGCATCCGCCTCTGGGGTGCTCCGTCGTCCCCCGACGAGCCGTGGGTCGAGTACCGGGCCCCCGAGGGCCGTCTCGTCGCGGACCCCTGGAGCCTCGCGACCATCGTGTTCGAGCCCGGGCACGCCCGTGAGTGGCCGGGCGAGGTGCACCACGAGCACGAGCTCGTGTGGTGCGAGGGCGGTCCGCTCGACGTCGAGACCCAGGGGCGCCGGTGGCTGGTCCCGCCGACGCTCGGCATCTGGCTGCCCGCCCGCACCCCGCACAAGGTCCGGGCGGATCCCGACGTGACGGTCTACGCCACGTACCTCAACCCGGACCAGGCCGTCCCCCGGTGGGACAGCGTGGTCGGCGTGCCCGTCACTCCCCTGCTGCGTGAGCTGCTCCTGCACGGCCGCACGGCCGTCATGCCCGACGCGAGCCGCCACAACCTCCAGGCGCTCGCGGTCGAGCAGATCGTGCCGCTGCCCGCCGCGAGCATCGAGCTGCGCATGCCGCGCGACGTGGACCTCCGCCATGTCGCGGACCGTCTGCTCGCGACCCCGGGGGACGGGCGCTCGCTCGACGCCTGGGCGTCGGAGATCGGCACGAGCCCCCGCACGTTCATGCGCCGGTTCGTCGAGGAGACGGGGCTGTCGTTCGCGCAGTGGCGCATCCTCGCGCGCACGGGCGCGGCTCTCGTGCTGCTCGCCGAGGGTCGCCCGGTCCGCGAGGTCGCCCGCGAGGTCGGGTACTCGAGCCCGAGCACGTTCGTCACGGTCTTCCGCCGCACCACGGGCATGTCGCCTGCCGCGTACGCGCGCCTGCTCGGAGCGCCCGGCCACTGACCTTGGCGGGAAATCGGTCATCGCTGGCAGGATTTCTCGATCCCGCCCGGGTTAGCCTCACCTTCGTCCCGCCAACTAAGGCTAGGCTCATCTAACTAGCGGGCGTCGAGTCGCACTGCGAGACGCCCGACGGAGGACCCTTCATGACCCCGACCACCACCCGCCGTCGCACCGCTCCCCGGCGCCGTCTCCTGGGCGCCGTCGCCGCGCTCACGACCCTGGCCGCGCTCGCGGCCTGCTCGACGGGAGGGACCGACGGCTCGACGCCGGCCCCCGCGGGCGGAGCCGACGTCGCCACGACGAACCTCGCCGAGGCCGACGCGTTCCCGGTCGAGATCGAGCACACATACGGCTCGACGACGATCGACGCCGAGCCCCAGCGCGTCGTGACGATCGGCTGGAGCAGCCAGGACGCGGTCGTCGCGTTCGGCAAGGTGCCCGTGGGCATCGAGAGGTTCACGGGCCCCGGCATCGAGGACGACATCCTCCCCTGGCTGACCGAGACCTTCCAGGGAGCCACGCCCGAGCTGCTCACGAGCAACCCCGACGTCCCGTTCGAGCAGATCGCGGCCCTGCGCCCCGACGTGATCATCGCCGTCTACTCGGGCATCACCGACACGGCCTATGAGCGCCTCTCCGAGATCGCCCCGACCGTCGCGTTCCCGGGCTCCGCGTGGGAGACGTCGTGGCAGGACCAGACCACGATGATCGGGGCCGCCCTGGGGCAGCCCGCCAAGGCCGACGAGCTCGTCGAAGGCGTCGGGACGAAGGTCGCCGAGACGGCCGCAGCCCACCCCGGGCTCCAGGGCAAGACCATCACGTACGCGATGAACGGCGAGGGCGGCCTCATCGTCTTCTGCCCCTCTGACCCGCGCATCGAGCTGCTGACCCAGATCGGGCTCGTGCCGTCCCCGGGCACCCTCACGGTCTGCGGCGCCGAGGACGCGTCGTCGGTCTCGGTCAGCTCCGAGCTCATCCCGACGCTCGACGCCGACGCGTTCATCCTCATCGACGTCGACGAGACGGTCTACGACACCCTCATGGGCAACCCGCTCTTCGCGGCGCTGCCCTCGGTCGTCGACGACCGCGTGATCCGCGTCGTCGGCATGGACTACGCCATGGCGACGTCCGCGCCGACCGTCCTGAGCATCCCCTACGCGCTCGACGAGTTCGTCGCCCAGCTCACGGCCACCCTCGGCTGAGCACGTCGGGCCTGCCCTCACCGGACTCCCACGAACGCGGCGACCGCCCAGCCCCCACCAGGGGCCGGGCCGTCGCCGCGTCGAGGTCAGCGCGGCCCGGAGACCCACCGCTCGTGGAGCTGGTAGGCGCTCACATCGGTGAGCGACGCGACCTGGTCGACGACGACCCGGAGGCGAGCGGCGTCGTCGGGCGCCTCGACCCAGTCCGCCGCGAACGGCGCCTCGAGCGCACCAGGAGCCTTGTCGATGAAGACCCCGACGAGGTCCGCCAGGACCTGCCGCTGCTGGTGGTGCAGCGGCTCCTGCTCGCGCGGGGCCATGACGTACGCGACCGCCATGCCCTTGAGCGCGAGGATCTCCGCGGACGTCGTCTCCGGGACGACCAGCCGCGCCGAGTAGCGCGTGAGCGGACCGTCACCGTACTCCTCGCGCGTCGCGGCCTGCGCCGACCCGCTGAAGCGCCCGATGAGCTGGCTCGTCGAGTCCTTGAGGGCTGCGAGCGCCCGACGCGACCCGTCGAACCCGCGCATCAGGTGGCCGGTGGCCTCGAGCCGGGAGATCGCTGCGTCGAGCTCGTCCGCGCTGTACGCGTCGCCGTACCAGGCGCGGACCGCGGCCACGACGCGCGCCCGCTCGTCGCGGTCCGCGAGGACCGCGAGGTCGAGCTTGCCGCCCACGATCGCGTCCTCGACGTCGTGCACCGAGTAGGAGATGTCGTCGGCCAGGTCCATGACCTGGGCCTCCATGCACTTGACGTGCTCAGGGGCGCCCTCGCGCAGCCACGCGTAGACGGGAACGTCGTCGGGGTAGACGCCGAACTTGTGCGTCGTGGACCCGTCGGCGCGCAGCGGCCCCTCGCCCCGGCGCCACGGGTACTTGACGCTCGCGTCGAGGCTCGCACGGGTCAGGTTGAGCCCCACGGGCGTGCCGTCGGCTGCGAAGACCTTGGGCTCGAGGCGCGTCAGGAGACGCAGCGTCTGGGCGTTGCCCTCGAAGCCGCCGTGGTCCGCCATGATCTCCGCGAGCGCCCGCTCGCCGTTGTGCCCGAACGGCGGGTGGCCCAGGTCGTGGGCCAGGCACGCGGTGTCGACGACGTCCGGGTCGCACCCGAGCGCGCGCCCCATCTCCCGGCCCACCTGCGCGACCTCGAGGCTGTGCGTCAGGCGCGTGCGCACGAAGTCGTCGGAGCCCGGCCCGAGGACCTGGGTCTTGGCGCCGAGGCGCCGCAGGGCCGAGGAGTGGACCACGCGCGCCCGGTCCCGTTCGAAGGGAGTGCGGGCCTTGCTCTTGGGCGGCTCGGGGACCCACCGCTCGACGTCGTCGGCCGAGTATCCGAGGGCACTTCCTGGCATCGTGTGGGGCACGGGTCCCACCCTATCGACGCGGCGGGTCGCCGTGGTGCGCCGCCCCCCGCACGCGAACCGGCTCAGGCCAGCCGCCACACCCCGACGCCCGGGCCGTCGCCCGCCACGTCGAGCCCGTCGGGCGTCACGCGCAGGCCCAGGTCGCCGTACAGCCGCTCGGCGTCGGCGCCCGTGAGCAGGTGCCGCGGCAGGCGCGCCCCGTCCCACGCGTCCCGCGCCACGACGACGAGCACGCGCTCGTCGAGCGTCTCGCGCAGGTACGCCACGGCGTCGTCGTCGACCACGAGCCAGCGCAGTCCGCCCTCGCGCAGCGCCCGGCTCCCCCGGCGCAGCGCGACGAGCCGCCGGTAGACCTCGAACGTGTCGCCGTCCCAGCGCTCGGGGCGGTCCCACGGCATGGGCACGCGCGCGTGCTCGCCGTTGGTGCCCGTGAGCCCCACCTCGTCGCCCGCGAACATCACGGGCGTGCCGGGGTAGGTCAGCAGGAGCGTCGCGGCGACCTCGACCATCTCGGCCGAGCCCACGATCGAGCGCAGGCGCGGGGTGTCGTGCGACCCGAGCATGTTCCACTGTCGCGACGTGACCGACCACGGCAGCACGGCGTCGAAGTCGCGCATCGTCTCGACCATGCTGCGCCCGCCGCGGCGCGGTGTCGTCACGGGCAGCCCGAGGAACGGGACGGTCGAGTCGTGCGGCGCGAGCCACGTCCAGATCGGGCGCGTGAACGCCGAGTAGTTCATGTTGGCGTGCCAGCCGTCGCCCGCGAGGTCGAGCGAGGCGTCGTGGAAGTGCTCGCTCACCAGGACCGCGTCGGGGTTGATCGCGGCCATGGTCGCGCGGATCCGCCGCGCGATCTCGAGCGTGCGGTCCTCGTCCGCGTAGCGGCCCGTCATGTTCGCGACGTCGATGCGCCACCCGTCGAGCGCGAAGGGCTCGCCCAGGTAGCGCCCGACGACGGAGCCCGGCCCGTCGATCATCCTCGCCCCGAGCGTGGGCGAGCCGTAGTTGAGCTTGGGCAGCGACGCGTGCTCGAGCCAGCCCACGTACCCGGGCTCGCCCGGCGTCCAGTAGAACCAGTCGCGCTCGGCGCTCGCCTCGTCGGCGTGCGCGCGCTCGAACCACTCGTGGCCCGCGCCCGTGTGGTTGGTCGTCAGGTCGCCGAGCAGCCGCATGCCGCGCGCGTGCACGGCCCGCGAGAGCGACGCGTACGCCTCGTCGCCGCCCAGCAGCGGGTCGACGTGGTCGAACGTGCTCGCGTCGTAGCGGTGGTTGGAGCGTCCCGGGAAGACCGGGGTGAGGTAGACCGTCCCGACGCCGAGCGCCTGGAGGTGGTCCAGGTGCTCCTCGATCCCTCGCAGGTCGCCGCCGTAGTACTGCGTCCCGACGCCGGGCCCGGCCGCGAGCGGCTCGTCGTCCCAGCCGGCGGGCTGCGCCCAGTCCGGGACCGGCCGTGAGTCCGCCTCTGCCGAGCGGGCGAACCGGTCCGGGAACACCTGGTAGACGACGCCGTCGCCCATCCAGGACGGTGCGGGCGGGTGCACGGTCAGGCGGAAGTCCGCGGCATCCGGCACGTCCCGGTCGAAGACCCCGCGCCCGTTGAGCCACCGGTACCCTCCCGGGACGTCCAGGAAGAACCGGTAGCTCGTGACCGGGTTGTGGACCAGGACGTCGGCCACGTACCAGGACTCGTGCTCGTCCTGCCGGTCGAGCCGCGCCTCCGTCAGGCGCGGCTCGCCGTCGCGCACGGTCCGCAGCCACACGGCCCGGACCTGCGCGTCGGCACCGCCGGGCACCCGTGGCACGCGCACCCGGACCGGGACCACGTCCCCCAGGGCGGGCGTGCCGCCGGGGACGTGGACCTCGGAGCCGTCGTGGTGGGCGGCCAGGGTGACCACCTCGCGAGGCGAGCCGGCCCTCCCGGCAGACGTGGCGTCGTCGGGCCTGGTGGTGCTCACGGGTCAGCCCTTGACCGAGCCGGCCGTCAGGCCGCCCACGATGTACTTCTGCAGGTAGAGGAACAGCGCCAGCACCGGGAGCGTCGAGATGACCGCGCCTGCGGTGAACAGGCCCCAGTTCGCCTCGCGCAGCGACGAGACCCACCCGTACAGGCCGACCGCGAGCGTCCAGTTGGCCTCCGAGGTCAGGACGATGCGGGCGATCATGAACTCGCCGTACGTGCTGATGAAGGACAGCAGCGCCACGACGGCCAGGATCGGCGCCACGAGGCGCAGGATGATCGTCCAGTAGATCTGGGCGTGCGTCGCGCCGTCGAGCTTCGCGGCCTCGTCGAGCTCGCGCGGGACCGTGTTGAAGAACCCGTACATGAGGAACGTGTTCACGCCCAGCGCGCCACCGAGGTACACGCAGATCAGCGCCAGCTTGCTGTCCAGGCCGAGGGCAGGGACCACGTCGCCGAGGCTCAGGAGCAGCAGGAAGATCGCGATGAACGCGAGCATCTGCGGGAACATCTGGATGATCAGCAGCGAGGTCAGGCCCGTGCGGCGACCCGTGAAGCGGAACCGCGAGAACGCGTACGCCGCAGCGGCGCCCATGAGCACGGTGCCGACCGACGTCGCGACCGCGATCACGAGCGTGTTGAGCATCCACGTCCAGAACAGCGAGTCGCCGAGCTCCGCGTAGTTCACCGAGCTCACGTCGGCGAAGAGCGAGTTGGAGCCCGTGAGGGTGCCGTTCTCCGACAGCGACGCCGACAGGACGTAGACCAGCGGGAACGCCGAGAACACGACCGCGACGACGCCCACGAGGTGACGCCAGCCGAGCTCGCTGAACCAGCGGCCGGGCTTCATGCGCGTGCGGCCCTCGGGACCGGACGCGCCGCCGGAGGACGAGCCCGCCGAACCGACGGGAGCGGAGACAGAGGTGGTCGCCATGTCAGTTGATCTCCTCGAACTTGCGGGTGCTCCGGAAGGCCAGGGCAGAGATGGTGCCGACAATCACGAAGATGACGATCGACAGCGCGCTCGCGAGCCCGAAGTTCTTCGGAGCCGACCCGTCGACCCCGGAGATCTGGTAGACCATCGAGATCAGGATGTCGGTGTGCCCCAGCGGGACCGAGGCGTCCCCGAACCGTGGACCACCCCCGGTGAGCATGTAGATGAGCGTGAAGTTGTTGAAGTTGAACGCGAACGACGAGATCAGCAGCGGCGCCGTCGAGATGAGCAGCAGCGGCAGCGTGACCGAGCGCCACGTGCGCCAGCGACCCGCGCCGTCGATCTTCGCGGCCTCCATGACGTCCGACGGCAGCGACTGCAGGGCGCCCGTGCAGATCAGGAACATGTAGGGGAAGCCCAGCCACAGGTTCACGAAGAGCACCGAGAGCTTCGCGAGCACCGGGTCCGTGAGCCACGGGATCTCCGCCCCGCCCAGCAGGACCTCGTTGACGAAGCCGAACCGTGTGTTGAGCAGACCTGACCACAGCAGCGCCGCGAGGAAGCCCGGGATCGCGTACGGCAGGATCATGAGCACGCGGTAGATCTTGCGACCGCGCATGCGCACGTCGTTGAACGTGATCGCGAGGAACAGGCCCAGCAGGAACGTGGTCGCCACGGACCCGATCGCGAAGACGAACGTCCACGCCAGGATCTTGACGAAGGGCTGCGCGTAGCGCCCGTCGGAGAAGGCCGTGACGAAGTTGTCGAACCCGACCGCCACCCGCCACCCGACGGCGAGCGTCGTGCCGTCCGCGGCCTCGAACTGGCCGTCGTCGTTGGGGGTGTAGACGGTCCCGGTCGTCGTGTCCGTCATGGTGTCGGCCGCGTCGTCGTACTCGAGCGTCGAGGTGTAGACGAACCCGGTCATGGCGTCCGGGGTGCGGATCGACCCGTCCTCCGGGTCGTCGGACACGGGGACGCGGAGGTTCGTGACCTCCTCCTGGCGCTGGAGCACCTGGCCGCGCTCGAGGACCGTGTACCCGGGGACCTCGGTCGCGCGACCGGCCTCGACCGTCGCGTCGTCGACCACGGTCAGGGGCTGCTCGGCCGAGCCGACCTCGACGTCGCCGTCGGGCGTGACGATCGCGAAGGCGAGCGTGCCGCCGTCCTCGACGACCGTGAGCGGGGCCGACTCGGACCCCTCGACGCGGCGCTCGTTCTGGACGAGCAGGGCCTCGATCGCCTGCTCCTTGGTCGAGTTGTGCCCCGTGCCGTAGTTGGTGAAGGCGATGTAGCCCGTGTAGGCCACCACGAAGATCTGGTAGGCCAGCAGGAAGATCAGGCCCGGCAGGATGTACTTGAGCGGCAGCGCGCGCTTGGAGAAGTAGACCCAGTTGGCCGCGACCAGCATGGCCGCCGACGCGGCGAGGATGCCGTACGACTCGGCCGTCCACGCGGACCAGACCACGTACACGCCCAGCGCGTCGATGACGGCCATGAGGGCGAGCTTGGCGAAGAACCCGGGGCTGTAGTTCCGGGCGTGCGACCCGTCGCGGTCCCGGCGCGGGCGTTCCCTGCGCGGCCCCTCGGGCGGCCCGGAGTCCTCCGGAGCGCCGACGGCGGTGTCGGTGGGCGTGATCTGTGGGGCGGACATCGAGCCTCCGTAGTCGTGCGACACGGGTACCGGCCCGCGTCATGGGGCTGGCGCAGCGCCGCTCGTGCGGGCTGCGCCGACGACCCGCGGCCGCGGCGCCCGGTGGGGCGCCACGGCCAGGGTGTCAGGTGATCAGGAACCGATCGCTGCCTGGATGTCGGCGATCATCTTGTCCCAGGTGGTGATCGGGTCGGCGCCGCCGACGATCGCTGCCTCGGTCACGCCCCAGAAGCTCCACACGGAAGCCATCTCGGGGATCGAGGGCATGGGCAGGGCGTCGGCACCGACGGCACGGAAGCCGGCGATGATCGGGTCCTCCGCGGCGGCCTTGTCGGCCGAGACGGTCAGTGCCGGCGAACGGTTGCCCGCCTTGTACAGGGCCGTCTGGGCCTCCTCGGTCGAGAGGAAGTTGACGAGGAAGTCGTTGGCGACGAGCGCGTTCTTGCTCTGGTTGCTCAGGTAGAACCCCTGGACGCCCACGAACGGCTGAGCGGTCTGGCCACCGGCGCTGGGGATCGGGTCGATCGCGAGGTTCAGGCCCTCGAAGGACTCGATCATCCACGGGCCGCCGACGATGAAGGGCGACTCGCCGTTCTTGAAGGCCTCGACCGCGATGTCGTACGTCGTGTCCTGGCTGAGCGTGCCGGCTGCGCCCTGCGCGCCGAGCCACGTCGCGAAGGCCTGGCCCTCGGGGCCGCCCATCGCGAGCTCGGAGCTGTAGGAGCCGTCCTCGTTCTGCGCGAACACGGGAGCGCCGAACGACGTCTGGAACGGGTAGTGCGTGTAGGGGTCACCCTTGGCGCCGTCCGACTGGACGAGGATCGGGAACTTGGTCCCGGCCGCCTGGCCGGCGGCGACGGCCTCGTCCCACGTGGCGGGGGCGGTCGCGGCGAGCGCGGTGTTGCGGATCAGGGCGATGTTCTCGGTCGCGTAGGGCAGGCCGTAGACCTGGCCGTCCTGCGTGAAGGCCTCGATCGAGACCTTCTCGAACTCGGCGGCCTTGTCGCCGAGCTCGAGCGGTGCGACGACACCGTTGGTCGTGAACTCGCCGAGCCAGTCGTGCGCGCCGACCGTGATGTCGGGGCCCTTGCCCGTCGGGACCTGCGCGAGGAAGTCCGCGCGGATGTCGTCGAAGTTCTTGAGGACGACCTCGACCTTGGTGCCGGTCTCGGTCTCGAAGGCCTTCGCAGCGTCCGTGACCGCGGCCTGGCGGGTCTCGTCGACCCAGACCGTCAGCGCACCGGTCGTGTCTTCGGCCCCCGTGGTGGGGTCGTCTCCGCTACCGCCGCCGGAGCAGGCTGTGAGCGCCAGCGTGGTGCCGAGCGCTGCGGCAAGAAGGATGCTCCGTCGCATCTGAGTCACTCCCAAGCAATCGAGATGTCAGCCAAGGGTGGCGAACCTGCCCTCCTCGGCCCTGATGGGGACGACCGTACGACGCCGGGTAGCCATGATGCAAGCGCTTGCGGTAACTTTCATGCAACGCATTGCACATCACGATGAAACAGCTCATCGCGCACCGCCTCCGGGACTGAGACATCCAGCCCGCGAGCAACCAGGACGAGGAGGTCCGGTGTCCCCTACACTCCCCCACGTGCGTACCCGTCTCACAGATCTGGCCGAGCAGGCCGGCGTCAGTACTGCGACGGTCTCGCGCGTCCTCAACGGCAAGGTCGGCGTCGCGAGCGAGACGCGCCAGGCCGTCCTCGCCGCGCTCGACCTCCTCGGGTACGAACGCCCGGAGAAGCTCCGCAACCGGTCGGCCGGCCTGGTCGGCCTGATCGTCCCGGAGCTGACGAACCCCGTCTTCCCCGCGTTCGCCCAGGTCGTCGAGTCGCTGCTCTCGGAGCACGGCTACACGCCCCTGCTGTGCACGCAGTCGCCGGGCGGCACCACCGAGGACGAGTACGTCGAGATGCTGCTCGACCACGCGGTCGACGGCATCGTCTTCATCTCCGGCCTGCACGCCGACACCCAGGCCAGCCACGAGCGCTACGAGCGCCTGCGCAGCCGCGGCATGCCCATCGTGCTGGTCAACGGCTACGCGCCGGGCGTGGACGCCCCGTTCGTCTCGCCCGACGACGTCGCGAGCGTCGAGCTCTCGGTGCGCCACCTGCAGTCGCTGGGGCACCGCAAGATCGGTCTCGCGATCGGCCCGGGGCGCTTCGTCCCGGCCCAGCGCAAGCTCGCCGGCTTCGCGGACGCCCTCGTGCGGCACGGCCTGGTCGACGACGCCGACCAGGCCTCCGAGCACATCGTGGTCACGCTCTTCACGGTCGAGGGCGGGCAGGCCGCGGCGGGTGAGCTCATCGACTCGGGGCACACCGCGATCGTGTGCGGCTCGGACCTCATGGCGCTCGGCGCCATCCGTGCCGCACGGTCGCGCGGGCTGCGCGTCCCCGAGGACGTGTCGGTCGTCGGCTACGACGACTCCCCCCTCATCGCGTTCACCGACCCGCCGCTCACGACCGTGCGCCAGCCGGTCGCCGCGATGGGACAGGCGGCCATCAGCGCGCTGCTCACGGAGATCTCCGGGGAGCGGGCCCCGCGCTCGGAGCTGCTGTTCCAGCCGGAGCTGATCGTGCGCGGGTCGACGGGCGCCGCGCCGAGCGGCCGACTCGACAACCCCTAGCCGTAAGCGCTTACACTCGGACGACGGCCCGACGCGACGACCTTCCTGTCGCACCTCGGTCGCCGTTCCGGTGATCCCCGAGGCGCTCTCGCGCCCGGATCCCCGCTCGGACCGTCGCACCGCAGCCGGCGCGACGACCCGTCGCCACCCAGAACTCGCAGCACCCAGCCACACCCCGCACAGTGAGGACCTGTACTCCATGTCTCGTATCGATTCGACCACGGCGACCGAGGTCGACTCCGCCACGGCGCTGACCGCCACCCAGCTCGTCCACGCGGCCCACGCGGGCCCCGGCGAGTGGTGGCGCGACGCCGTGATCTACCAGGTCTACCCGCGCTCCTTCGCGGACGGCAACGGCGACGGTATCGGCGACCTGCCCGGGGTGACGGCCCGCCTGCCGCACCTCAAGGCCCTGGGGATCGACGCCGTCTGGCTCTCGCCCTTCTACCGGTCCCCGCAGAAGGACGCCGGCTACGACGTCTCCGACTACCGCGACGTCGACCCGCTGTTCGGCACGCTCGCCGACTTCGACGAGATGCTCGCGACGGCCCACGGCATGGGCATCCGCGTCATCGTCGACGTCGTCCCGAACCACACCTCGGACCAGCACGCCTGGTTCGTCGAGGCGCTCGCCGCCCCCGAGGGCTCCCCCGCCCGTGCGCGCTACCTCTTCCGCGAGGGCAAGGGCGAGAACGGCGAGCTGCCCCCCAACAACTGGCAGTCCATCTTCGGTGGCCCGGCCTGGACCCGCGTGACCGCGGGCGCGGACGCGCACGTCGTGACCGGTGCCGAGGGCGAGGTGCCCGGCCAGTGGTACCTGCACATGTTCGACTCGACCCAGCCCGACCTCGACTGGACCAACCCCGAGGTCCGCGCCGAGTTCGAGGACGTCCTGCGCTTCTGGCTCGACAAGGGCGTGGACGGCTTCCGCATCGACGTCGCGCACGGCATGGTCAAGCAGGACGGCCTGCCCGACTGGGACGGCACCGTCTCGATGGTCGAGGGCACCGACACGGGCGCCCCCGAGGACGGCTCGACCGGTGCCGGCAACTCCGGCCCCATGTTCGACCAGGACGGCGTGCACGACATCTACCGCGCCTGGCACAAGGTCCTCGCCGAGTACGACGGCGACCGTGCCCTCGTCGCCGAGGCCTGGGTCGAGCCGCTCTCGCGCCTGGCCCGCTACGTGCGCCCCGACGAGATGCACCAGGCGTTCAACTTCTCGTTCCTCACCACGGCCTGGGACGCCGCCCCGCTGCGTGCGGTCGTCGCGGCCTCGCTCAACGCGTCCGACGAGGTCGGCGCACCCACGACCTGGGTGCTGTCGAACCACGACGTCGTGCGCCACCCCTCCCGCCTGGGCCTCGCCGAGCCGGGCCTGCGCCCCAACGGGATCTTCGCGCACGAGCCCCAGCCGGACGAGGAGGTCGGCCTGCGCCGCGCCCGCGCTGCGAGCCTGCTCATGCTCGGCCTGCCGGGCAGCTCGTACCTGTACCAGGGCGAGGAGCTCGGCCTGCCCGAGCACACCTCGCTCCCGAACGAGGTCCGCGAGGACCCCGCGTTCTTCCGCACCGAGGGCGCCGAGGCCGGCCGCGACGGCTGCCGCGTGCCGCTCCCCTGGGAGGCCGAGGCCCCGGGTCTCGGGTTCGGCCCCACGGGCCAGACCTGGCTCCCCCAGCCCGAGTCGTACAAGACCCTCGCGGCCGACGCGCAGTACGGCGTCGCCGGCTCGACGTTCGAGATGTACAAGGCCGCGCTCGAGATCCGCAAGGCCGAGAACCTCGGCGCGGGCTCGCTCGCCTGGGTCGACGCCTACGCGGACTCCACGGACGTCATCGCTTTCCGCAACGGCGACGTGGTCGTCCTGGCGAACCTGGGCTCCGAGCCCGTCGTCCTGCCCCGCGGTGCGCAGGTCCTGGTCGAGAG
The DNA here is from genome assembly GCF_037145535.1 of Oerskovia sp. USHLN155. NCBI lineage: Bacteria > Bacillati > Actinomycetota > Actinomycetes > Micrococcales > Cellulomonadaceae > Oerskovia > Oerskovia sp. USHLN155. The sequence continues at coordinate 156,217 of NZ_JBBCXG010000002.1, forward strand.
CGGCCCCACGGTCACCGACCGCAGCGCCGACCCGCAGGTCCGCGTCCCGGTGGACACCACGGTGTGGTTCCGCGCGTGACCCGGTAGCCCGGGCGGCTCGAGGCCCGCACGACGACGGCCCGGTGCCGGAGGACGTCCTCCGGCACCGGGCCGTCGTCATGCCTTCCGGCGGGTCTCAGCCGCCGGAGACGCTCAGCTCGGCCTCGCGCAGCTTCTCCTCGAACTCCTCGGAGAGCTCGCGCGAGTCGAGCCAGCCGTACGGCAGGTGGGGCTTCTTGGGCGAGCCGGCGCGTCCGCGCTGCCCCTCGGCGGCCTCTCCCGGGTAGGGCTGGTCGAGGTCGAGCGCGTCGAGCTTGCCGCGCAGCTCGTCGAGCGTCGAGACCATCGCGAGGCCCTGACGCGCCTCGCCGCCGACCGCGTACCCCTTGAGGTACCAGGCCATGTGCTTGCGCAGGTCGCGCATGCCCTTGCCCTCGTCCCCGCCGAAGTACTCGATCATGAGCTCGCCGTGGCGGTAGACGGTCTCGGCGACCTCCCGCAGGCCGGGCGTCACGCGCGCGTCCGAGCCGGAGAAGGCCGCGGCCAGGTCCGCGAAGAGCCAGGGGCGCCCCTGGCACCCGCGGCCGACGACGACGCCGTCGCACCCCGTCTCCCGCACCATGCGCACGGCGTCCTCGGCCGACCAGATGTCGCCGTTGCCGAGCACCGGGATCTCGGTCACGGTCTCCTTGAGGCGCGCGATGGCCGACCAGTCCGCGGTGCCGCTGTAGTAGTCGGCGGCGGTCCGCGCGTGCAAGGCCACGGCCGCGACGCCCTCGCGCTGGGCGATGAGCCCGGCCTCGAGGTAGGTGAGGTGGTCGTCGTCGATGCCCTTGCGCATCTTGATCGTGACGGGCACGTCGTACGGCTCGGCGGCCTTGACCGCGGCGCGCACGATCGAGGTGAACAGGTCCCGCTTCCACGGCAGCGCCGAGCCGCCGCCCTTGCGCGTGACCTTGGGCACGGGGCAGCCGAAGTTGAGGTCGACGTGGTCCGCCCGGTCCTCGCCCGCGATGATCTTCACCGCGGCGCCGACCGTCGCGGGGTCCACACCGTAGACCTGGGCCGAGCGGGTCTTCTCGTCGTCCTCGAAGGTGACGATGCGCAGCGACTCCTCGTTGCGCTCGACGAGCGCGCGGCTGGTCACCATCTCGGCGACGTACAGGCCTGCGCCGTGCTCGCGGCACAGCCGACGGAAGGCGGCGTTGGTCACGCCCGCCATGGGGGCGAGGACCACGGGGGTCTCGACGACGTGGGGCCCGATCCGCAGGGGCGGCAGCACGTGTCCGGTTGCGGGCGCCGGGGTCTCGGGCGCACGCGTGGCGTCGGAAAGGGTGGGGAGGGTCACCGGGCCATTCTCCCACCAACCCCGGGCAGGAGAAAAAGGGCCGCCGTCCACGGGTGGACGACGGCCCTTCTCCGGCCCCTGAGGGCGGGCGTGCTAGGCGCCGAGGAGGCGCGCACCCAGGTACGCGGTGACCTGGTCGAGCGCGACGCGCTCCTGCGCCATGGTGTCGCGGTGACGGATCGTCACGGCCTGGTCGTCGAGCGTGTCGAAGTCGACCGTGATGCAGAACGGCGTGCCGATCTCGTCCTGACGGCGGTAGCGGCGGCCGATCGCCCCGGCGTCGTCGAAGTCGACGTTCCAGAACTTGCGCAGCTCGGCGGCCAGGTCGCGCGCCTTGGGCGAGAGCTGCTCGTTGCGGCTGAGCGGCAGCACGGCGGCCTTGACGGGCGCGAGGCGCGGGTCGAGCCTGAGCACCGTGCGGACGTCGGTGCCGCCCTTCGCGTTGGGCGCCTCCTCCTCGTGGTAGGACTCGACGAGGAAGGCCATGAGTGAACGCGTCAGGCCCGCGGCGGGCTCGATGACGTACGGCACGTACTTTTCGTTCGTGACCGGGTCACGGTAGGTGAGGTCCTTGCCGGAGTGCTCGGAGTGCGTCTTGAGGTCGAAGTCGGTGCGGTTCGCGACCCCCTCGAGCTCGCCCCACTCGGAACCCTTGAAGCCGAAGCGGTACTCGATGTCGACCGTGCGGGTCGAGTAGTGCGACAGCTTTTCCTTCGGGTGCTCGTAGAGACGCAGGTTGTCGCGGTCGATGCCGAGGTCGACGTACCAGTTGGTGCGCAGGTCGATCCAGTACTGGTGCCACTCCTCGTCCGTCCCGGGCTCGACGAAGAACTCCATCTCCATCTGCTCGAACTCGCGCGTGCGGAAGATGAAGTTGCCCGGCGTGATCTCGTTGCGGAACGACTTGCCGATCTGGCCGATGCCGAACGGCGGCTTCTTGCGGGCCGCGCCGACGACGTTCTGGAAGTTCACGAAGATGCCCTGCGCGGTCTCGGGGCGCAGGTAGTGCATCCCGGACTCGTCCTCGACGGGGCCGAGGTACGTCTTGAGCATCATGTTGAAGTCGCGGGGCTCGGTCCACTGGCCGCGCGTGCCGCAGTTGGGGCACACGATCTCGGCGAGGCCGCCCTCGGGGGCGCGGCCCTTCTTCTCCTCGAACTCCTCGATCATCTGGTCCTCGCGGAACCGCTTGTGGCACGAGAGGCACTCGGTGAGCGGGTCGGTGAAGACGCCGACGTGGCCCGAGGCGACCCAGACCTCGCGCGGGAGGATCACCGAGGAGTCGAGGCCCACCACGTCGTCACGGCTCGTGACCATGGTGCGCCACCACTGCTTCTTGATGTTCTCCTTGAGCTCGGTACCGAGCGGCCCGTAGTCCCAGGCGGACCGGGTACCGCCGTAGATCTCGCCCGAGGGGAAGACGAACCCGCGCCGCTTGGCGAGGGAGACGACGGCATCGAGTCGAGAAGGCGCAGTGGCCACAGTTGATCACTCCAGGGAATCGTGCGTACCCCGCACGTGGCTTCGTGCGGGACGTTGCGGGACGCCGGTGCCCCGGTCGTCGCTGCGAGGAGGACGGGCCCTGGGCACCAACGTCCCAGGTTACTCGGTCTTTCCCGGCGCGGCGGCGCGCTGCGGGTGGCAGGGGGTGAGACGCAGGCCCGACGGCGAGCGGCGCCGTCGGGCCGGCGTGGACGCCCGGGCAGGGTGTCGGCCAGGCCACACCGACCCTTGTTGACATTCGTTATCAATATCAGTGACGATGGATGCCATGCCCCGCAACCTCCCCCGCTCCCGCGCTGCCCTCGCCACGTCCGTCGCCCTCGCGGCGGCTCTCAGCCTGACGGCCTGCGGCTCCGGGGGCACGTCGGGCGGCGGCGGGTCGGGCGGTGACGCCACAGGAGACACCCAGGTGCTCGCCTCGTTCTACCCCCTGCAGTTCGTGGCCGAGCGCGTGGGCGGCGACCGGGTCTCGGTCTCCAACCTCACGCCGCCCGCTGCGGAACCCCACGACCTCGAGCTCTCCCCCGCCCAGGCCCGCTCGATCGGCACGGCCGACCTCGTGGTCTACCAGTCCGGCTTCCAGGCAGCGGTCGACGAGGCCGTCGAGGCGCGCGACCCGGCGCACCTCGTCGACGCGACCCAGGCCGCAGGTCTCGAGGAGCACCCGGGCGAGTCGACCACGGCCGAGAGCGACTCCGCCGAGGACGAGCACGCCACGCACGACGACCACGCGGACGACGGGCACGACCACTCCTCGGAGGGTGGCCTCGACCCGCACTTCTGGCTCGACCCCGCCCGCCTGGTCCCGGTCGCGGAGCAGGTCGCGGCCGAGCTGACCGCGGTCGACCCCGACGGCGCCGACGAGTACGCGGCCAACCTGGAGACCCTCACGGCCGACCTGACCGCGCTGGACGCCGAGTACGAGGCCGGCCTCGCGAGCTGCGCGAGCCCCTACCTCGTCACGTCGCACGAGGCGTTCGGCTACCTCGCCGAGCGCTACGGGCTCGAGCAGGTCGGGATCACGGGGATCGACCCCGAGGCCGAGCCCTCTCCCGCCCGGTTGCGCGAGGTCGCCGACATCATCCGCGACCACGGCGTGTCCACGATCTTCTTCGAGACCCTCACGAGCCCCAAGGTCACCCAGACCCTCGCGCAGGACGTCGGCGTCCAGGCCGCGGTGCTCGACCCGCTCGAGGGCCTGAGCAAGGACGGGACCGACTACCTTGGCGTCATGCGGACCAACCTGGAGGCGCTGCGCACCGGCCTGACCTGCGCATGAGCACCTCACCCCTGACGTCTCCGGACCTCCCCAGGGCTTCCTCCGTGGAGCCCCCCGCGATCGAGGCCCGCGGCGTGCACGTGCGCCTCGGCAGCAGCGACATCCTGCGCGGCGTCGACCTCACGGTCGAGCGCGGCGAGGTCGTCGCGCTGCTCGGCGCGAACGGCTCGGGCAAGTCGACGCTCGTGAAGTCCCTCGTGGGCATCGTCCCGCTCGCGGCAGGCCACGTCCGGCTCCTCGGCTCCGACCTCGGCCCTCGGGTCCCCTGGGCGCACCTGGGCTACGTGCCGCAGCGCGTCTCGGCACAGACGGGCGTCCCGTCGACGGCCGAGGAGGTCGTCGCCTCGGGACTGCTGCACGGCCGCCGCATCCGCCTGCCGCGCGGCTGGCGCGCCACGGCGCGCGAGGCGCTCGACCGCGTCGGCCTCGCCGACCGCGCGCAGAGCGCCGTGCACGAGCTCTCGGGCGGCCAGCAGCAGCGGGTGCTCATCGCCCGCGCACTGGCGCGCAGCCCCGAGCTGCTCATCCTCGACGAGCCCGTCGCGGGCGTCGACCAGCCCAGCCAGGAGGCGTTCGCCGCGACGCTCACCGAGCTCACGCGCGGTGGCATGACGGTCCTGGTCGTCCTGCACGAGCTGGGCGCGCTCGCGCCCCTCATCCAACGGTGCGTGGTCCTGCGCCACGGCCTCGTGGTGCACGACGGCGAACCGCCGCACGCCACGGCCGCGCACGCCGGGCCCGACCACGAGCACCTGCACCCGCACGGGGACGACGCCGAGCACGGCGCCTCGGCCGGGATCGACATGGGCCTCATCGACGCCCCGCTCACGCACCACAACCCTGCCCCCGCCCGCATCGACCGTGGAGCCGCCTCGTGAACGCCCTCGACGAGCTGGTCGGGATGCTCTCCGACCCCTTCATGCAGCGCGCCCTGATCGCGGCCGTGCTGGTCGGCGTGACCGCTCCGGTCATGGGGACCTACCTCGTGCAGCGCAAGCTGTCGCTGCTCGGCGACGGGATCGGGCACGTGGCCCTCACGGGCGTGGCCCTGGGCTGGCTCGTCGGCGGCGCCATGGGCGTCGTGCCCGACGACGCGCTCGCCATCCCCGGCGCGGTCGTCGCGGCCGTGATCGGCTCCGTGATCATCGAGATCGTGCGCGAGCGTGGCCGCACGAGCGGCGACGTGGCCCTGGCCCTGATGTTCTACGGCGGCATCGCGGGCGGCGTCCTGCTCATCGGCGTCGCCGGGGGCAGCTCGGGCAACCTCATGCAGTACCTGTTCGGCTCGATCTCGAGCGTCTCCCCGACCGACCTGTGGCTGACCCTGATCCTGGGCGTGCTCATCCTCGCGGTCGGCATGGGGCTGCGTGCCGCGCTGTTCGCCGTGAGCTACGACGAGGAGTTCTCGCGGGCCTCGGGGCTGCCCGTGCGTGCCCTCAACATCGCGATCGCCGTCATCGCCGCCCTGACCGTGACCGTGGCCATGCGCGTCGTGGGCCTGCTGCTCGTGAGCGCGCTCATGATCGTGCCCGTCGCGATCGCGCAGCTCGTGACGATCTCGTTCCGGCGGACCATGGCGCTGGCCATGGTCATCGGCGTCGTGGTCTGCGTGGTCGGGCTGTCCGTCACGTACTGGCAGACTCTGTCCCCGGGGGCCACGATCGTCGTCCTGGCGATCGCCCTCTACGCGGTCGTGGCGGTCCTGCGACCCGTGCTCGTGCGGCGCAGGCCGCGCACGGCGCACGACCCGCACCCCGACATCCCCGACGACGTCCACGTGGAAGGTGGCGAGCGATGCAGCGCATGACCCGTCAACGGGCAGCGGTCTCCGAGGCTCTGGAGGACCTGCCCGACTTCCGCAGCGCGCAACAGCTCCACGAGCTGCTGCGCGCTCGCGGCGATGCCGTGGGTCTGGCGACGGTCTACCGCACCCTGCAGACCATGGCCGACGGCGGCGACGTCGACGTGCTGCGCACCGAGGACGGCGAGAGCCTGTACCGCAAGTGCGAGCGCTCCGAGCACCACCACCACCTGGTGTGCCGCTCGTGCGGCAAGGCGGTCGAGATCGACGGTCCGACCGTCGAGACCTGGGCCTCCCAGGTGGGCGCCGTCCACGGCTTCACGGACATCCAGCACACGATCGAGCTGTTCGGTACCTGCGAGGCGTGCCGCGCGAAGCAGGCGTCGTGAGCGTGTCGCTCCTCCTGGGCCCGACGGCGTCGCTCGCCTCCGCGCCGCACCTCGCGCGGGAGGTCGTCGCGGCGGCCGACGGGTCGACGGGGATCTTCACGATCGACGGCGTGCCGTACTGGATCATCTACGCCGCGGCCTTCGCGATCGTGTTCGTCCGTGCGCAGGCCACGTACTGGGTCGGTCGTGGCGTGGCCCGTGGCACGGGCAACACCCGGTGGGCGAAGCGCCTCGAGGGCGAGCGGGCTCAGCGGGCGATCGCCACGATCAACAGGTGGGGGCCCATCGCGGTCACGCTGTCGTTCTTCACCGTCGGGGTCCAGACCGTCATCAACCTGACGGCGGGCTACACCCGCATGCGGCTCCCGCGCTACCTCGCGGCGTTGCTCCCGGGGTGCGCCATCTGGGCCGCCATCTGGACGACCGTCGGGATCGCGGCGTTCAACACCGCCGTGCTGCTCGCGGCCGGCAGCCCCGTCGGCCTGGCCGTGCTCGTGCTGCTCGTGGTCGGACTCGTGGCCTGGATCGTCGTGGCCTCGCGACGCCGCCGCGCCCGCGCCGCGCACGGCGACGAGGACGCCGCGACCCCCGCGGCGCCGTCGGGCAGGGACGACGCCCCGACCGTGGCGACGGACGCGCCGTCCCCGACGACCGGGAGCAACCCGTTCGGCGACGTGGCCGACCTGCTGCTCGATGCGCCGGACGAGGGGCCCACGAACGCGCGTCGCACGCGCGGCGGCTCCTCGGGCCCCTCGGCGGCCCCCACCGAGCGCGACTGACGCTCTCAGGAGATCTCGGTCGCGCTCTCGTCGGGCTCGCCCAGGCAGAACTGGTTGCCCTGCGGGTCCGCGAGCACCGACCACCGGTAGCCGGGGATCGTGTGCTCGGCGACCAGCGAGGCACCGTCGGCCAGCAGTCGCGAGACCTCTGCCACGCGGTCTGCGGACGACGCGTCGAGGTGGATCTTGTTCTTGCCGGGCGTCGGGTCCTCGACCTTCTGGAAGCCCAGCACGGGGCCCTTGCCCTCGTGCGGCGGGACGACCTCGAGGAACCAGCCGTCGGCCTCGTCGATCACCTTCCCGCCCGTCTGCCGGGCCCACCACTGCGCCAGCGGGCGCGGGTCGGTCGAGTCCACCGTGACCATACCGATCGAAAGAGTCATACCCGGCAGGGTAGCGAGGGGCACCGACACGTGCAGGGCGCCGGTGCCTGCACGTCGAGGTAGAGGGCTCGCGTCGAGACGACGGCTCCGTCCCGACACCTGCCCTCTACCTCTGTGCCCGAGGACGTCAGGGGATGTCGGCCGACTCCGCCGACTTGTCGATCGCCCCGCCGTAGCGCCGGTCGCGGCTCGCGTACTCCTCGACCGCGCGCCACAGGCTGCGCCGGTCGACGTCCGGCCAGTGCTCGGGCAGGAAGACCATCTCGGCGTACGCGGCCTGCCAGATCATGAAGTTCGACGTGCGCTGCTCACCCGAGGACCGCAGGAACAGGTCCACGTCCGGCAGGTCCGGCTCGTCGAGGTACTTCGCGACCGTCTTCTCCGAGACCTTCCTCGGGTCGAGCCGGCCCGCCGCGACCTCCTGGGCGATCGCCTGCGCCGCGTCCGCGATCTCGGCACGCCCGCCGTAGTTCACGCACATCGTCAGGGTGCACGTGTCGTTGTCCTTGGTCAGCCGCTCGGCGTCCTCGAGCTCCTTGATGACCGAGCCCCACAGGCGCGGACGGCGCCCCGCCCACCGCATGCGCACGCCCCAGCTGCTCATCTCGTCGCGGCGACGGCGGATCACGTCCCGGTTGAACTGCATGAGGAAGCGGACCTCCTCGGGCGAGCGCTTCCAGTTCTCGGTCGAGAACGCGTACGCCGAGACGTGCTTGACGCCGATCTCGATCGCACCTGCCACGACGTCGAGCAGCGCGGCCTCGCCCGCCTTGTGGCCCTCGGTGCGCGGGAGCCCGCGCTCGTTGGCCCACCGGCCGTTGCCGTCCATGACGATCGCGACGTGGTTCGGCACGAAACGGGCCGGGATGTTCGGCGCCGTCGCGCCCGACGGGTGCGGCGGCGGCGGTTGGATCGGTCGCCCCATCAGGCCTCTCCCCCGGCCCGCGGGGTACCCGCGTCGTCTCGTTCCACCATCCGCAGTGATCGCAACGTTCTCTCCAGGTGATATTGGCTGTAGGCGGCCACGAGGCCGCTGGCTTCCTTGCGGTGGCGCACGTCCGACGCGTCCGCCACGTCCCACTCGCCCGCGAGCAGCGCCGCGAGCAGGGAGAAGGTCTCGGGGGCCGGGGACGTCGACCCCGGCGGCCTGCACCGTGAGCAGACCGCCCCGCCCAGGGCCACGGCGAACGACCGGTGCGGGCCTGGCTCGCCGCAGCGCGAGCAGTCGGTGAAGCTCGGTGCCCACCCGGCGACCGCGAAGGCGCGCAGGAGGTAGGAGTCGAGCACCAGGCCCGGCGCGTGCGCGTGCCCCGCGAGCGACCGCAAGGCTCCGGCGAGCAGCCAGAACTGCTGGACGGCGGGCTCCTTCTCGGCCTCGACGAGCCGTTCGGCCGTCTCCAGCATCGCGGCCCCCGCCGTGTACAGGCCGTAGTCCTCGCAGATCGCGCGCGCGTAGGGGCCCACGGTCTCCGCCTGCGTCACGACGTCGAGCGACCTGCCCACGTGGAGCTGGACGTCGACGAACATGAACGGCTCGAGCCGCGCCCCGAAGCGCGAGGACGTGCGGCGCACGCCCTTGCCCACGGCCCGGACCTTGCCGTTCTCGCGCGTGAGCAGGGTGACGATGCGGTCCGCCTCGCCCAGCTTCTGGGCGCGCAGGACGATCGCTTCGTCTCGGTAGAGGACCACTCCCCCATTGTCCGTCATGCCACCGACGTCCCGGTGCACGGTCCGCGTCCCGGCGACCCGGCCGCCGGGCCGACCGGCCACCCGGCGCGGACGTCACGAGACGCCGACGGGTCCCGCGCCGTCCGGCGCGGGACCCGTCGAGGAATCAGCCCTCGGAGCGCTCCGCACGGTTCACGGCCGAGACGATCGCCTTGAGCGAGGCCGTGGTGATCGACGGGTCGATGCCGACGCCCCACAGGACGTCGTCGCCGACCTGGCACTCGACGTACGCGGCGGCCGTCGCGTCTCCACCCTCCGAGAGCGCGTGCTCGGCGTAGTCCAGGACCCGGACCTCGACGCCGACGTGCGCGATCGCGTCGACGAACGCCGCGACCGGCCCGTTGCCCGAGCCCTCGAGCGTCAGGTGCTCGCCGCGGTCCAGCACGTCGACCGCCAGGGTGTCGGGGCCGTCCTCCGACGACACCGCGCGGGTCCCGCGAAGCTTCAGCCGGCCCCACTGCTCCAGACCCGACTCGGGGGCCGCCGGCAGGTACTCGTCCGAGAAGATCCGCCAGATGTCGTCGCCCGTGACCTCCTGCCCACCCGCGTCCGTGAACGCCTGGACGACGCGCGAGAACTCGATCTGCAGGCGCCGCGGCAGGTCCAGGTGACGCTCGGACTGCAGCAGGTACGAGATGCCGCCCTTGCCCGACTGCGAGTTGACGCGGATCACGGCCTCGTACGACCGGCCGACGTCCTTGGGGTCGATGGGCAGGTACGGCACGCCCCACACCAGGTCGTCGACGCCCTTGCCCGCAGCCTCGGCCTCGGCGGCCATGGCGTCGAGGCCCTTCTTGATCGCGTCCTGGTGCGAGCCCGAGAACGCGGTGAAGACCAGGTCGCCCGCGTACGGGTGACGCTCGTGCACGGCGATCTGGTTGCAGTGCTCGACCGTGCGACGGATGCGGTCCATGTCGGAGAAGTCGATCTCCGGGTCGATGCCCTGGCTGAACAGGTTCATGCCGAGCGTCACCAGGCAGACGTTGCCCGTGCGCTCGCCGTTGCCGAACAGGCAGCCCTCGATGCGGTCGGCGCCGGCCTGGTAGCCCAGCTCCGCGGCAGCCACCGCCGTCCCGCGGTCGTTGTGCGGGTGCAGCGACAGGACGACGTTCTCGCGGTGCGCGAGGTGGCGGTTCATCCACTCGATCGAGTCGGCGTAGACGTTGGGCGTCGCCATCTCGACCGTCGCGGGCAGGTTGATGATGACCTTGCGGTCGGGCGTGGGCTCGAAGACCTCGATGACCTCGTTGCAGATCTCCACCGCGAACTCGAGCTCCGTGCCCGTGTACGACTCGGGCGAGTACTCGTAGAAGACCGCGGTCTCCGGGATGGTCTCCTCGAACTTGCGGCACAACTTCGCACCGTTCACCGCGATCGCGATGATGCCCTCACGGTCCGTGCGGAAGACGACCTCGCGCTGGAGCCGCGACGTCGAGTTGTACAGGTGCACGATCGCCTGCTTCGCCCCCCGCAGAGACTCGTACGTGCGGGCGATGAGGTGCTCGCGGGACTGCGTCAGGACCTGGATCACGACGTCGTCCGGGATGTGCCCGTCCTCGATGAGCAGGCGCACGAAGTCGAAGTCGGTCTGCGAGGCCGACGGGAAACCGACCTCGATCTCCTTGTAGCCCATGTCGACGAGCAGCTGGAACATCTTCAGCTTGCGCTCGGCGTTCATGGGCTCGATCAGCGCCTGGTTGCCGTCACGCAGGTCGACCGCGCACCAGCGCGGGGCCTTCTCGATGCGCTTGTCCGGCCACGTCCGGTCCGGCAGCGACACGTCGAACTGCTGGTGGAAGGGCTCGTACTTGTGCACGGGCATGCCCGACGGCTGCTGTGCCGAACGGGTGCTGGTCTGGGGGGTCTGGGCCGTGGTGCTCATCTTGTCCTTCGCGATCTCTTCGTCGGTGCTGTTCAGCCGGCACACCAGACCACCGCGACGAGGATGCGGCCTAGAGGGCCTCGTCGCGGCAACGAAGGAGGAGCAGCTGAGTCACGTGCACGCTGCCACTGTACTCCCGTCCGGGGCGATGGTCAGGGACGTCCCGGTGGCCGACACGCGTGTGGCGGGCCGCCGGCGAGCCCACCAGGGCGGGCTGCGGCGCGAACGCCGCGCCGCGTCGACCGCCGGGTCGCCCAGGTTGCCGAGCCACTCGAGCAGCGCGGGGTACGTCGACGGGTTCGCCGCGACCTGGGGCCGCAGGTGCGGTGCTTCCTGGACGATCTGCGCGAGCACCTCGAGCGGGGTGGACGGGTCCAGCGCCTGAGCAGCGCTGAACCCCACCGGCTGCGGGTCCTGGTACGGGGGCAGGACCGCGGTGTCCCCCACGGACTGTGCGGCGTAGCCGGGCCGGGCCGCGTAGCCCGAGCGCTCGGGTACGACCGGCTGCACGGGGTGCGACGACGAGCCGCCCTGAGCCGGCAGGACCTGCGTCGGCTGGTACTGCTCGACCGGGCGGGCGGGCTGCGGCTGGGGGTCCTGCCGGACGGGCTGCGTCGGCTCCTGGCTCGGCTGGTAGCGGACCTGCTGCACGGGCTGAGCCTGCTGCGGCTGGGCCTGCACCGGCGTCTGGGCGGGCGTCGGGCGCGACGACGGGGCTGCGACCGGATCGGGCTCCTGCTCGCCGGCCTCGGGACCGTAGCCGTCCGGGCCGGTCGCATAGCTGCCGCTGCCGTACGGGCCCGCGACGGGCTCCGGCACAGGCTTGGGACGCGCCGGGCGCGGCGCGGGCGGCTGCCAGACGTACGCGCTCGGCGCGGCGTCCGACCCGACGGGCGACGCGGGCCGGTTCTCCGCGAAATGGGTCCTGACCTCGGCCGGGACCGTGAGGGCGAACACCACGAGGAGCGGCAGCCCGTAGGCCAGCAGCAGGAGCGAGGTCCCGAAGCCCGTACCTGGCTGGTTCGTCGCGACGATGAGAAGGACGATGCCGAGGATCGCGACGACGCCCGCCGCGCCCAGGGCGAGCGTCCGCCCGGCCACCGCGTCACGCGCGAGCGACCGACGGGCCACGAACGCGGCGCCCGCGGCGAGCAGCCCGAACACGATCGACAGGATCAGGATCGAGCCCCGACCGCCGTCTGCGAGGGTGAGGACACCGGACAGCGCGGTCCCGACGGCGACCACCACGACGAGGTCGAGCGCGTGCACCGCGACCGCGACCCAGGTCGAGACGGGCGAGGACGACGATGCGGTGGTGCGGGCGAGGGCGGGCGAGGCCGCGACCGCTGCCGCGGCCGGGACCAGCAGCAGCCCGAACTGCCCGAGCGCGAAGGAGTCGAAGCTGACCAGCAGGTTGCTGGTGTTGAGCACGAACAGCACCACCAGGGCGACACCCAGCCCGACGAGCACCAGGCGCCAGGCCTCGTCACGTCGCAGGATCCCCCACACGGGCCACCCGACGAGCGCCACGGTCACGGCCCCGGCGACGAGGAACCGGAGCACCAGCAGGACGGGAACCCCCAGGGAGAAGGTGAGGAGGAAGGCGACCAGCGCCCCGACGACCGCCACACCGGCGATCACCGTCAGCACGAGCGACCAGAGCCGCGACACCGCCGCGTCCTGCTCGACCGGGCCGAGCTCGGCCTGCCGCGGCTGGGCCGCCAGGAGCGCCCCCGCGAGGCCGAGCGAGAGCGCCGTCCCGACGCCACCCCACCCGTTGTCGACCGACCGGTTCACCAGGTCCAGGACGACGTAGACCGCGGCCAGGAGCACGTACGGGGCGTTCGCGACGAGACGCGCGAGGCGGGTCGTGTGCACCGTCCACGTCGTCGGCAGAGCGCCGGTCCGTGCCAGGTACGGGAGGGCGAGCGAAAGGAGCGAGACGACCGTGACGAGGATGACCTCGATCTTGTCCGACGCCTTGTGCCCGGCGTCCCACGGCATCGTGAGCGCGACGAACAGGAGCAGCGCCGCCACGCCGTCCCGCACGTAGTCGCTCACGGGGATTCCGACGAACGGGTTGCTCCCGGCAGCCGGTCCCGGCTTCTGCTCGGCACCACCTGCGGGCTCGGCGGCGGACACCTTCACGGACCCGTCCGACGACGGAGCCTTCTGCGCCCCTCCGGCGGGAGTGCGTGGCTGCTGATCGGGGCCGGGCCCAGGGTCGGTCTCGTTGGTCATCGCGTTCTCCCTACAGATCACCCCGGGCTCGGTGTCGGTCGAGCGCCGGATCAGGCCACGACGGCCCCGTCAGTTTCTACCGGTAGATCACCGATGGCTCAAGTCTCCCACTCTGTACCTGCGCGTCCCACGACCCAGACGCACGACCTCGGTCCTCGTCAGGGCGAACAGCATCCCCTGTGCGGAGACGACCTCGTGGTACTCCCCGTCGAGGGTCCGGCGCCACTCGGTGCGGCCGTCGAAGAGACTCACGGACACGACGCTCGTCGAGGCACCGTCCGTCCCGCCGGGCACGTCGCCGACCGTCGCGAGCAGCACCGAGTCCCCGTCGGTGAACACCCGGACGATCTCCGTCGGCAACCAGCGCTGCCACACCTCGCGGCCCGTCCTGGTCTCGAGCGCCAGCAGCCGCGACCCCGACTCCATCACGACGACGTCGTCCGTCTGGAGCCAGAGCACCTCGGGCCACTCCTCCCGATGCCACAGACGGTGCCCCGTGGTCGCGTCGTACCCCGTGAACCCGGGCATCCGGACCACGAGCACCTGGGGAGGGCCGCCGTCGGTGACCTGGGGCACGAACGGCTCCCCGGCCACGCTGAACCTCTGCCGACCGTCGGGCCCGACCACGTCCACGCGGTCCTCCTGCCCGGTCCGGCGGTCGTCGACCACCCTGGCCGACGAGCCTCCTGGGAGGCCGCGCTCCCGCAACCATCCGCGCGCCTGCGCGCTGGAGAACTCTGCCGACGGGTCCCCCGCAGCGTCGAAGGTCTCCGACACGTCGCCGGAACGGACGTGCAGCAGACCGCGCGCCACGACCAGGCCGACGTCCGCGACGGGCGCGTCTGCCGTGGAGGTCCCTTCGGCCCCCGTGGACCCGACCGCGTCCACGGGAGCCGGCGCCACACCGACGGTGCGGACCCGCTCGACGGCACCGTCGAGCGCGCCCTCCCACGTCACGACGACGCCGTCCGCCCCACGAGCAGCGGTCGCGACGCGCCCTCCCGCGAGCGGTGCGGCCGCCTCGACGCCGGCGGTCAGCGCCCGGGACCCGACGACCTGCCCGGTCCGGTCCAGTACCGAGACGAGGAACGGGAACCCGTCGTCGCTCCGACCGGCACCGACCGGCGCCCCCCGGTCCGTGACGCACACGAGCGGCGAACCCTGCACGGCAGGGTCGAGGAGATCTGGCCCGCACGTCGTGGGCCCGGGCGGCAGGTGGACGGTCCACAGCTCGTCGCCCGTGGTGACGTCCCGGGCAGTCACCGCCCCCTCCGCTCCGGTGAGCACCACCTGCCCGTCGACGGCCGCGGGGAGCCCCTCACCGGTCGAGGCCCGCCACAGGCTCGCAGGCTCGGAGGCGACGGGCCAGAGCCCTCCGGCCTGCGCGGCCACCCGGTCCGCCCGCGCCCGTTCCAGTACCGCCCCGACCGCGAGCGAGGCCCCCACGCCGCAGCCCAGGAGGACCACGGCGAGGACCACGCGGACGGGCCGGCCCCTCGTCCTGCCGTGCGCGCCGGGTATGTCGGCTCCCCCCGGCGGCCGCCCGGCGCCGACCGACGACGAGCCTGCCCCCGCCCTTCCGGCAGCGGTGCCTCCCGGGTGCGCTCCGCCGCTCCCCGTCGTCCGTCCGGTGGCCCCTGCCGGCCCCGCGTCGAAGTCGTCGTCGAGCTCGGCCACCTCGACCAGCTCGACGGCGTGGGCATCATGCTCACGACGTCGTGGAGCCACCTCTCCACGGTAGTCCCGATGCGTCGACCGGGCGGGGCGGGGTGCCGCCACCTCGGCGGTGCGCCACGACATGGCGCCGGACCGTCCGCGCGACCTGGAGCTCCGGCGGGCCGTCAGCCGATGCCCAGCAGGGTGCCGTCGTCGGTCGCGACGACGAGCGTCCCACGCGCGCTGGCCCCCCACACGAAGAGATCGGTGAGGTGGCTCGACCACAGTTCCTGCCCGGAGTCCACGGAGACCGCCGTGATCCGGGTCCCGCCCCCCGCGCTCGTCCCCACGAGGTACAGGTCCGTCCCGTCGGTGTACGCCGACGAGTAGGCCAGGAGGTCGGAGGACTCCCACAACCGTCTCCCGGAGCCCAGGTCCACCCCCCGCAGCCGACCTGCCTCCGACAGGATCCCGACCTCGCCCACCTGGGCGACCGGGGCACTGACCCCGTCGACGCTCCACCGGGTCCGTCCGGTCGCCGCATCGAGGGCGGTCGTGCGCGGCGGCTCGATGTTCCCGGACTCGTCCATGAGACCGCCGCCCTCCGTGACGAGGAACACCCGCGACGGTCCTCCGTCCGTCACGGCGAACTCCTGGACGGTGCCCCGGGTGCGGAAGAGCTCCGCCCCGTCGGGATCGAGGACGGTCGAGGCGCCGTCGGGATGCTGGACGACGGCGAGCCCTCCCCGCAACGGGCTGGTCCACGAGTCCTCGGCCTCGTCCACGGTCCGGCCCTGCGCGTCCAGCGTCACGAGGCGGCCCGCGACCGCGACCATGAGCACCGACCCACCGTCCTGCAGTCCCAGGTAGTCCTCACCCGGGCCGCTCCCGCGGTCCTCGTCGATCTCCCGCGACCACCGCAGCTCTCCCGTGGCGAGGTCCTCCAGGTCGACGACCACGTGCCCGCCGTCCCCCCACCTGACCGAGGCGACGCCGTCGTCGAAGACGGCCGCCCCCTGCGTCCCCTCGCGGAACGTGCGAGAGCCCGTGAGCTCCCCCGTCGCGGCGACCATGACGTCGATGCGCACCGGGAGGGACTGCTCGAACGTCGCCCCGTCCGTGGGGACCGACCGGAGCTCGAACGTCGTACAGACCAACGGGTCCTCCTGCGCCTCCCACGTCCCGGTGCCGGTGCACCCGGTCGTGACCCGCGCCGTGTCCGACGCCGGCCGGGGCGCACCGCGCCACAGCTCCCGCCCGGTCGTCGGGTCGTACCCGACCGCAGGGCTACCGGGCGCGACGAGCGTCCCGTCCACCACGACGGGTGACAACCACCATCCCGAGCCGTCGTCGCCCGAGGACCTCGGCTCGATCCGCCACCGGACTCCCACCTCCGGGCCCAGCGGTCTGATCCCCCCGGCGGCGACCACCCGCTCGACGCGCGCAGACTCGTTCATCTCGCCACGGACGACCCCTCCGACAGCGAGGAGGGCGACGACAGACGCCCCTGCCCCCACGAGGAGGCGTGCCCTGCGCGACCACCTTCGACGGGCGGGCCGCTCGCCGACGCGCGGTTCGTCACCGGCGCCGACCTGCGACACCCGGCCGACGGCCGCCCCCTGGACGGGCGACGCACCGTCGGGCACGTCGCCGTGCGACCGCGGGCCGGGCCCGTCCAGCCCGCTCAGGTCCTCGTCGACCTCCTCGATCGCGAAGACGCGCACGCTCGACCTGGCCGTGCCCCGCGAACGTCGTCCCATGGGACGACCCTAAGCGCCGGGACGACCCCAGGCGCCGACGACCGAGAATCAGATGCCCAGCTGGTACACGCCCCAGTAGGCCAGCGTCACGAGCAGGATCGTCGACCCCGCGACGGTCGCCCACAGCGTCGTGCGGGCGCCGACGCCGGTCGCCGGGCGCACCACGACGCCCCCGCCCGAGGCGTCGACCGCCTTGCGCGCCGTCCGCAGGTCCGACAGGCGGTTGATGATGAACGCCGCCGCCACGACGGTCGCCAGGCCCAGCAGACGCACCGCGACCCATCCGCCCTGGACCACCCACGCGTCCGTCCGGTAGTCCAGCGCGAGCCTCGCGACCGAGACCAGGTAGACGACGAGGCCCACCATCGTCGCGACGGACCCCGCCGCGAGACCCACGAGCGGCCATCGAAGACCCGCGGCGAGCCGTCCTGCCGGACGCGGCGTGCGGCGCAGCCTGCGTGCCACGCCCGTCACGAGCCACATGAGCGGACCGACCACGAGGAGCACACCACCCACGATCACGAACCCGATGACGATGTCACCGTTCCCGTACCACCGGGGGTTGGGCACGGCGGACGCGAGGTAGAGCTGGTTCGGCTGGCCGCCCGCCACGGTCGGGGCGGCGCCCGCCGTGCCCATGAGTCCCTGGACCCACGCCGAGACGTCGCGCGCGAACTCCGGCACGAGGACGTCGTCGATCTTGATCCCGTGGTTCGCGCCCTCGTAGTAGCGCACCGTCACGTCGTGGTTCCCGTTCGCACCGGCCTCCGCGATGATGCGCAGCGCGCCCTGCTCGACCGGCATCGACGGGTCCGCCGTGCCGTAGACCACGAGGGTCGGCACGTCGAGGCGCGCAAGGTAGGGCGTGACGTCGAAGTCGGCGTACTCGAACCCTCCGCCCGGCATCTCCATGCCCACGGCTCGGGGGATCGCCCGGAAGACTCCCTGCGGCACCCCCGTGTTGCGCAGGTAGGAGTCGACCGCGAAGCCCGCCTGCTGCCGCGGCGGCACCACGGGCGCCGAGACCATGACCAGGAACGAGACGTCCGGGTCCTGGTCCACCAGCACCGGTGCGATCCACGTGCCCTCCGACTCGGCGTAGAGCCCCACCCGCTCGGGGTCGACCGAGGGCCGGGTGCGCAGGAGGTCCACCGAGCGCTGGTAGTCCGCCGCCATGCCGACGTAGTCGCGGTGCCGCGTCGTGTACGTGTCGAGCCGCTTGGAGGGCACGAGCGTCACGACGCCGGCGCTCGCCATCTGGGTCGCGACGTCGACGAACGCCTCGTCCGCAGCCCCCGTCCCCGCACCGTGGAGGAACACCACCCCGGGGCGCCCCTCGGGGGCGTCGACCGGCTCGCGCACGATCCCGTCGACACTCGTCCCGTCGAGCCGGATGACGACCGGGGTCTCCGTGACCTCGTACGTCCCCACCGGCTGGACGTCGGGCCCCTGACCACCGATCGTCGTGTCCGACGTCGTGGGTTCGAGATGGTCGGTGACCGGCACGGGCGACCACTGGGGTCCGGTGACGGCCCCCACCAGGGCCAGGCCGATCGCGAGGGCGGCGCTCGTCGCCGCGGTACGGAAGATCACGACGGCATCGTCTCGCGCGAGCGGGGCCACCCGCCCTGGGAACGGCCCGACGTGGGACGGGGGTACACCCTAGAACCCGAGCCGGCGCAGCTGCTTGGGGTCGCGCTGCCAGTCCTTGGCGACCTTGACGTGCAGGTCGAGGTACACGCGCGCGCCGAGCAGCGCCTCGATGCCCTTGCGGGCCTCGGTCCCGACGTGGCGCAGGCGCGAACCGCCACGCCCGATGATGATCGCCTTCTGGCTGTCACGCTCCACGAAGAGGTTGACCCGGACGTCCAGGAGCGGCGGCCGACCCGTCTCCGGGTTCCCCGAACCTTCCCGCGGCACGATCTCGTCGACGACCACGGCAAGGCTGTGCGGGAGCTCGTCGCGCACGCCCTCCAGGGCCGCCTCGCGGACGAGCTCGGCGACCATCACGGCCTCGGGCTCGTCGGTCAGCTCGCCACCGGGGTACAGCTCAGGGCCCGGCGGCAGGTGCTTGATCAGCACCTCCTCGAGGGTCTCGACCTGGAAACCGTCCTTGGCCGAGACCGGCACGATGTCCTGCCACTCGCCGAGCTGGTCCACCGCGAGGAGGTGCTTCGTCAGGGTCTCGCGGTCGACGAGGTCGGCCTTGGTCACGACGGCGACGACCGGGGTCGGGCGGCGGCCCTTCATGAGCTCCGCGAGCTGGGCCGCGATGTACTTGTCCCCCGGCCCCACCTTCTGGTCCGCCGGGAGGCAGAACGCGATGACGTCGACCTGGGCGAGGGTCTCACGGACCAGGTCGTTGAGCCGCTCGCCGAGGAGCGTGCGCGGACGGTGCAGCCCGGGCGTGTCCACGAGGATGAGCTGTGCGTCGGGGCGGTGCACGATGCCGCGGATCGTGTGACGGGTCGTCTGCGGTCGCCCGGAGGTGATCGCGACCTTCTGCCCGACCAGGGCGTTCGTGAGCGTGGACTTGCCCGCGTTGGGCCGTCCGACGAAGCACGCGAAGCCGGCCTTGTGCTCTGCTGCTGCGTGGTCGTTCTGGGTCACCGGTGTGCTTCTCTCTCGTTCGACTCTCCCGCTCGACGCGGGGTGTCACTGGTCCGCCCGGCACGCTCGGCGCGCTCGGGGGTCGTCTGGTGGTCTCGGTGGCCGCGCTCGCGCGGCTCGGTGCGCTCGCGCACCTCGTTGCTCGACGACGCCCCCGGGGCGTCCGGGTCCTCGCGGTCGGCGACGACGGCGCTCACGAGCACGGTCGCGAGCTGCTTGCGGCGCCCCTCGACGCGTTCACCCGTCATGTGCACGCCCTGGGCCTCCGCGGCCGACCCGGGCAGCGGGACCTTGCCGAGCGCCTTGGACAGCAGGCCCCCGACGGTGTCGACGTCGTCGTCCTCGATGTCGCGGTCGAAGAGCTCTCCGAGCTCGTCGAGAGGCAGGCGGGCGGGCACCCGGAACGTCCCGTCCCCCAGGTCCTCGATCTCGGGGCCGGACCGGTCGTGCTCGTCGGTCAGCTCCCCGACGATCTCCTCGAGAGCGTCCTCGATCGTCACGAG
Organism: Oerskovia sp. USHLN155; assembly: GCF_037145535.1. Lineage (NCBI taxonomy): Bacteria > Bacillati > Actinomycetota > Actinomycetes > Micrococcales > Cellulomonadaceae > Oerskovia > Oerskovia sp. USHLN155. The sequence goes on from NZ_JBBCXG010000002.1 coordinate 176,118, forward strand.
GCCCGCGACGCCGCCGTACTCGTCGACCACCATCGCGATGTGCGACGCCGAGGCCTGCATCTCGCGCAGGAGGTCGTCGACCGGCTTGGACTCCGGCACGAAGATCGCCGGACGGGCGACGTCCTCGACGCGGCGCGACGCCGCCTCGGGCGAGGCGTGCACGACCTTGACGACGTCCTTGAAGTAGACGACGCCCACGAGGTCGTCGACCGACGTCCCCGTGACCGGCAGCCGCGAGAACCCGGAGCGCAGGAACAGGGCGAGCGCCTTCGACAGGGGCGTCGACGCCGGGGTCGTGATCATGTCGGTGCGGGGCACCATGACCTCGCGCGTGAGGGTGTCACCGAGCTCGAAGACGGAGCGGATCATCTCGCGCTCCTCCTCCTCGATGATCTCGGACTCGTTGACGCGGTCGACCATGTCCCGCAGCTCGCGCTCGTACGGCCCGTCGGCCTCGTCCCGCGATGCCGTGACCCGCACCAGCCAGCCCGTCAGGGCGACCGCGGGGGTCAGGATCCCCGGCAGGGCCACGAGCACCCGCACCGGGTGCTGGCGCCCGAGGGCGCGCGGCGCGACCCGGGCGAAGCCCAGCGCGACGAGGACTGCGAACAGCAGGGCCACGAGCAGCGCCTGCCACCAGTCGTCGAGCCACGCCAGGACGAGCAGCGTCACGCAGGAGGCTGCCAGCATCTCGGCGACGACGCGCAGGAACGCGAGCGACGCCGCGGTGTGCGGAGGGTCCTCGGTCAGCGCCTGGACCCTGCGCACCCGGACCACGCGCGGCGGCAGCGGGCCGCCCGCCCCACCGCCGTTCGTGCCGGTGGTGGCACCCTCGACCTCCGCGGCCGCCTCGCCCACCGCGGCACGCGTGACACGCATGACCGCCGCCTCGCCCGCGCCGAGCGCCCCCGCGAGGAGGACTCCGACGACCGCGAGGACCAGCAGCAGCGCGACGGGGACCTCGGTCATCGGCTGGCGAGGAAGGTCAGGAGCAGCTTGCGCTGCAGCGCGAACATCTCCTTCTCCTCCTCGGGCTCGGCGTGGTCGTAGCCGAGCAGGTGGAGGATGCCGTGCGTCGTGAGCAGGAGCATCTCCTCGGCCGTCGAGTGGCCGGCCGTGACCGCCTGCTGCGCGGCGACCTCGGGGCACAGCACGATGTCGCCCAGCTCGCCCGCAGGGGTCACGTCCCCGTCGCGCCCGGGACGGAGCTCGTCCATGGGGAACGACAGGACGTCCGTGGGGCCGGGCTCGTCCATCCAGCGCACGTGCAGCTCGGCCATGACGTCGGACTCGACGAACCGGATGCCGAGCTCGCTCTGGGGGTGGACGTGCATCGAGTCCAGGACGTAGCGCGCGAGGGCCGCGAACTCCGCCTCGTCGACCTCGTAGCCGGACTCGTTGTTGATCTCGACGCTCATCAGCGTGCCCCTTGCTCTCGTTGGTCTCGTGTGTCTCGTGGTCGCTCACGGCGCGCCGTGCCGCCGCGCCCGGCGCCGTGCGCGTGGCCTCCGCCGTCGCGCGCGGTGCTCACGTCCCAGCGCGCGTAGGCGTCGATGATGTCGCTCACGAGGCGGTGCCGTACGACGTCCGTCGAGGTCAGCCGGCAGAACTCGACGTCGTCGACCCCGGTCAGGACGTCCTCGATGACCCGCAGCCCGGACGGCGTCCCACCCGGCAGGTCGACCTGCGTCACGTCGCCCGTGATGACCATCTTGGAACCGAAGCCGAGACGGGTCAGGAACATCTTCATCTGCTCGGTCGAGGTGTTCTGCGCCTCGTCGAGGATGATGAACGCGTCGTTCAGCGTGCGACCGCGCATGTATGCCAGCGGCGCCACCTCGATGGTCCCGGCCTCGATGAGCTTGGGGATCGACTCGGGGTCGATCATGTCGTGCAGCGCGTCGTACAGGGGGCGCAGGTACGGGTCGATCTTCTCGGAGAGCGAGCCGGGCAGGAACCCGAGCCGCTCCCCCGCCTCGACGGCCGGACGGGTCAGCACGATCCGGCTGACCTGCTTGGCCTGGAGCGCCTGGACGGCCTTGGCCATCGCGAGGTACGTCTTTCCGGTCCCGGCGGGGCCGATCCCGAACGTCACGGTGCTCGCGTCGATCGCGTCGACGTAGCGCTTCTGCCCGACCGTCTTGGGACGGATCGTCCGGCCACGGCTGGAGAGGATGTTGAACGTCAGGACCTCGGCCGGGCGGGCCGCGGTCGCCGCGGTGAGCATCGCGACGGAGCGCGTCACGACGTCGGGCGTGAGGCGGGTGCCGGACTCGACGACCTCGACGAGCTCGTCGAGCAGCCGGGAGGCGAGCGCGACGTCGCCGACGGGGCCGGTGACCGCGATCTCGTTCCCGCGGGCATGGACGTCGATCGTGGGGAACCCGGACTCGATGGCTCGCAGGACCACGTCACCGCTGCCGAGCAGGTCCACCATCGGCACGTGGGACGGCACGACGATACGGTGCTCGACCCGGGTCCCGGAGGGGTGCGCGGCCGCCGGGCCGTTCGGTGTGGGTGGTGTCGAAGATGGCATGAGCCGGCTTGCGCCGCGGCACTCCTTCAGCAGGTCTGGTCGTTCGTGGTGCGTCCATGATATCGAGCGTGTCCGCCGGGGTCAGGGCGAATACCGGGCGCACCGGGCGGCCCGCAGGACCGGGCGGACGAGCGTCCTTGCGGTCAGGCCGGGTTCCACCCCAGCGCGGTGCCGCCGATGACGTGCCCGTGGACGTGGAACACGCTCTGCCCGGCGCGCGGTCCCGAGTTGAAGATGAGCCGGAACTGCCCGTCGGCCTGCTCGCTCGCGACCTCGTCGGCCAGGGCCACGACCCCCGCGAGGAGGTCCGGGTCGGCGGCGGCGAGCTGCGCGATGTCGCCGTGGTGCGCGCGGGGCACCACGAGGACGTGGAGCGGGGCCTGCGGGTTGATGTCCTTGAACGCCACGGCCTGGTCCGTGGTCGCCACGATCGTCGCGGGGATCTCGCCTGCGACGATCTTGCAGAACAGGCAGTCCGGGTCGGTCGGGCGCGAGGTGTCGTTGCTGGTCATGACGGCAGGCTACCCCCGGCTCGCCGGCACGGCCCGGGAGGCGGACGGTGCGCCCCCACCACGTGCGGGGTCACCGCTCGTCGTCCGCCGCGCCCCACCGGCCGAGCCGTTGGACGAGCATCGCGATCGCGACCGGGCCCGCCGTCGAGGTCCGCAGCACGTGCGGGCCGAGGCGCGCGGTGCGTGCACCGGCACCGGTCAGGGCCTCGACCTCCTTCTCGGAGATCCCGCCCTCCGGCCCGACGACGACGAGCACCTCGGGCGCTCGTCCCGCCGCGGCCACGTCCTGGGACGCGGGGACGGGCAGGGCCACCTCGGCGAGCGGGACGACGGCCTCCTCGTGCAGCACGATGACGGCACCGCCCGCGTCGACGACCTGGCGCGTGCGCTCGACGAGCCCGCGCGTGTCGATCGCGAGGTCCACCCGGGGAAGGCGGGCACGCCGCGCCTGCTTGGTCGCGGCGCGCACGGTCGCGAGCCAGCGGGCGCGCGACTTGGCCGCGCGGTCGCCACGCCACACCACGATCGACCGCTCGGCCTGCCACGGGACCACGGCGTCGGCGCCGACCTCGGTCGCCGCCTCGATCGCCATCTCGTCGCGGTCGCCCTTCGCGAGGGCCTGGACCAGCGTCACCACGACGTCGGGTGCGGGCTCCTCGACGACCTCACGGACGCGCAGGTGGACCCCGGAGGGCTCGACACCTTCGATGCTGCACCGCAGGCGCAGGCCCTCGCCGTCGACGACGTCGACCGCCTCCCCGACCCCGCGCCGCTGGACGACGCCCGCGTGGCGCCCCTCGGCGCCGTCGAGCACGTAGAGCGAACCCGCCGGGAAGCCCGCGAGGCCACCCGCGGCCCCGCTCTCCGACGAGCTGCTCGCCTCCGCGAGGAAGACCGGCGCGCTCATGTCAGCGCCCCGAGAGCTTGTCGCGCAGGCGGGAGAACACTCCCGGGTGCGCGGCGGACAGGCGCGGGTCCGGACGCTCCTCGCCGCGGGCCTTCGCGAGCGAGCGCAGCAGCTCCTCCTGCTCCTCGTCGAGGCCCGTCGGGACCTGGACCTCGACGTGCACGTTGAGGTCACCGCGACCACCGGTGTGCAGGTGGCCGACGCCGAGGTTCTTGAGCGTGACGATCTGCCCGGGCTGGGTCCCGGGGCGCAGGTCGATCTCCTGCGGGCCGTCGAGGGTCTCGAGCTCCAGGACCGTCCCGAGGGCCGCAGCCGTCATGGGCACCTGGAGCGTGCAGTGCAGGTCGTCGCCGCGACGCACGAAGACCTCGTGGTTGCGCTCGCGGATCTCGACGTACAGGTCGCCCGCGGGGCCACCGGCCGGGCCGACCTCGCCCTGCGACGTGAGCTTGATGCGGGTGCCCGTGTCGACGCCCGCGGGGACGTTCACGGTCAGGGTGCGACGGCTGCGCACGCGACCCTCGCCCGCGCACTCGGCGCACGGCTCGGGGATCACGGTGCCGAAGCCCTGGCACGCGGCACAGGGGGCGGTCGTCATGACCTGGCCGAGGAACGAACGCGCCACGCGCTGGACCGTGCCACGGCCGTTGCACACGTCGCACGTGCGGGGCGACGTGCCGGGGCGACAGCACGAGCCGGAACAGGTCCCGCAGATCACCGCGGTGTCGACCTGGAGCTCGCGGCGCGCCCCGAAGGTCGCCTCCGAGAGGTCGATGTCGAGACGCACCAGGGCGTCCTGGCCGCGGCGTGCGCGCGGGATGGGTCCCGACTGCGCCTGGCCTCCCCCGAAGAACGTCTCGAAGATGTCCTGGAAGCCGAAGCCTCCGCCCATGCCCCCGCCGGCGGCCGACGGGTCCGAGCCGAGGTCGTACTGCTGGCGCTTGTCCGGGCTGGACAGCACCTCGTAGGCGCGGGACACGTCCTTGAACTTGTCCTCGGCGGCCTCGCCCGCGACGTCAGGGTGCAGCTCGCGGGCCAGCTTGCGGTAGGCCTTCTTGATCTGGTCCTGGCTCGCGTCCCGGGGCACGCCCAGGATCTCGTAGTAGTCGCTCACAGGTCACTCTCTACTAGCGCACGCCGATCCAGGATCGGCGACTTCCGACAACACCGTGCGGTGACGACCAGGGTCGAAGGACCCGGCGCGGCGCCCGCCGGCGCAAGAACCGAACTCATGCGGTCAGGACGCGCGACAGGTACCGCGCGACCGCGCGGACCGAGGCGATCGTCCCGGGATAGTCCATGCGGGTCGGTCCGATCGAGCCGATCAGCGCGACCGAGTCCCCCTCGTTACCGTATCCGCTCGTCACGACCGAGGTTTCCGCGAGCCCCTCGAGCTGCGTCTCGTGACCGATGCGCACGCTCACCCCGGTCTCCGCGGCCATCTCGGTCAACAACCCGAGCAGCACGACTTGTTCCTCGAGCGCCTCGAGGACCGGTCGCAGCGCGTGCTCGAACCTCATGCCGACCCGGGCCAGGTTGGCGGTGCCGGCGAGCACGATGCGCTCCTCCGACTCCTCGGACAGCGTCTCCTCGACGAGCAGCGCGAGCGAGCGCGCGAGGTCCTGGTGCTCGGGGCGGAACTCCTGCGCGACGTCGGCGAAGCCCTTGCCGAGCTCCGCGAGACGCTTGCCCGCCGCCACGGCGTTGAGCCGCGAGCGCAGCTCGGCGAGCGTGGCCTCGTCCGGTGCCTGCGCGACCTCGAGGGTGCGCTGCTCGACGCGGCCCGTGTCCGTGATGATGACCACGAGCAGCCGTCGGTCGCCGACCGGCACCAGCTCGAGGTGCCGCAGGCCCGAACGGCGCAGCGACGGGTACTGCACCACGGCGACCTGGCCCGTGAGCTGAGCGAGCAGACGCCCCGCGCGGGCCACGACGTCGTCGAGGTCGACGGCCTCCGACAGGAACGTCTCGATCGCCCGCCGCTCGGGCGAGGACAGGGGCTTGACCGTCGAGAGCCTGTCCACGAACAGGCGGTAGCCCTTGTCCGTGGGGATGCGCCCGGCCGAGGTGTGGGGCTGGGCGATGTACCCGTCCTCCTCGAGCGCGGCCATGTCGTTGCGGATCGTCGCCGGGGACACGCCCAGGCGGTGCCGCTCGGCCAGGACCCGGGATCCCACCGGCTCCCTCGTCAGGACGTAGTCCTCGACGATCGCACGCAGCACGTCGAGCCGTCGTTCCTCGCTCATGGCCACCTCCCGATCGTCGCGCGTTCTCGCACTCTCCACCGTCGAGTGCTAATTCTACGCGGTCGCGGGAGGCGTGGGGCGCGACGTGCACAGGGTCCTCACGGGGTCTTCCCGACCGCGCCCTGGCCAGGGCCGGGGGCGGGTGGGCTCAACGACCAGCACCGCGACACGGCCTGCTTCGACAGCCGATGCATCAGCCACGAACAGTCCATCGAGAGCGGGCCGTCAGCAACGACGGCCCGCTCCGCCAGTCACTCGTAGTAATGCACGCTCTTGCGGATGTGCTCAGCGAAGTTGTAGATCTCCTCCGGAGTCTCGATCGCGTGACGAGTCTCGGTCTTCTCCTCGTCGAACAAGCCGACGTACTTCTGCCCTGTGTTGAAGTGAAGGCGGGCGAGCGGCTTGCGGTTGTTGTCGTCCAACAGGATGCCCATGTAGCTCTTCGTGTCCCGGTGGACGATCCGGCTCGGCGGGACCTCGCTGCAAGCGATCGCTCGGACGATCTGGAAGCCCTCGAGCTCCTCGAACGTCGTCACGATCCCGCGGTCCGCCTCTTCGACAGCCTCCGCAACGCTCTCGCGGGCGGCCGACTCACCGGTCAGCGGAGCAGTGGACTCCGCGTACCCCTGCCCGCCAAGCGCCGCCTTGAGCCGGTCGTTGACCTGATCCGCTAGGAACTGCTTCATCGCCTTCGTCACGAGCGTTCGGAATTGCTCACGCACCTTCTGCGTGATCGGGCCTTCGTAGACACGGCCAGTGAGCGCCTTCACCCACTCGGCGTCTGGTTCACGGAACTGGGCACCCAGCACACGCTTGAGGGCTCCGATGTACTTCAGTTCTTCGGCGGCACTCACCACGGACTCGAGATCGAAGGAGTCCCTCGTGAGCTTCTGGATCTCTGGCACGAGTGAGTCGTCGAGGTCGGAGAGGTCGAGCTGCAGGAACGGCTTGTCGTCCATCCTGTTCGGCCGGTCGAGATCCGTGAAGAAGTGGTAGTGCTCGCCGTTGGTCAGTACCGCGATCCGTGCGTTCGTCGTTGCGAAGTACCGAAAGAGCTGGGACGCATGGTTGATTCCCAGCGGGCTGCCGACGGTCTTTGCCTCGATGAGAATCTGAACCTCGCCGTCCTTGACGATCGCATAGTCGATCTTCTCCCCCTTCTTCGTGCCAACATCCGCGGTGAACTCGGGTACGACCTCGTTCGGGTTGAACACGTCGTACCCGAGGACGAGCGAGATGAACGGCATGACGAACGCGTTCTTGGTCGCTTCCTCCGTCTGGATCGTGGCCTTCTGTTGTCGCACCTTGGTCGCCAGCGAGGCTAGCCGCTCCGCAATTTCCACCCGAATCACCCGTTTCGACATAGTGTGTGGTGGCCGCAGCCTAGCGGGGACGACATTTCCGAGCAGTAAGAACGCCGCAACTTCACCCACTGATGAAGGATTCTCTCAAGCCCCAAGATCCCCACGACGACTCCGGAAGTGAGGCAGTCGACGACACTGGTCGTCGTCCGGACGTTCAAGAACACGCCGCGACGCGGCCCGCGCTCCGCCGTCGGGCCCGAGGCTCTCGCCGGGCCTCACCCCCGCCGCCGCCCCGGCACGGTGCCCGACGGCGCCGCTCACGTCGTGGACGTCACCTTGCGGGCGTGGCGTGCGCGTGCCGCGACCGAAGGTCCACGACCGCGACCACGAGCGAGACCGCGACCAGGGCGACCGTGATGAGCATCGCGGTGCTCGCCGCGACGGCTCCCGTCGATCCGCCCGCCTTGAGCGAGTAGTACGTCGAGAGGACCACGGCGATGCCCATGGCCGATCCCACTCGCTGCCCGAGCTGGAGCATGCTGCCCGCGACGCCCGCGAGCTCGACCGGGACGCGGGCCAGGGTCAGGGTCTGGTTCGGGGAGATGACGGTCCCGCTGCCGATCCCCGTGATCATCATGGTCAGGGCGATGCCCCAGCCCGCGGCCGACGAGTCGTCCCCCGTGGCGCGGATCGCGAGGATCACGCCCCCGAGCCCGACGAGGACCACCACGAGGCCCGCGACCACGAGCGGTCGGCCCCAGCGCGCGACCCCGCGGCCCGCGAGCCACGACGCCACGCCCGACGCGATCGCGAACGGCATCCCGATGAGCCCCGCGTGCAGCGGCGTGAAGTGCAGGTCGTTCTGCAGGTACAGCGTCGCGACGAGGAAGATGCCCGTGAACCCCGCGAAGTACGTGATGCCGAGCAGCGTGCCGTTGCGGAACGACGTGAGCGACAGGACTCGCGGGTCCAGGACCGGGGCGCCCGTGGTGCGCTGGTAGCGCCGTTCCCAGAACACCGCGGCGACGACCGCGACCGCCCCGAGCGCGAGCCACCACCAGCGGCCGGGGTCGTCGTCCTGGCCCGACGTCGTGACGAACGGCAGCATGACCGCGACCGTCGCGACCGCGATGAGGACGAGGCCCACGGGGTCGAGCCTGCGCGGGCCGGGCCTGCGCACCGTCACGGGCAGGAACCTGATCGCCAGGGGCAGCACGACCGCGATGATCGGGACGTTGATCCCGAAGATCCACCGCCACCCGTTCTCCTCGCCCACGACCTGGAGGATCAGCCCGCCCAGGAGCGGACCCAGCGCCGTCGAGACGCCGATCGTCGCACCGAACATGCCGAACGCCTTGCCGCGCTCGTACCCCGAGAACATCTGCTGGATGAGCCCGATGACCTGCGGGTTGAGCATGCCCGCGCTCACGCCCTGCAGGAGCCGGGCGATCGCGAGCCACTCGTCGTTCGGTGCCAGGCCCGCCGCGAGGCTCGTGAGCGCGAAGCCCACGAGGCCGACGATGAACAACGTGCGACGCCCGCCCGCGTCGCCCAGGCGGCCGGCCGGGACGAGCGCGAGCCCGAACGCGAGGGTGTAGCCCGCGACGATGAGCTGCAGCTCGGTCGGGCCCGCGTCGAGCGCCCTCTCGATCGACGGGAGCGCGACGTTGACGATCGACACGTCGAGCATCGTGATGAAACCGACCGCGAGGCACAGCCCCAGGACGCGCCACCGCTGGGCGTCGGGCGCGGCGGGGCCGTTCGAAGTGCTCACCGGCCAGTCGTACCACGGCACGTGGGCCCGCACCCGGCGAGCGACCTCGCCCGGACCGGCCCGTGACGACCTCACGGGTCACCGCGCGCCCCTTCCGGGCGAGAGGGCGACGAGCGCCTAGGGTGACGTCGGTGAGCTTCGATCGCTACGGTTCCGACGTCCTGTCCAGCGCGACCCCCGCCCCGGTCCCCCACCGCCGGCGCCCGGTCTCCCGCCCGCAGCCCGCCGAGCGCGGGCTCGTCGTCGAGGACGTCGAGACCGGCTGGGTCGGCGCCGTGGTGCGGGTCGAGAAGTCCGGCGGCATGCACGTCGTCGTCCTCGAGGACCGCGCGCGTCGCACGCGCACCTTCCCGCTCGGCCCGGGCTTCTGGGTCGACGGCGAGCCCGTCGAGCTGACCGCCCCGGTGACCTCGACGGCGCCCGCCGCCCCGACGCGCACCGCCTCGGGCTCGCGCGCGGTCGCGAACGTCCGGGCGCGCGTCGCACGCGGCAGCCGCATCTGGGTCGAGGGCAAGCACGACGCCGAGCTCGTCGAGAAGGTGTGGGGCGACGACCTGCGCATCGAGGGGGTCGTGGTCGAGCTGCTCGACGGCGTCGACAACCTCAGCGAAGCCCTCGAGGACTTCGGCCCGACGGCGGAGCGCAAGGTGGGCGTCCTGGTCGACCACCTGGTCCCCGGCAGCAAGGAGACGCGCCTGGTCGCGGAGGCCCTGCGAGGCGTGCGCCCCGGCACGGTCATGGTGCTGGGTCACCCCTACGTCGACGTGTGGCAGGCCGTGCGGCCCGAGCGCGTCGGCCTCGACGCGTGGCCCGTGATCGAGCGCGGCACCGAGTGGAAGCGCGGCATCCTGCGCGAGCTCGGGTGGCCGGCGAGCGAGCAGGCCGACGTGGCCCGCGGCTGGCAGCGGATCCTCGGGACCGTGCGTACCTATGCCGACCTCGAACCGTCGCTGCTCGGCCGCGTCGAGGAGCTCATCGACTTCGTGACGGCCGACTGAGGGTCCGGCGCCCGCGGTGACGCGCCGAGAGGGGGCGGCCCAGGTCTGCCTGGGACGCCCCCTCTCGACGTGCGGCGACGTGCGCTACTTCACGATCTTCACGTCGATCGGGTAGCTGGTCGGACGGCCGTTGCTGACGGCCTGGAACGCGATGATGCCGAGCACGAGCGACGCCACCCAGACGCCGAGGACGACCAGGCCGGACAGGAAGCCCGGGAGCACCCAGTTCGCGGCGAGCAGGACGAGGGCCACGGGGATCTGGAAGTTGAGCGCCTTCTTGGCCTCGGCGTCGACGACGTGGCTGCGCTCGCGGAAGACGAGCCAGATCACGAGCGGTGCGAGGAACCCGAGGATCCCACCCAGGAGGTGGGACAGGCTCGCCCAGGTCTTCGTGTCGGCGGGCGACAGCGGGGCGGCCGGGCCGCCCTGGTAGCCCGGCGGCGGGTACTGGCCCTGGGGCGGGTACGGACCCTGTTGACCCGCGGGAGGACCGTAGGGGGGCTGCTGACCGGGCCACCCCTGCTGGCCGGGCTGGCCCGGCTGCCCGTGCTGGGCTCCGGGCGTGCCGTGCTGGTCCGTCGGGGGCACGTACTGCCCGTAGTCAGGGACCTGGTCGGAAGGGTTCTGGCTGCTCATCGGGGCCTCTCTACGGACGGACCGGACCGTTCAGGACGGACCGGGCGCTTCACGCTAGCCGGTCCGGCACACCTGCGGCCACCGTGCCCGTCCCCCGAGCGGGCCGATTCACCTGGCCGGCACCCGGCGCACAGCCAGCACGGCACGTGCGCAGACGACGACGGGCCGTCCCGCACACCCGAGGTGGAGGTGCGGCACGGCCCGTCGTCGGGACCTGTGCGGAGGTCAGACGGGCTGCTCGTCCACCAGACGGCGGTAGGCGTACGCGACCGCGATGTAGGACAGCGGGATCGTGACCAGCAGGCCGACGAAGCAGACCAGGAAGCCCAGGATGTTGATCCCGAAGAGCGCCAGGAGCAGCAGGAAGACCGACCCGAAGTTCTTCGCGACGAGCGACCAGCTGGACTTGATCGCGGTGATCGCGTCCTGCTCCTTGTCGAGGGTGAAGTAGTAGACGAACGCCGAGAAGATCGCGACCGCGATGCCGGGCAGGATGCACAGGATCGTGCCGATGATCGTCATGACGGCCACGAGGAAGGCGGCCAGCAGGACGTTGCCCACGTTGGCGATCCGGAAGAACGCCGAGACGTCGGGCTTGCGCCCCTGCGTCTCGTCGAGAGCACCGCGGGAGTAGAACGCGGCGACGAGGTAGCTGATGATCACGCCGACGATCGTCAGCAGGACGCTGACGAAGCTCAGCCCCAGCGCCTCGGCCATGTTGGTGTCCGAGAACCCGTCGGTGCGGTAGTCCGTGAAGTTGTCGAAGCCGCCGGAGATCCAGCTGAAGATCGCGTTGATCACCAGGAAGATCAGGGCCGCGAGGATCCACGGTCCCGGGTTCGCCCAGAACTTCTTCCACCCGAAGCCGATCGCGTCACCCACCGAGAACGCCGCGGCCCCCGCGTACGCAGGCTGGCCGGGAGGCGGGTACGCGCCGGCCGGCGGCGGGTAGGCGCCTGCCGGAGGCGGGTACGGAGGCTGCTGCCCACCGGCGGGAGCGCCGTAGGGCTGCGCGGGGGGCGGGGTCGGGGCGCCGTACGGCGGCGCGACCGGAGGCCCGGGCTGCGCGGGCGGCGTCGGCTGGGCCGGGGGCTGCGTGGGCGGCGTCACCGGCGGCTGAGCCGGGGGCTGGCTCGGGGGGACGGGCTCGGAGGGCGGTTGCGCGGCGGCACCGGGGTCCGGTGTGCTCGCGGAGGGGTTCTGCGGGGTCGGCTCGTTCTCTTCCGGCGGCGGCCCGCCTGCGGTGTTGTCGCTCATCGTGATCCCTCGGGTCGGCGGGGTGCGGCAAGCCACACTGTGAACGGACTGTGACGATCGAACATTTCACAGATCACCCTCCACGATGGGGCGTTCGGGCCATTCCCGCCACAGGAAGCGTGGAACGCCCGAAACCTCCTCGGACGACACCGGTGAGACGTCAGGGTCCGCGGAGCGCGACCGCCTGCGCGAGACCACCCGAGACGACCCCCGCGTAGAGCGACGTCCCCTCGGAGGTCGGGTGCACGCCGTCGGGTCCGAGCAGCGCGGGCTGGGACGAGATCGCGCCGCTCCAGTCCGCGATCACGACGTTCCCGTGGCGCTGGGCCGCGCCGACCAGCTCGGCGTTCGTGACCGGCACCCACGACCGGTCGGCGTACCCCGTGACGAGCACGACCGTGTGGTCTGGACCGATCGCGGCGAGGACCTTGTCCATCATCGCGGCGTCGACCGTGCTGTTCGTCCCGAGCGAGAGCACGACGTAGGGCCGGAGGTTCCCGGCCGCGCGGACGGCCTCGACGAGGCCGACGGCGTCCTTCATCTGCCGGGCCACGGCACCGTCGATCAGCACGCCGGGAAGGGCCGCCGTCAGCGCGGGCGCGCTCGCCAACGTCACCGAGTCGCCGATGATCGTGACCTGGTCGCCGGGTGGAGGCGTCGGGGCCACGGCCGGGGTCTCCGGCGCGGGCTCCGCGGGCACGGGCGCCGCGTCGGGAGCCGGTGCCGCAGGCGCCTCACCGGCAGGCTGCTGGGTCAGCGCGGCGACCTCCGCGCCCGCGCGGATCTGCGCCTCGACCGAGGAGATCGCCGGGGCGCGCACGAAGCCCGTGACCGCGAGCCCGACGACCACCACGACCCCGCCGACCGTGAGCCACCCGCGGACCGGCAACGGGTTGCGGCCCGACGCACCCCGGCGGAGCCACGCCACGACGGTCCGCACGTACCCCCCGAGGCCTCGCCCCATGACGGGACGCTCGACGTACCGGTACGACAGCGCTGCGGCACCGAACGTCACGACGGTCGCGGCGAGCGCGACCCACGGTCCGGGGCTCGCGTACAGCCCGCCGCCTCCGGCGAGCGCTGCGGCCAGGACGAAGACGGGCCAGTGCCACAGGTACAGGCCGTACGAGCGCGCGCCCACCCAGCCCACCGGCCCCCGGTCCAGCTGCTTGCCGAGGCCCGGTGCGTGCAGCACGAGGTTGACGACCCCGGCCGTCGCGAGCGACACGACGAACAGTCCACCCCGGTAGGTGATGCCGTCGTCCCACGGCATCCAGAGCATCGCGACGACCAGGACGGCCGCGCCCGCGATCCCCGCGCCCACGACGAACAGGGTTCCCCTGCGGGTCGTGGTCCGCGGCGCCTCGCGGACGAGCGTCGGACGCCCCGTGCGCAGGTGCCAGAACGAGAGGAAGGCACCGATCATGAGCCCGAACAGGTGGGTGTCGGTGCCGAAGTAGACCCGGGTCGGGTCCGTGCCGGGCGAGTACAGGACCGCCATCGCGACGGCGGACCCGACGGCGAGCACCCCCGCCAGGACCAGAGCCCGGCGCCGGGTGATCCGCAGCGCGAGCACCGCGAGGACCACGAGCGGCCACACCAGGTAGAACTGCTCCTCGACGGCGAGCGACCACAGGTTCGCGAAGATCTGGGGCGCCAGTCCCCCGGAGTACGTGCTGCCCTGGGCGATGTAGACCCAGTTGCTCGTGAACGTGGCGGCCCCTGCCACCTGCGCCCCGATCCCCACCAGGAGATCGCCCCCGACCAGCCCCGCGGCGGCCGTGCACACGAGCACGACCAGGCCCAGCGCCGGCAGGAGCCTGCGGGCTCGTCGGACCCAGAACCGGGACAGGGACACGGCCCGCCGCGCCCGGAACTCGCGGACCAGGAGCGTCGTGATGAGGAACCCGGAGAGCACGAAGAAGATGTCGACGCCCACGTACCCGCCGGGGAGGACCTGCGGGGCGAAGTGGAAGACCATGACCGAGAGCACGGCCAGCGCACGCAACCCGTCGAGCCCGGCGATCCGCCGGTACCGGACGGTCGGTCGCACCGGTCGTGACGGACGGTACCCACCGGGAGCCGGTGGGCTCTGCGGCGGGGGCCCGACGAGGGACCTGTCCGGCGAGTCGAGGTCGAGGTCAGCAGGTCGCAGTCGCTGCCACACGTCGACGCGGTCGGTCGAGGTCCTGGCTGCTCCGGCCTGCGCCCGAGCCGACTGTCCTACCGTCGTCACCCGTCAGTCAGCTCCCGTACCACCGTGTCCGCCAGCAACCGTCCCCGCAGGGTCAGCACCCCGCGGCCTCGGATCGCCGCTCTTCCGTCGAGGAGGCCCGCCGCGACCATGCCGGCCACGTTGCGCCGACCCACCTCGGTAAGGACGCTCAGGTCCAGTCCTTCACGCAGTCGCACACCGAGCATGACGCGCTCGAGGTGAGCCTCCGAGACGGTCAGGAGCTCACGTCCGGCCGCCGGGCTGCCGCCCGCCTCGAGCATCGCCGCGTAGCGTCGCGGGTGCTTCACGTTCCACCATCGCACGCCCTCACGGCCGCCCGGCGCAGGCGCGGCCGCGTCGTCGGCCGTGTCGGAGACGCCGTCGGAGATGTCCGCGGAATCCTCCGGATCGTCTGTACGGTTCGAGGCCCCTCCGATGTACGAGTGCGCCCCGGGGCCGATCCCCCACCAGTCCTCGCCCCGCCAGTACGCCAGGTTGTGACGGCACACGAACGCCGGGTCCGCCACCGCCTCGCCCGGCACGGAGCCGTCGCCGGTCGGTGCCCGCCGGGCCCAGTTGCTGACCTCGTACCACTCCAGCCCGGCCGCGGTGAGCAGCTCGTCCGCGAGCTCGTACTTCTCGGCCTGGTCGTCCTCGCTCGGCAGGGAGATGTCCCCACGGCGCACCTGCGCGGCCATCTTCGTCCCCTGCTCCACGACGAGCGCGTACGCCGAGACGTGGTCGACGCCCGTCGCGAGCGCGGCCTCGAGGCTCGTCCGCCAGTCGTCCAGGCTCTCGCCAGGCGTCCCGTAGATCAGGTCGAGCGACACCGCGAGCCCCGCGTCGCGCGCCCAGCGCACCACGTCGGGGATGCGGCGCGGGTCGTGCGTGCGCTCGAGCGTCGCGAGCACGCGCGGCACGGCCGACTGCATGCCGAACGACACCCGCGTGAAGCCCGCCGCCGCGAGCTCGGCGAGCGACTCCGGGGTCACCGAGTCGGGGTTCGCCTCGGTCGTGACCTCGGCGCCCGGGGCAAGACCCCACGCGTCGCGCACGCCCGCGAGCATGCGCGCCAGGTCGCCGGCCGGCAGCAGCGTCGGGGTGCCGCCGCCCACGAACACGGTAGAGACCGGGCGCGAGGCCAACCCGGCACGCTCCATGACCCGCGCCGCGAGGTCGATCTCCCGCAGCGCCGTGTCCGCGTAGGACGCCTGGCTCGCGCCACCGCCCAGCTCGGACGCCGTGTACGTGTTGAAGTCGCAGTAGCCGCATCGCACGGTGCAGAACGGCACGTGCAGGTACACGCCGAAGTCACGACCCGCGTGGTCGTCCGGCACCGCCCCAGCAGGACCAGCACCCACCCACGCAGGGAGAGCGCCGTCGTCGGGCACGGGGATGCCGTCCGGGAGAGCCGGGCTCATGCCCGCACCCCGGACGCCGCGGAGCGCGCGGCCCCCAGCACATCGAGGGCCACGCGCTCACGAGAAGAGCAGCACATCACTTCTTGGACTTGTCCTTCGCGTCCTTGCCGCCGCTGCTGCCCGCACCGTCGGAGGACAGCGCCGCGATGAAGGCGTCCTTGGGGACCTCGACCGTACCGATCGTCTTCATGCGCTTCTTGCCCTCCTTCTGCTTCTCGAGCAGCTTGCGCTTACGGCTGATGTCACCGCCGTAGCACTTGGCGAGCACGTCCTTGCGGATCGCACGGATGGTCTCGCGCGCGATCACGCGAGCACCCACGGCCGCCTGGATGGGGACCTCGAACTGCTGACGCGGGATGAGCTCCTTGAGCTTCTCCGTCATCATGACGCCGTACGAGTACGCCTTGTCCTTGTGCACGATCGCGCTGAACGCGTCGACCGTCTGGCCCTGGAGCAGGATGTCGACCTTCACCAGGTCCGCCGCCTGCTCGCCCGAGAGCTCGTAGTCGAGCGACGCGTAGCCGCGCGTCTTGGACTTGAGCTGGTCGAAGAAGTCGAACACGATCTCCGCGAGGGGCAGCGTGTACCGCAGCTCGACGCGGTCCTGCGAGAGGTGGTCCATGCCGCCCAGCACGCCACGCTTGCCCTGGCACAGCTCCATGACCGCACCGATGAACTCGGTGGGGCACAGGATCGTGGCCTTGACGATCGGCTCACGGATCTCGCCGATCTTGCCACCCGGGAACTCGCTCGGGTTGGTGACCGTGATGACCGAGCGGTCCTCGAGGGTCACCTCGTAGACGACGTTCGGGGCGGTCGAGATGAGCTCGAGGTCGAACTCGCGCTCGAGGCGCTCGCGCACGATCTCGAGGTGCAGCAGACCCAGGAAGCCCACACGGAACCCGAAGCCGAGCGCGACCGAGGTCTCGGGCTCGTAGTTCAGCGCCGCATCGTTGAGCTTGAGCTTGTCCAGGGCGTCGCGCAGGACCGGGTAGTCCGAACCGTCGATCGGGTACAGGCCCGAGAACACCATGGGCTTGGGGTCGCTGTAGCCGCCGAGCGCGTCCTCCGCAGGCTTGGCCGCGTTCGTGACGGTGTCACCGACCTTGGACTGGCGCACGTCCTTGACGCCCGTGATGAGGTAGCCGACCTCGCCCACGCCGAGCCCCTTGGTGGGGTGCGGCTCGGGCGCGCTCACGCCGATCTCGAGGAGCTCGTGCGTCGCGCGCGTCGACATCATGACGATCTTCTCGCGCGGGTTCAGGCTGCCGTCGACCACACGGACGTAGGTCACGACGCCGCGGTAGGTGTCGTAGACCGAGTCGAAGATCATGGCGCGCGCCGGGGCGTCGGCGTCCCCCTGAGGGGCCGGCACCTCCTGGACGATGCGGTCGAGCAGCTCGGTCACGCCCATGCCCGTCTTGCCCGAGACCTTCAGGACGGTCGACGGGTCGACGCCCACGAGGCCCGCGATCTCCTCGGCGTACTTCTCGGGCTGCGCGGCCGGCAGGTCGATCTTGTTGAGCACGGGGATGATCGCGAGGTCGTTCTCCATCGCGAGGTACAGGTTCGCGAGGGTCTGCGCCTCGATGCCCTGCGCCGCGTCCACGAGCAGCACGGCCCCCTCGCACGCGGCGAGCGAGCGCGACACCTCGTACGTGAAGTCGACGTGCCCGGGCGTGTCGATCATGTTCAGGGCGTAGGGCACCAGCGGGGCCGACTGGTCGTCCGGGTCGTCACCCTCGCGCACGGCCCACGGCATGCGCACGGCCTGCGACTTGATCGTGATGCCGCGCTCGCGCTCGATGTCCATGCGGTCGAGGTACTGCGCACGCATGGCGCGCGCGTCGACGACGCCGGTGAGCTGGAGCATGCGGTCGGCCAGCGTGGACTTGCCGTGGTCGATGTGCGCGATGATGCAGAAGTTGCGCAGCAGCTCGGGCGGCGTCGCCGCGGGCTGGATGCGGGTGCTCAGCTGGGCGCTGGGGATCGGGGACAACTGGGGTGCGCTCCTGTGGTGGGTCAAGACGGGGCGGCGGACGGCGCCCGCCCCTGCGGATCGGTGCTCGACGACGGAGCGTGAGCCGCCGGGACGCGCCCGGCAGGTCGCTGGTCGTCGCACGCAGGGTCGGACAGCAACCACCATTGTCCCACGACCCCGCACGCGCGCGGCTCACCCGCCCCGGGCGGCCGGACCCGCAGGGCCCGCACCCCGGACCGGCCGCGGCCGGTCCGGGTAGATTGCGGGCGTGGCTCAGAACAAGTGGATCTCCCTGCTCACGGACGCGGCGCGCGCGATCCTCGGCGCGCTCGGCGGCTCGTCCCGCCCGGCCGGCGGGGCGGACGTCCGAGAGTCCCCCCGCAAGTCCTCCGGCCCGACGGCGGCGGGCACCCCGCGCGGGGTGGCGCCGCGTCCGCGGACGGGAGCGACGGCGTCGGGCACCCGCTCGCCGAAGCCCGGACCGCAGGCCGGCACCCGCAGGCCTGGCAGCGCCGCGGCCACCGCGACCGCGCGCGGACCCCAGCCCACGGACACCTACCCCGGCGACTTCACGGGCCGCGTGCGGGCCGAGTACTCCCCCCAGCTCGACGGCGACCCGGACCCCGGCGAGATCGTGTGGACCTGGGTGCCCTACGAGGAGGACTTCTCCCAGGGCAAGGACCGGCCCGTGCTGCTCGTCGGGCGCGACGGCAACTGGCTGCTCGCGACCATGCTCTCGAGCAAGGACCACTCGCGCGACGCCGCCGACGAGGCACGCTGGGGGCGGCGCTGGCTCGACATCGGCTCGGGCCCGTGGGACTCCCGCGGCCGCGACAGCGAGGTGCGCCTCGACCGGGTGATCCGCGTCGACCCCGGCGCGGTGCGCCGCGAGGGCGCCGTCATGGACCGCCGCACGTTCGAGACGATCGTCCGCGAGATGGGCCGGATCCAGGGCTGAGCCCGTTCGCGCAGGCGGTCCTCGTGGTCACCTGTACGGGCGGGATGACGGGCGATGACGAGCCGTGCCGGGCCGGAGGTGAGCATTCTGGCCGATCTCACGGTCGGCTGGTAGTCTTGGTGGCTGCGTGTCCGCCCAGGTCGGCGGGCACAGTTCCAGCTCCTCTCCAAGGGTTCCCCACCCCCAGTCCCGGAGCTGGAATCGCCCTCTACGACCTATTCGATCGCTTCGGCGAACACACCAGAAAGTCCACACGTGGCAAACATCAAGTCTCAGATCAAGCGCATCAAGACGAACGAGAAGGCTCGTCTGCGCAACAAGGCCGTCAAGTCGGAGCTCAAGACGAACGTTCGCCGCGTTCGCGAGGCCGTCGCCGCCGGTGACAAGGAGGCCGCTGCCAGCGCCCTCGCCACCGCGTCGAAGAAGCTCGACAAGGCAGTCTCCAAGGGTGTCATCCACCAGAACCAGGCTGCGAACCGCAAGTCGGCTCTGTCGAAGGCCGTCAACGCTCTCTGAGCGTGACACTCCCTTCCACGCGTGACCTTGTGCGTCGCCCCTGATCCACCTCGGGCCGCACGGTGAACGTCGAGAGGCGCTGCTCCCTCCACGGGGCAGCGCCTCTCGTGCGTCCGGGGACGGGGCGGGTCGGTGCCGTCAGGCGCGGCCCGCGCCCAGCTCGGCGCGCAGGAGCACTCCGCTGCCGCCCGTGAAGCGGATCGTGTGGAACGACGCCGCCCGCGCCACCTCACGGAAGCCGGCGCCCTCGTGGAGCGCGAGCGAGGCGACGTTGGTCGCGTTCACGACGCAGCAGACGAAGCTCGCACGTTCGGCGACCCAGTCCATGCGTGCCCGGGTCAACGCGCGCCCGACGCCACCACGGCGAGAACTCGGGTCGACAGTGACGCCCCCGAGGTAGTGGCCGACCGGTGCCGGCCCGTCCGCGTACGACCACCAGTGGGTCTTGCCCCAACCGACGACCTCGTCGTCCACGGTCGCGACGAGCACGACCCGTTCCGGGTCGGTCAGGGCGAGCACGAGCTGGTCCCGGTCCGTGCCACGACGGGCGCGACTCTCGATCCGGGCGACCGCTTCCAGGTCCTCCTGGGTCGCGCGCCGGACCCGCACGCCAGTGCCCGTGTCCTGGCCCGGCACCGCGCGTCCCTGGGCGCTCACCGTCCCGAGCCGTGCGCCCCGGCGATCGTCAGCACCGCACGCTCGACCGCGAACACCGGGTCACGGCCACCGCCCTTGACCTCGGCGTCGGCCTGTGCGACCGCCGTGATCGCGGCCGCGAGCCCCTCAGGGGTCCAGCTCGACAGGTCCTTCTTCGCACGGTCGATCTGCCAGGGGGCGAGGCCCAGGTCCTTGGCCGAGACTCCCCCGCGGCCGCGCATCGCGGCGACCTTGGCGAGCGTGCGGAGCTTGATCGCGAGCACCGCGACGAGCGGCACCGGGTCCACCCCGGTCGCGAGCGCGTGCCGCAGCAACGACACGGCCTCGCCGGCCTTGCCCGCGACGGCGGCGTCGGCGACCCGGAACCCCGTGGCCTCGACCCTGCCGCCGTAGTACCGGTCGACCGTCGCGGCGCTGATGGTGCCCGTCGTGTCGGCGACGAGCTGGGCGCAGGCGCTCGCGAGCTCGCGCAGGTCGTTGCCGAGCGCCTCGACGAGCGCCTTGACCGCGCCGGCGTCCGCCCGACGCCCCGCGGCCTTGAACTCCGCGGCGACGAACGAGAGCTTGTCGGCGTCCTTCTTGATGGCCTCGCACGCCACGACGGGGGCTCCGCACGCCCGGATCGCGTCGAGCATCTTCTTTCCCCGCACCCCGCCGCCGTGCACGACCACGACGGTCGTGTCCGGGTCCGGCGAGGCCACGTAGTCCACGACGTCCGGGATGAGCGCATCCGCCGCGGCCTCCGCGCCCCGCACGACCACGAACTTGGGCTCGCCGAAGAGCGACGGGCTCGCCGCGACCGTCAGCATGCCGGACTCGTAGGTCGCCGCCTCGATCTCCGACTTCTCCGCCTCCGGGTCGCGGGCGCGGGCGAGCTCGAGCAACGAGTCGACGGCGCGCTCCGCGAGGAGCCCCTCGGGCCCCTGCACCAGCACCACGGGCGCGAGCTCGACCGCGTTCCAGGCGAGCGTCGCGGACGGGCGGGCGGAGGTGCGGGAAGGAGCGGCAGCCATGGGCACAACGATCCCACGGCCCACCCACCCGGGGCACATCCCGGTGCCGAGCATGCGGTTGGCGTCGCGATCGGCCGGAGGCCGGACGACAACCGCATGGTCGAGCAGCGGCAACCGCATGGTCCGCAACCCGAGCGGCTCAGCCCGTCCCGTCAGCCGTCCTCGCAGCCCGCGACGGCGAGCGCCCGGTCGCGCACGACGAGCGCGAACGTCCCGCACCAGTCGGTGCGCAGGACTGCTGCGCCGACGCTCTCGTAGAGGTCGAGCGCGGTGTCGGTCGGGTGGCCGTAGGTGTTCTCGCCCGAGCTCACGATCGCGACCGTGGGGCTCAGGGTCGCCGCGAGCCCGATCGACTGGACGCGGGACCCGTGGTGCGCGACCTTGACGACGTCGACCTCGGCACCGCCGGCGCGGGACCGCAGGGTTCGGTCGAGGGCCTCCTGCCCACCGTCCTCGAGGTCGCCGAGCGCGACGAGCGTGAGCTGAGGAGTCGTGACGAGCAGGGCGATGCTCGCGTCGTTCGCTCCCCCGTCGGCCTCGGCCAGGGCGGGGCGCCCTCGCTGGGTGGACGGTGCAACCTTGCCCTGCCCGGCCTGCAGCACCTCCCACGACACGTCGCCGAGCACGCCGCCGGTCCCGGCCCCGGCGACCTCGACGGGTACCCCTCGGTCGCTCAGGTCGTCGAGGACCCACCTGGCCTGGTCGGCGGGGTCACCGAGGCCGGTCACGAGCGCCCGGGCGACCTGGCGCCCGTCGAGCACGGCGTCGAGCCCGCCGACGTGGTCGGCGTGGAAGTGCGTGAGCACGAGCAGGTCGAGGCGCTCTATCCCGAGCTCGTCGAGGCAGGTCCCCGCGGCGTCCCCTGCGGGCCCGACGTCGACCATGAGGCCGCGCCCGGCACCGGTGCGGACGACCAGCCCGTCGCCCTGGCCGACGTCGCACGCCACGACCGCCCAGTCGGCCGGCACGTCACGACCTGCGGGGGCGATCCACCGCGGCCACGCGTACACCACGCATCCGGCGGCCAGGGCGGCGAGCACCGCCCAGGCCACCAGGAGGCGCAGGGTCGCGCGGCGCCGTCGGGCAACGAAGGCCTCCCGCACGTTCGCTCGCACGGCCGTGCGCCACGTGTGCGGCCACCCGCTCCCGCGGCTCCACGGAACCCGTACCCCGACCAGGCCGGCGACCCACCGCCAGCGCCACACCAGGACCAGCCCGCCGACGGTCAGCACCGCGAGCGCCGCCGCGCCACCGGCCCCGCCCGGCCACGGCAGCCGCGCCCCGGGGAGGTCGGCGAAGAACCGCGCCACCGCGGCGATCCACCACGACGCCAACCCCGCGGGCCACGCCAGCACGACCCCGGCCCCCGGGAACCACGGCGCCACGAGGGTCGCGAGCACCCCGAGCACGGTCGCCGGGACGAGCGCCGGGGCGGCGACCAGGTTGGCCGGTACCGCGTAGGTCGCGACCGACGGGTCCAGCAGGACGAGGACCGGCGCGCACGCGAGCTGCGCCGTCAGCGGGACGGCGAGCGCGAACGCGGGCACCTTGCCGATCCACGGCGTGAGGCGCCGCGCGACGGGCTGGGTCCCGAGGACCAGGGCGGCCGTCGCGACGCTCGACAGCACGAACCCGTACGACCGCGCGAGCCACGGGTCCAGCACGAGCAGCACCACGACGACGGCCGCGAGCGCCGGGAGAGCCCTTGACGGCCGACCCAGCCCGATCCCCACGAGCCCGACCGCGCCCATCGTCGCCGCGCGCAGCACGCTCGGGTCGGGGTGGACCAGGAGCACGAACCCCGCCATGACCACGCCCGTCACGACCACGCGCACCTGACGCGGCGCGCGGGCCGTGGCGCACAGCGCCGTCACGGTCGCGACGACGATCGCGAAATGGCCGCCCGAGACCGCGGTCACGTGGGTCAGCCCCGTGGCCTTGAGTGCTTCGTCGAGCTCGTCGTCGATGCGCGAGGTGTCGCCGACCGCGACGCCGGGAAGCAGCGCCCGCGCATCGGCAGGCAGCCCGTCGGAGGCCGTGAGGAGGTCGGCCCGCAAGGTGTTGACGACGCCCAGCACGGGGACGGGTGCGCCCGTGACCGTGGGGGGCCCGGCCGCGACGAGCGTCGCCACGGTCTTGTCCCCGGGGTCGGCAGGCAGCAGCCTGCCTGACGCCCGGACCTCGCTCCCGTAGGCCAGGTCACCCCAGGCAAGGCCTGCGAGGACGTCGATCCGTCCTCCAGCGGGGGCCGCGGCGCCGCGACCTTCGAGCGCGTCCAGGGCCAGCGTGGTGCGGACCGAGTCCGCCGCCCCTGACCACGGGTTCGTGACCGTCACCGGTTCGCCGACGATTCGCCCCACGACCTCGACCGTCGCGCCCTGGGCGGCGAGGTCGGCGGCACCTCCCCGGTCCCGTGCGACGAGGTGCACCGTCCCGGCGACCAGCACGGCCAGCACGCAGGCCACGATCAGGGCGCACTGGGCGAGCCACCGGCGTCCCGGGGTTCGGGGTTCCGGGGTTCGGGGCTTCGGGGGACCGAGCGCCGGGACGCGGGTGGCAGGGCCTCGGCGCGGGCGACGGTCGACGAGCAGCAGCGCCCCGAGAAGAGCCATCAGTGCCGTGCCGACGACGGTCCCCGCCAGGGCGGCCCCGGGCTCGGTCGCCGTGAGCCACCACGCGCTCCCCCAGGCTGCCAGAGCCGCGGGCACGAGCCGGAGGTCCGTCGCGGTCGCCCGTGGGGGACGCACCGGGTCGCCCGGCGACGGTGGGTCGGACGGACCGGAGGACCGCCCGGCCGACGGGACAGCCGGGAAACCCGCGTCGTCGCGCACCGTCTCAGACCTTCACCTGGTCGCGCAGCCTGGCGAGCAGCGCGTCCCCGATCCCGCTCACCTCCCCCAGCTCCTCGACGGTCGTGAACGGGCCGTTCGCCTCGCGCCACTCGACGATGCGGGCCGCGAGCACAGGACCGATCCCGGACAGTCCGTCGAGCGCGGCCTCGTCGGCCGCGTTGAGGTCGACCGGGCCGTTCGACGTCCCGCCCCCGGTCGCCGGTTCCGGGGCGGCGACCACGGCCTCGCCCGGCCTCGGCACGACGATCTGTTCGCCGTCCACGACCTCGCGGGCCAGGTTGACCCCTGCGAGGTCGGCGTCCGGCGTGGCGTCCCCGGCCGCGGTGAGCGCGTCCGCGACACGGGAGCCCTCGGGCACGCTCACGAGCCCGGGCGCGGCCACGGCCCCGACCACGTGCACGACGACGTCGCTCACCGTCGGCGCAGGGTCCGCGGCTCCGGGAGCGGTGCCGGGGCCGGCTCCGGCGGGGTCCTTGTCCGCAGGCGCTGCAGGGCCGTCGCCGTCACCCCGGGAGTCGCCGGCCCCTGCACCGGGGATCGCGGCACCGAGGGCCGCCACCGGACGCAGGTCGTCACCGTCGGCGAGGGTCCACACCCCCGTGCCCGTCGCGAGCAGCAGCACCGTGACCGCGGCGACCACCGCGGTCCTGGCCCCGACGGACCAGCGGCGCGGGCCGCCGTCGGGCACGTGTTCGAACCCCGAGTGCGTCGTCGGGTGACCGTTCGCCGCCGTGTACGCCTCGGCGACCGCGTGCAGCAGACCGTGCCGTGGCGCCGGCTCGTCCGACAGGCCTTCCTCCCCCGCGACGGGCGACCCTGGACGTGAGGTCGAGGGCTGCAGGGCGTCGTCGCTCGACCCCGGGTCGAGGGTCGGGTCGACGCTTCGCAACCGCCGCAGACGATCCCCTCCGCCGGGGCGGGGCAGGTCGTCGTCGGCGGTCGGCGGGCGCGTCCGGGAGAAGGTCACGCGGGCACGCTATGCGCCTGTCCACGCCACCCGCGGAGCAGCGGGCCGACGCTGTGGACACGACGCACCGCGGGTCGACCTGTGCACGGCCAGCCATGAGGAACGACCTACGGTGCGCGGTCCGCCACGACGATCGCCAGCACACCCGGTCCCGCATGGGCCCCGACGACCGCGCTCACGGGCGTGACCGCCGCCCGCACGCCGGTCTCGTCCCACAGCCGGTCGGCCACGTCCCTCGCCGCGCCGTCGTCGCCCAGGTAGTGCACCGCGAGCTCGGGATCGGACCGACGCTCGACCGAGTCGACCGCCACCTGGATCAGCCGGTCGACCGCCGCACCGCGGGTCCGGACCTTCTGGATCACCTCGATACGCCCGTCGCGCACCGCGAGCAGCGGCCGCACGCCGAGCACCGAGCCGAGCGTCGCGGCCGCCACGCCCAGGCGGCCCCCGCGGCGCAGGTGGTCGAGCGACTCGACCATGAAGATCGCGCGGCTCGAGTCCGCGACCGCGATCGCGCGGCGGGCCACCTCGTCGACAGTCCCGCCGGACACCGCGACGCCGGCCGCCGCGAGCGCGGCGAACCCGAGGCCCATCGCGACGGTCCGCGAGTCCACGACCCGCACCGGCACCGGGGAGCGCGTCGCCGCGAGCGCGGCCGCGTGCACCGTGCCCGACAGGTCGCCCGACAGGTGGATCGAGACGATCGACCGCGCACCGGCCCGCGCCGCCGCCTCGTAGGCCGTGACCAGGGCGTGCGGTGTCGGCTGCGACGTCGTCACCCGCTCGCCCGCACCGATCCGGTGCGCGACGTCGTCGGGCGACACGTCGATCCCCTCGAGGAACACCTCGTCCCCGGCGAGCACGTGCAGGGGCACCACGGACAGCGCCGGGAGGTCACCGGAGGGGAGGGAGGCGGTCGAGTCCGTGACGACGTGGACGGCCGGAGGCTTCGCAGGACTCATCTTCGGGACACCTTACGTGGCGTGCGCAGGACGTCGCATCCTGCGCCGCGCGCTCACCGGGACACCGCCCTAGTATCCGAGACATGCCCGACGACGCAGCCCCCTCCCCCGCAGAGCTCGCCGCCCTGAAGGCAGCCGCCGCGCAGGCGGCCGCCGAGGCGGCCGAGGCCAGGGCCGCCGCGGCGCAGGCCGCGCTCGAGGCCGCCGAGGCCGCGACGGCCGGGGACTCCGTCGCAGGTTCGCCCGCCGGGCCCGGCGCAGAGGTGCGCGGCGCACCCGCCGACGCGGCGCCGTCGGGCACGCCAGACCCTGCCACCCCTGCTCCGGCAGCCGCACCTCCCGCGCAGGTTCCTCCGTCGGGCCCTCTGGACGGCTACCCCGCCGAGGTCGCCGCAGGCTACGCCTACCGCGGCGGCACGCTCGCGCTCGGTGCGCTGCTCGAGGCGCCGGGCACGGCAGGCGGCGACCCCGTGCCGAGCGCCGACGTCCAGGTCGGGTTCTCGCTCGCCATGCTCAACCGGCACGGGCTGGTCGCCGGGGCCACCGGGACGGGCAAGACCAAGACGCTGCAGGGCATGGCCGAGGGACTCTCGGACGCGGGCGTGCCGACGTTCGTCGCGGACATCAAGGGCGACCTGTCGGGGCTCGCAGTACCTGGCGCGAGCGGGGAGAAGATCCTCGAGCGCACCGCGAGCATCGGGCAGGACTGGGAGCCGACCACGTACCCGGTCGAGTTCTACTCGCTCGGCGGGCTCGGCAAGGGCGTCCCGATCCGCACGACCGTGAGCGACTTCGGGCCGCTGCTGCTCTCCAAGGTGCTGGGGCTCAACGACACGCAGGAGTCGAGCCTGGGGCTCATCTTCCACTGGGCCGACACGCAGGGACTCGCGCTGCTCGACCTCAAGGACCTGCAGTCGACCATCGCGTACCTCACCTCGGACGAGGGCAAGGCCGAGCTCAAGGGCATCGGCGGGCTGTCCGCCGCCACGGCAGGTGTCGTCCTGCGCGAGATCGTGACGCTCCAGGCGCAAGGAGCGGACGTGTTCTTCGGCGAGCCCGCGTTCGACACGACCGAGCTGCTGCGCGTCGCGGCCGACGGGCGCGGCACGATCTCGGCGCTCGAGCTGCCCGCCGTCCAGGACCGTCCCGCGCTCTTCTCGACGTTCCTCATGTGGCTGCTCGCCGACCTGTACCAGGACCTGCCCGAGGTCGGCGACCTCGACAAGCCCCGGCTCGTGTTCTTCTTCGACGAGGCGCACCTGCTGTTCACGGGCGCGACGAAGGAGTTCGTGGCGCAGGTCGTGCAGACCGTGCGGCTCATCCGGTCCAAGGGCGTGGGCGTGTTCTTCGTGACGCAGAGCCCCAAGGACGTGCCCGCCGACGTCCTGGCCCAGCTCGGCAACCGGGTCCAGCACGCGCTGCGCGCCTTCACGCCCGACGACGCCGCCGCCCTCCGCGCGGCCGTGCGGACGTTCCCGCGGTCGCCCTACGACCTGGAGCAGCTGCTGCAGTCGCTCGGGACGGGCGAGGCCGTCGTCACGGTGCTGACCGAGAAGGGCGCCCCGACACCGGTCGCGTGGACGCGGGTCCGCGCGCCGCAGTCGTCGATGGAACCCGCACCCGAGGCCGTGATCGACGGGATCGTCGCGGGCTCGCCGCTCGCCGCGCGATACGGCGTGGCGGTCGACAACGAGTCGGCGTACGAGCTGCTCACCGCGCGCATCGCCGCGCAGCACGCCGCGGCCGAGCAGGCGGAGCTCGCCGAGAAGCAGGCCAAGGAGCAGGAGGCGGCACAGAAGGAGGCCGACAAGGCTGCCAAGAAGCAGGCCGACGAGCTCGAGAGGATGCGCGCCACGCTCGAACGGGACGCGGCCCGCTCGGGAGGTGGCTCAGGGGGCGGCTCGCGGACCGGCACGGCACGGCGGTCGACCACGTCCTCTAGCCTCGACAAGCTCCTGGGGTCGATGGCGACGCAGCTCGGTCGGGAGATCACGCGGACGGTGTTCGGGACGCGGCGACGCTGACCCGCCCGGCACCGGGCGGTGTGCCCTCGACGAGGTACTACACTCTGGCGCGTCGCGCGAGGACGCTCGACGTGGATTCCATCTGGGGAGCACCTTGTCGTCACACCTTTCGCCCTCGGCCCGCCGGGTACGGCAACGGCTCGTCACCGTGTCGCTCGCCCTGGCGCTCATCTCACCGGCCGGTGCGCCCGCCGTGGCCGCACCCCCCGTCCCGGACCCGGTGACCGTCGGCGCCGCACCGAGCGACGAGAGCGTACCGGGCCTCCCCGGCCCGGTGCGACGCGTCGCCCTGACGGACACCTCGGTCGTCGTCGAGGTGCAGAGCCCGACCGGTCCGAAGATCCTGACGGCCCCGCGGGTCCCGGCAGGGACCCCGCCGACCTGGTCGGAGGCGTGGGGATCCCAGTCCTTGACCGGGTCGCTCGTCGCCGCCGAGGGAGACGTCGTCCACACCCACGACCCCGCACGAGGGGTGGACGTCCTCACCTGGCGTGCGGACGGCGGCGGGAAGCGCGACGTCCCTGCGGGTTCCCGGCTCGGCGGCTCCGGCTCGTTCGTGTCGGTTCCCGCGGCCCCCTCCGGGGTGCAGGTCCAGAAGTCGGTCAGCGGCGCCGCCGTCTCGCTGGTGCTGACGGGGAGGCCGGCGACCACCCTCGTCGTCGACGGCACGCGAGCAGCCAGGCTGCTGGGGGGATACAAGGTCGTGTCGGACGTCGACCCGTGGACGGACACCCTCGGGCGCGGTATCACGTGCGACCAACCGGAAGCAGCGGTCACCGACGACCTCGGCGGGCGGTGGTTGGTCGTGACGTGCCCGGAGGGTGTCTACGCACTCGACCAGGCCGATGCGTACCGCCCCGTGCGGCTCGCTGCCGGGCCCGCTCCGCTCACCGACCCGTCGGCCGCAGCCGGGCTCGTCCTCGGCCTCGAACGACACCCTGGCGCCGAGACGAGCGATCTCGTCGCGATCTCGATCCTCGACGGCTCCCGTCGGGTCCTCGGGACGAGCAGCCTCCCCGGGATCGACCTCGACGACTCCCGACGCGCTGCGGCCTACGTCGACGGTTCGGGCACCGTACGCGTCGTCGACTTCACGCAGTGGACCGCGGAAGGAGCAACCCGGACGGACGTCACCGCTCCCACGACGACCGTGAGCACCGACGCGGTCTCCGCGACCCTGGAGGTGACGGTCCATCTCACCAGCGTCGACCCTGACACCGACCCCGTGTTCCTGGCGAGCGGGATCGCCCGGTACGAGGTGCGATACCGCTCACGACCGGCCGGCTCCACCACTTTCGGCACCTACCTGGCCGAGAACAGCGGGAACACCGGGACGAGCCGGACCGTGACGGCTCTCGCAGGTTCGCGCACGTGCTTCTCGGCGCGCGCCGTCGACCGTGCGGGCAACGTCGGCGCGTGGTCGGCCGAGCAGTGCGCCGACGTGGACGGCACGGCACCGGTGGTCAAGGCGTCCGCGCCGGCGACGGTCCGTGCCGTCGAGGGCACGGGGAGGCCGGCCCTCACCTGGAGCGCCACCGACGCGGGGGGCATCGGATCGTCCGACGTGCGCTACCGGGTCACCCCACGTGGCGGGGTGCCCGGCCCGTACCAGTACCCCCGGGACGGTCAGCGGACCACGGCGACCACCTTCGCGGTCTCCGCCGCGTCCGGGGACACGGTGTGCTTCGCCGTGCGGGTGCGCGACCTGGCGGGGAACCTGAGCGCGTACTCCTCCTCGCGCTGCTCGCTCGTCGACGGCACGCTCCCCACGATCACGTCCGCGACCGTGCCCCGGTACTTCTCGGTCTCCGCCGCACAGAACGCGTCCGCCGCGGTCGACGCCACGGTTCCGGTGGCCTTCTCCTTCGCCGGCACCGACGACGTGGGCGTCGCGTCGTACGAGGTTCAGCTGCGCCGCACCCTCGGCCGGGACGGCGCCCTGTCCAGTTGGACCAGCCCTGGTCCGTCCTGGAAGACCACGACGGCGACGCGGCTGCAGGTGGACCTGCTGCTCGGCGACCAGGCGTGCTTCCGCGTCCGAGCGCGTGACAAGGCCGGGAACGTCGGCGCGTGGTCGACCATGGTGTGCACCAACGTCGCGTCGAGCGTGCAGTTCCTCCACGCCGACATCAGGTCCGGTGCGACCGGGACGTCGGGGCCGCAGATCGTCGCGTCGATCTACCAGGGCGGCATGCCGGCACGGTCGTACGAGGTGCAGACCGGGCGCATCGTCCGCCTCCGGGTGAAGACCGGGCCGACGGTGGGTGTCATGGCCGTCCATCTGGGCAGCACGCGCCTGGGGACGATCGACGGGCGTTCGGCGACGAGCGGTTGGACCTACGTGTCTCTCCGGACCCCTGGGAGTGTCGCACTGACGGGACCTCTCCGGCTGGAGCCGGTCGGTGGAGGTGTCTCGCAGATCAGCGAGTGGACGGTCGTCCGCTGACGACCTGGCCCGGTCACGCCTGAGGGCGGAGCTCTCGCTGGAGCTCCGCCCTCAGTGGCGGTACGCGGACGACGTCAGGCAGGAACCACGTTCACCAGCTTCGGCGCGCGCACGATCACCGTGCGGATCCCCCGCCCGTCGAGCGTGCGCTGGACGTTCGCGTCGGCCAGGGCCAGCTCACGCAGCTCGTCGTCACCGATCGACGGCGGGACCTCGAGCCGGCTGCGCACCTTGCCCTGAACCTGCACGACGCACGTCACGGTGTCCTCGACCAGGTACTCGTCGAGCGCGACCGGGAAGGGCTCGTGAGCCAGCGACCGCGGGTGGCCGAGCCGCGACCACAACTCCTCCGCGATGTGCGGGGCGATGGGCGCCACCATGAGGATCAGCGGCTCGATCGCCTCGCGCGGCACGCGGTCCAGCCCCGTGAGGTGGTTGTTGAGCGCGATGAGCTTGGCGATCGCCGTGTTGGAGCGCATGTGCTCCATCTCGACGCGCACGTCGGCGACGGTGCGGTGGACAAGGCGCAGGGTCGCGACCTCCGCGGGCTCCTCCGAGACCGTCGTCTCGCCCGAGTCCTCGGACACGACGTTGCGCCACAGCCGCTGCAGGAAGCGCTGCGAGCCGACGACGGCGCGCGTGTCCCAGGGGCGCGACAGGTCGAGCGGTCCCATGGACATCTCGTACACGCGGAACGTGTCGGCGCCGTAGGCCTCGTACATGTCGTCGGGCGTCACGACGTTCTTGAGCGACTTGCCCATCTTCCCGTACTCACGGTTGACGGGCTCGCCCTTCCACAGGTACCGGACCTCGTCGCCGCTGCTCTCCTCGACGACCTCTTCCGCGGGCACGTACGCACCACGCGAGTCGGTGTAGGCGTAGGCCTGCACGTAGCCCTGGTTGAAGAGCTTGTGGAACGGCTCGGTGCTGGTCACGTGCCCGAGGTCCAGGAGCACCTTGTGCCAGAAGCGCGCGTAGAGCAGGTGCAGCACGGCGTGCTCGACGCCGCCCACGTACAGGTCGACGCCGCCCGCGGGCCCGGCCGTGGCGTTGTGCCCGGGGCCGGTCCAGTACTTCTCGAGCTCCGGGGAGGCCATGTGCTCGGTGTCCGCCGGGTCGAGGTAGCGCAGGTAGTACCAGCACGACCCGGCCCAGTTGGGCATGGTGTTGGTGTCGCGGCGGTAGGACTTGGGGCCGTCGCCCAGGTCGAGCGTGACGTTGACCCAGTCCTCGTTGCGGCCCAGCGGCGGCTCGGGCGAGGAGTCGGCATCGTCGGGCTCGTAGGTGCGCGGCGAGTAGTCCGGGACCTCGGGCAGGTTGACGGGCAGCAGCGAGTCGGGCAGCGCGATGGGCTGGTCGTTCTCGTCGTAGACGATGGGGAACGGCTCGCCCCAGTAGCGCTGGCGGCTGAAGAGCCAGTCGCGCAGGCGGTAGGTGATGGTGCCGGTGCCGATGCTCTTGGCCTCGAGCCACTCGATCATGGCGCGCTTGGCGTCGGGCACGCTCAGACCGTCGAGCGAGATCTCGTCGTTGGACGAGTTGACGATGTCGCCGTCGCCGGTCCAGGCGCCCTCGTGGTCCTCGGGGGCCGCGACCGTGCGGATCACGGGCAGCTCGAAGGCCTCGGCGAACGCGTGGTCGCGCTCGTCGCCGCCGGGGACGGCCATGATGGCGCCCGTGCCGTAGCCCATGAGGACGTAGTCCGCGGTGAACACGGGGATGAGCGTGCCGTTGACGGGGTTCACGGCCAGGTGGCCCGTGAACACGCCCGTCTTCTTGCCCGCGTCGGCCTGGCGCTCGACCGCAGTCTTGGCCGCGGCCTCCTTGCGGTAGGCGGCGACGGCGTCGATCGGGGTCGTGTGACCGCCGGTCCAGACGGCGCGCGTGCCGTCGGGCCACTCGGCCGGGACCTCGTCGAGCAGGGGGTGCTCGGGCGAGACGACCATGAAGGTCGCGCCGAACAGGGTGTCGGGGCGCGTGGTGAAGACCTCGACGTCACCGACGGAGCTGCTCCCGCCGATCGCACCGTCGATCGCGAAGCGCACGTTCGCGCCCTCGCTGCGACCGATCCAGTTGCGCTGCATCGACTTGACCTTCTCGGGCCAGTCGATGAGGTCCAGGTCGTCGGCCAGGCGGTCGGCGTACGCGGTGATGCGCATGTTCCACTGGCGCAGGCTGCGCTGGAAGACGGGGAAGTTGCCGCGCTCGGAGCGACCGTCGGACGTGACCTCCTCGTTGGCGAGCACGGTGCCCAGGCCCGGCGCCCAGTTCACGGGCGACTCGGACACGTAGGCCAGGCGCTGCGGGTCGATCACGGCGCGCTGCGCTGCGCGGTCGAGGTCCGCCCAGCGGGTGCCCTCGGGGTGGCCGGGGACGGCCCGCGTGCCGGTGGCGTACTCGGCCTCGAGCTCGGTGATGGGGCGCGCGCGGCCCGTGCCGCCGTCGGGACGCACGGCGTCCTCGTCGTACCAGGCCTCGAAGATCTGCAGGAAGATCCACTGGGTCCAGCGGACGTACTCCGGGTCGATCGTCGCGAACGACCGGCGCGAGTCGTGCCCCAGTCCCAGGCGGCGCAGCTGGCGCTTCATGTTGGCCATGTTGGCCTCGGTCGTGACGCGCGGGTGCTGGCCGGTCTGCACCGCGAACTGCTCGGCGGGCAGGCCGAACGCGTCGTAGCCGAGGGCGTGCAGGACGTTGTCGCCGCACATGCGCCGGAAGCGCCCGACGACGTCGGTCGCGATGTACCCGAGCGGGTGCCCCACGTGCAGCCCCGCGCCCGAGGGGTACGGGAACATGTCCATGATGAAGTAGGGCGAGCGCCCGTCGGCGTGCTTGCCGTCGCCGTCGGTGAGGTGCCCCGAGGGGTTGGCCGCCCAGAACGTGCCGCGCTCCTCCCACGCGTCCTGCCACCGGAGCTCGATGTCCTGCGCGAGGGCGGGCG
Source organism: Oerskovia sp. USHLN155 (assembly GCF_037145535.1). NCBI lineage: Bacteria > Bacillati > Actinomycetota > Actinomycetes > Micrococcales > Cellulomonadaceae > Oerskovia > Oerskovia sp. USHLN155. The sequence continues at coordinate 209,241 of NZ_JBBCXG010000002.1, forward strand.
TGTAGCGGTGGGAGGTCGTCTCGAGCGAGGACGCGGGGGCGTCGTGCACGGACTCGGCGGGGTTCTCGGGGGCGGGGTTCTCAGGCGTGCTCACCCCGCGAGTTTACCGTTCGGCGCGGCGTCGTCCGGCAGGCGGGCACGGGCTGGACGCCCACGTCCCACCCGGCCCGACGGCGCCGCTCACCTGCGGCGCCGGGGGCTCCGTCCGCCCGGGGTGTCCGGGCGGACGGGGCGGGTGGGCACCGGTGGTTGCCGGTCAGACCGTCTGGAGGTACTCGACGATCGTGGGGCCCATCTCGAGGAAGACCCAGGCCACGAGGAGCACGTAGAGCACAGCGAGGAGCGTCCCCTTGTTGTCGACGATCACGCGGCGCACCCCCTCGGAGACCTTGAGGTACCCCTCCTGGACGGCGTGCACCACCTGGAACCAGAAGATCGGCAGCGTCGCGGCCCACACGACCATGCAGAACGGGCAGAGCACGACGAGCACGTACAGGCTGGTCCACACCAGGAAGACGATGAGGCCCATCGCGACGGTCGTGACGGCGAGCATGGTGAGCCAGAACCAGCGGGGCAGGCGGGCGCCGGTGAGGACCACGACGCCGATCGTCATGACGACGGGGAAGGCCGCGACGCCGAGGAACGGGTTGGGGAACCCGAGGAGCGCCCCCTGCCACGAGGCCATCGCGGGGCCGCAGTCGAGGAACGGGTTGAGGGAGCACGCCGCGACGTGGTTCGGGTCGATGAGCTTGAGGTAGCGCTCGATCGCGAGCCAGGCCGCGCCGACCAGCCCGACCGCGCCGGCGACCAGGAGCACCCACCCGAACGCGCGGGGGGTGAGGTTCTTGGGGTCACCGTCGGGGACCGGGTGGCCTCCCCCCTCGTCCGGGCTGAGGAGGTCGGCGGACTCGCCGGTGGCGCCCGGGGTGCGCCCGGTACGGGAAGGACGGGTGGGGCTCTCGCTCACGAACCGCTCCTGAAGGGTCTGCGCGTGCACTTCCGGCACACAGGTGGGCCCAAGGTACCGGCGATCTCTGTGGCTTGGCTGAACGCACCACGTACACGCGCGCCCGCTGCCCCGCACCGAGCGCGTCGGGTCGAGCACGCGTAGCGTCGTGGGCACAGGTCGACGTACCGACACGGGAGGGGTGCTCATGGCGCACAAGAAGTCGTGGAGCGAGTTCAGCGGTCGCAAGAGGGCTGTGATGGTGGTGGCCTCGATCGTGCAGGTCACGCTCACGGTCGCGGGCTACCGCGACCTGGCCAGGCGGTCCGCGGACGAGGTCGAGGGCTCGAAGCTCGCATGGGGCGTGGCGATGCTCGCGAACTGGGTGGGTCCGATCGCCTACTTCGCGAAGGGCCGCAAGGGGCTGGGCCTCAACGGCTGAGGCGTCCCCCACGGGTGAGCGACGGCTCGACCCTCCGCGGAGGGTCGAGCCGGATCAGGCGCTGTCGGCCTGCGACGGCTCCGCGTGCGCGTCCTCGCGGACGTGCACGACGCGCTGACGCCCGAACAGGGCGATGATCGCGAGGCCGGCGAGGGTGAGCACGAGGCCGGTCCACGCGAGGTCGAGGTAGCCCCAGCCCGCGGCGATGACGAGGCCGCCGAGGAACGCGCCGTTGGCGTTGCCGACGTTGAGAGCCGAGTGGCACAGCGCGGCCCCGAGCGACGGGGCGCCGGGCGAGAGGTCCATGAGCCGGGTCTGGAGCGCGAGACCCAGGATCTGCGACGTCACGCCCAGCAGGAACAGGGACGCGACGGCCGGGACCGGGCTCTGGCCCGTGAGCGCGAACGCGACGAGAGCCGCGGCCGTCGAGCCGAAGCCGATCCACACGGTCCGCAGCACGTCCTTGTCGGCGAGCCGTCCGCCGACGATCGTCCCGAGCGTCATGCCGAGGCCGAAGATCGCGAGGACCACGGGCACGACTCCGAGCGCAAGACCCGTGACCTCGGTCATGGTGGGTGCGACGTAGGAGTAGACGGCGAACATGCCGCCGAAGCCGATCGCGCCGCCCACGAAGCTGATCCACAGCGGGCCGTTCCTCAGCGCGGCGACCTCCTGGCTCACGCTCGACCCGGTGTCGCCCGCGCCGGCGGGGACCCAGCGCCACAGGGCCGCGAGCGTGATGCCGCCCAGGACGCCGATGAGGACGAACGCCGCACGCCAGCCGAGCTGCTGGCCCGCGAACGTCGACAGCGGCACGCCGACGACGTTCGCGATGGTGAGGCCGGTCATCATCATGGCCACGGCGTGGCCGCGCCGCCCAGGTCCGGCGACGGCGGCGCCGACGGCGGCCCCGACCCCGAAGAACGCGCCGTGGGGCAGTCCCGCGAGGAAGCGGCCCGCGATGAGCCACTCGATGCTGGGGGCCGCGGCCGAGAGCACGTTGCCGAGCGTGTAGGCGAGCATGAGCGCGATGAGCAGCCTCTTGCGCGAGACGCGCGCGGCGAGCACGGTGAGCAGGGGCGCGCCGACCACGACGCCAGCGGCGTAGGCCGTGATGGCGTGCCCGGTGACCGGGATGGTCGCACCGAGGTCTGCGGCGATGTCGGGCAGGAGGCCCATGGTCGCGAACTCGGTCGTGCCGATCGTGAAGCCGCCCGCGGCGAGCGCGAGCAGCGCGAGCCCGGCCGTCCGGGGACCACGGCGTGCGCCGCCCGCCCGACGACGTCGCACGCCGCCCGGGGCGGGCGCGTCGAGAGTGTCGGTCGGGCCGGGCGCGCTGGTGCTGTCGACGGTCAAGGCGGGACCCCTTCGAGGGTGTTCACGGGCAGGTTGCTGCGGATCGAATCGATTCGAGCCGTTCGCTGACGCCGTCGGCAGCATGATGCGGGAAGAACGCCAGTCTAGACCGGGGTGCGTCCCGCGGCGAGGGCCTGCGGCACGACCCACACGCGGGACGCCGCCGGCAGCCCCAGGTGCACCGGGCTCCCGTCGCTCCCCCACGTGATGGCCATGGTGCCCGCGTACTCGCGCCGCTCCTGCACGCAGACCTCGGCGTCGAGCCCCAGACCCAGCTCGGCGAGGTACCGCAGCACGTCCGGGTCCGAGTCGGAGATCCGCGCGACGACCGCGCACGCCCCCGCGTCGAGCTCCGAGAGCCGGACCGCCGCCGGTCGCGGGACGTGTCCCGCGGCGGTCGGGATCGGGTCACCGTGCGGGTCGCGCGTCGGGTGGCCGAGCAACGCGTCGATGCGGTCGAGCATGAGGTCCGACACCGCATGCTCCAGGACCTCGGCCTCGTCGTGGACCTCGTCCCACGAGTACCCCAGCTCCGAGACCAGGTACGTCTCGAGGATGCGGTGCCGCCGCACCATCGCGACCGCGTGCGAACGACCCAGGTCCGTGAGCTCGATCGCGCCGTAGCGCGCGTGCACCAACAGGCCCTGCGAGGACAGGCGGCGCACGGTCTCCGAGACGGTCGAGGCCCCGACGCCGAGGCGGTCCGCGAGGAGCTTCGTGGTCACGGGCTCGTCGGACCACTCCTGCGCCGACCACACCACCTTGAGGTAGTCCTGGGCGACGGAGGTCAGGTCGAGGGGATGGTCCACGGCGCTCACTCTATTTCACGGCCCTCCGCGGGGCCGGGCGGACCGAGGTCCGGACGCCTGCGCACGCTCCGGCCCCCGGCCCGGTGCAACCGGCCCGGCCCCTCACCCGGCGACCACCTCCGCGGGCTCGCTCTCCGCCGTCGGGCCCGCGGCCTGCACGCGCGGGCGGCGCGCCAGGTGCACCACGTACGCGACCGCGAACACGACACCCTGTGCCACGACGATCGTCGCGGCGCTCGCGGTGTCGAGGTAGTAGCTCGCGTAGATCCCGACGACCGCGCAGCCCACCGCGACGAGCGGCGCGACCACGAGCATGCGGGACATGCGGTCGACCAGGAGGTAGGCCGTGGCCCCCGGCGTGATGACCAGGGCCACGACGAGGACGACGCCGACCGCCTGGAGCGCGACCACCACGGTCAGCGCGAGCGAGCCCAGCAGCAGCGCCGACAGGCGACGCGGCGAGATGCCGACCGCGTGCGCGTGCACGGGGTCGAACGCGAAGAGCGTCAGGTCCCGCCGCTTGAGCACGAGCACCACGGTCGTCAGCACGCCGAGCACCACGACCTGCCACAGGTCCGTGTCGGTGATGCCGAGCATGTTGCCGAACAGGATGTGGCCCAGGTCGATCTGGCTCGGTGTGACCGAGACGAGCACGATCCCGATCGCGAACAGCGTCGTGAAGACCACGCCGATCGCCGCGTCCTCCTTGAGCCTGCTCGTGTCCCGGACCGTGCCGATCAGCGCGACCGCACCGATCCCGAACACGAGCGCGCCCACCGCGAACGGCACCCCGACGATGTAGGACAGCACGACGCCCGGCAGCACGGCGTGCGAGACCGCGTCCCCGAGCAGCGACCAGCCGATCATGATGAGCCAGCAGCTCAGGAGCGCGCACACGATGCTCGCGACGACCGCGACGAGCAGCGCGCGCTGCACGAACTCGTACTCGAGGGGCGCAGCGAGCCACGTCCCCGCCGCAGCGAGCAGGTCCAGCGGGTTCATCGGGTGGCTCCTTCGGTCGTCGCGGAGCCCCGGCTCGCCGCGAGCGGGTCGATCCCGAACGTGCGGGCCAGGTTCTCGGGGCGCAGCACCACGTCGGGCGGACCGGTCATGATGACGCGGCGCTGGAGCAGGATCGCGTCGTCGACGAGGTCCGGCAGGGAGGACAGGTCGTGCGTCGAGACCAGGACGGCGCAGCCGGCCGACGCCAGGCTCCGCAGGACCGCGGTGATCTGCGCCTCCGAGACCTTGTCGACGCCGGCGAACGGCTCGTCGAGCAGCAGCAGCCGCGCACCCTGGGCGATCGCGCGGGCGACGAAGACCCGCTTGCGCTGCCCCCCGGACAGCCGACCGATCTGACGGTGCGCGAGGTCCGCGAGCCCCACGCGCTCCAGGGCGTCGGCCACGGCCCGGCGGTCCTCGGCCCGCGCCCGACGCGTCGGCCCGAGCCCTCCGTAGCGCCCCATGGTCACGACGTCGCGCACGTCGACCGGGAACGCCCAGTCGACGTCCTCGGACTGCGGAACGTAGCCGACGAGCCCGTCCTTGCGCGCCGCGTCCGCGTCCGTGCCGTAGATCCGCACGTCCCCGGCCTGGGTCACGCCGTTGCCGCGCGTCATGCCCATGACGGAACGGAACAGCGTCGACTTGCCCGAGCCGTTCGCCCCGATCAGCCCGGTCACGGTGCCGGGAGCGAGCGACAGGCCGACGTCCTCGAGCGCGAGGACCTCGCGGTACCGGACGCTGAGACCGCGGACGGCGAGGGCGGGAGTGGGGTCCATGTGCGGCTCCGGGGTGTCGGGTCGGGTGTCGGGTCGGGTGTCGGGTCGGGTGGTGGGCCGGCTGGTGGCCGGACCGGGGGTCTCCCCCACGGTCGCCCGGCGAGCGGTCGTCACGACCCGCCCCGCAGCCCCGCGCTGATGACGCGCGCGTCGTGGGCGAGCAGGTCGAGATAGGTGGGGACGGCGCCGTCGGGCCGGGACAGCGAGTCGACGTAGAGCGTGCCCGCGTACGTCGCGCCCGTCTCCGCCGCGACCTGCCGCTGGGCTGCGGCCGAGACCGTGGTCTCGCAGAACACGGCGCGCACGTCGTTCTCGCGGACGTAGTCGATGACGCGCGCGACCTGCTGCGGCGTGCCCTGCTGGTCGGCGTTGACGGGCCACAGGAACCTCTCGTCGAGCCCGACGTCGCGCGCCAGGTAGGAGAAGGCCCCCTCGCACGTGACGAGCGCGCGGGAGCCGGCCGGGACCTGGTCGACCTCGGTCGCGAGCTCGCGACCCACGGCCTCGATGCGCTCGGCATAGTCGGCGGCGTTCGCGCGGTAGTCGGCCGCGTTCGCCGGGTCTGCCGTCGCGAAGGCCTCGCCGATGTTGTGCGCGTAGATCGCGCCGTTGACGGGTGACATCCAGGCGTGCGGGTTGGGGCGCCCGTCGTACGCCCCGGAGCCGATCTCGATCACGTCGACGCCTTCGGAGACCGTGACGTGCGGGGCGTCGAGCCGCGCGACGAAGGGCTCGAACCACTTCTCGAGCCCGAGCCCGTTGTCGAGGACCAGGTCCGCGCTCGCGGCGCGGCGCAGGTCCGCGGGCGTGGGCTCGTAGCCGTGGATCTCGGCGCCGACCTTGGTCAGGGACGCGACCTCGACCTGGTCCCCGCCGACCTCGCGGGCCATGTCGGCCAGGACGGTGAAGGTGGTCAGCACCTGCAGCCGCCCGACGGCGTCGCTCGCCCCCGCGACGAGGCTCTCCTCGGGGCCAGGCTCGCCCTGGGCGGGGTCGACCGCGCAGCCCGTGGCGAGGAGCAGTGCGACGAGTCCTCCGAGAAAGGGTTTCACCCCTGTGCGAAGTTGAAAGTTCGGCATACCGAACTTTAACCGTGGACGGGGCTCCGCGTCGAGTACCGGGGGCTGACGTTCGAGCCCGGATCCGCTTCCCGCGGGATGCGCGGGGACGCCCGGCCGGGCGAGTCCAGGAGGCGGTTCAGGGCGCGGGGGTCTGCGCGGGCGCACCGCGTTCGAGCTGGAGCAGCATCTCGACGGTGCCCGTCGGGTCGAGCGTCACGAACGGCAGCTCCGGCACGTGCACGCCGTAGTCGGCGAACGTCACCGGGATGGCCCCGCTCACCTGGACCCCGTCGCCCGAGCGCCGCGCCTCGAGCGTCACGGTCACGGGTTCGGTCACGTCGCGGATCGTGAGGGTTCCCCGGGCCTTGACCGTCAGGGGCTCGCCCCGGTTCTCGATCCCCGCGAGGTCGACCGGCTCGGTGAGGATGAACACCGCGTTGGGGAAGACGTCGGTCTCGAGGAGGCGCCGGAACGCGTCGTCACGCACCACGCTGTCGCTCGCGATCGATGCCGTGTCCACCGTGACGTCGGCCCGGACGAGCTCGCCGTCGGTGACCACGAGCGAGCCGCCGACCGCCTCGGTACGGCCCACGACCGTGCCCTTCTCACCGCTGAGAACCTCGTCGACCCGGTACCCGGCCTGCGAGCCGGGACTCACGACCCACGTGCCGTCAGGGTCGAAGGGCCCCGGATCGGGCGACTCCGACGGCGGCGCGCTCTCCCCCGGCGTCTGCAGGCCCAGCGGAGGCGGCGGGTTGCCCGCGGAGATGCGCGTCACGACGTACGGCCCGGCGAGCACGATCGCCAGCGCCGCGACGACCGCGACGAGGATCCACCGGGCACCTCTGCTCATGCCCCGTATTCTGCCGTGCCGCTCACGACCGTCCGGACCTCGAGGGTCCGATTCACCCGGTCCGGCGGGATCGCTCACGGGTCCCTCACCTCCTCCCGCTCGCCGAGGACCCGGCACCGACGATCAGGGCGTCCGGCACGACGGCGCCCTGGTCCTGCTCGGGCTCCCCGGCGCCCTCACCCCCGCTCCCGTCGCCCGACCCGTCCCCCTCCTCGGTGCCGTCGGGGACGACGTCCCCGTCGGTGCCCTCGGTGCCGTCGACCCCCTCGAGGACCTCCTCGGTCGCCGGCACGGGGAACGGCTCGCGCGCCGAGACCTGGGCGCTGCCGTCGGGGAAGACCTGCACGAGCTGCCAGTCGACGAACTCCCGGGCGACCGGGTCGAAGCGCAGGACCGTCATCTCGGCGACTCCCTTGAGGGGCCCGACCGTCGGCTCGCCGGACTCTGCACCCGCGGTGCTCGCGTTGACGTAGCGGATGCCGAGCCCGAACTGCTCGGGCCCCTTGCGCCGGTGCGTGTGGCCCGAGACCTGGAGCGGGACGCACCCCGACTCGAGCGACTCGTTCCCGATGCGCGGGGTGTGGATCAGGAGCAGGTCGACGCCGTCCTTCGCCGAGCACGCGGTCTCGGCGAGCCGCTCCGCCTGCTCGGTCGGGGTCTCGGGCCGGGACGCCTTGGAGCCCGCCCCGATCCGCGTCTCGAGCGCGTCGCGGTCGCCGAGGATGCGGACGCCGTCGACCTCGATCACGTCGCCGTCGAGGATCTTGACCCCTCGCCGGCGCTCCTGCGCCGAGGTCTCGACGCTGTCGTGGTTCCCGTCCGCGACGACCATCGTGGCGCCGTCGGGCACGGCGGAGATGAAGGAGTTCACGCAGAACTGCTCGACGCTCGTCCCGTTCATGGTCGTGTCGCCCGCGTTGAGAACGATGTCCGCCCCCGACCGGACACCCGCGGTCTTGATGAGCGGGGTCATGCCGGTGTTGCAGTGCAGGTCGGAGACGACCAGCATCGAGACGAGCTCGTCCTCGGGGGTCGCGGACGGCGCCTCGGTCGGCCCGGGGGTGCCGGCGCGGCGTGCCGGGTCGTCGGTCTCCCCGGCGGTCGCTTCGGCTGCGCTGCCCGACGGCGTCTCCCCGGTCGGGTCCGCACCCTCGCCCTCCGCGCCGGCAGGGTCGTCCGGGAGGCCGTCCACCCCGAGGCCCCCTTCCGCCGGGGGCTCGGCAGCCGCGTCCCGCGCGGCCTGCGCCTCGGCCTCCGCCTGGGCGGCCGCAGCCTCCTCGAGCGCGTCCCGCTCGTCCCACGCGGCCACGAGCGCGTCGTTCGCCCCCGCGTAGAACTTCTCGTTGTCACGGTAGGCGTTCAGGAGCTGGCCGCCGTAGGTGTCGACGACGCCGGCGAGCCGCCCCGTGATCCGGGCACCCTCGAGCGGGGTGCCTTCGAAGACCGCGGACGCGGGACGCGAGTCCGTCTGCGCGGTCTCCTCGCCCGACGCCGAGACCACGCCGACGACGAGCGAGACGACGAGGACGCCCGCGGTGAGCTCCCAGGTCCGCGGGGCGAGGGCGTCGGATATCTCGACGCGTCGGCCGCGACCGAGCAGGAGGTAGAGACCGGCACCGCCCGCTGCGACGACGAGCACCGCCAGGCCCGTGCGGGCCAGCGCGTCGACCACGAGCGCACGGGCGACCTGGTCGATCGTGGTCTGCGGGCCGCTGAAGAACTGCAGGTACCCCTGCAGGTCCTGGCTGAGCGCGGCGATCGTGGTGGCCTGGTCGAACGCCGTGAGGTCCGCAGGGATCTCCTGGACCGTGATCCGGGCTCCCAGCCCGGCCGGCAGCGGCGAGTCGATCTCGAGCGTGCCGAGCGGCCCCAGGTCGACCACGACGAGGCTGTCGGTCGTCACCTCGTACCGCGCCTCGTGAGGACCCAGGCTGAGGTCGGCCGTCGCGGTGGTCACGCCGAAGACGACGCAGGGGACGAGGAGCGCGAGCCCGACCAGCGTGCGTCGGACCCAGCGGGGCGGGGTGATACGGGGGCGATTCATCACCTCTCACCCTTCCCGATCCGCCACCCGGATGCCAGCGGGCACGCTCGCCGGCATCCGGGTGAATGTCACGCCCGCGCGGAGCGCAGCGCCACGAGGGCGATCGTGGCCGCCACGAGCATGAGGCCGAAACCGATCCACGACGTCGTCCCCACGCCGCTGCCGAAGGCCTCGTGCGCCGAGGCCAGCAGAGCCTGGGCCTGGTCGGCCGGCAGTGTCTCGGCGACCTGCGTCGCGCCCCCGAGGGTCTCGGCGGCTGCGGTCGCGTCCGCGACCGGTACGCCGTCGGGCACGACGACGTTGCGGTGGTAGGACGCCGTGAGGATGCTGCCGAGGACGGCCGTGCCCAGCACGGCGCCGACCTCGTACGCGGTCTCCGAGATCGCCGAGGCGGCCCCGGCCTTGTCGGCCGGGACGGCCGAGACGATCAGATCGTTCGACACGGTCTCGGCCGCGCCGATCCCGATCGCGAGGACCACGAACGCGACGACGAGCACCATGAGCGTGCTCGCACCCGCGCTCAGGGCCACGATCGCGTAGCCCGCCGCGGCGAACAGCAGCGCGACCGCGACCACGTACGACGGTCGGACCCGGCGCACGACCCGCACGACGAGCAGGCCCGCGACGATCATCGCGGCCAGCCCCGGCAGCAGCGCGTAGCCGGCCTTCATGGGGCTCAGTCCGATCACGAGCTGGACGTCCTGCGACACGAAGAACAGGAAACCCACGAGCGAGAACACGGACAGCAGGTTGATCACGACCGCTCCCGAGAACTCGCCCCGGCGGAACAGGCGCACGTCGATCATGGGGTCGGGCCGCCCGAGCTGGCGACGCACGAACACCCACCCGGCGACGACCCCGAGGACGAGCGCACCCACGGCGAGCGCGCTGGGCCCGGACTTGGCGAGCGTCTTGATGCCGAGCACGATCGGCGCCATGGTCGCCATCGAGAGCACGATCGACAGGACGTCGACCCGGCCGGGGTTCGCGTCCTTCGACTCGGGCACGAAGATCGGTGCCAGGACCAGGAGGAGCAGCAGCACGGGGACGGCGAGCAGGAAGACCGAGCCCCACCACGAGTGCTCGAGCAGGAAGCCGCCCGCGATCGGGCCGATCGCGTTGCCGGCCGCGAAGCCCGCGGCCCAGATCGCGATCGCGAGCCGGCGCTCCTCGCGGTCGGTGAAGATGTTGCGCAGCAGCGAGAGCGTCGGCGGCATGATCATGGCGCCGAAGAACCCGAGCCCGGCGCGCGACGCGACGAGCGCCTCGGCGCTGGGCGCGTAGGCCGCGACGACCGAGATCGCGGCGAAGCCGACGGCTCCGACCAGCAGCAGCCTGCGCCGCCCGATGCGGTCGGCGAACGAGCCCATCGAGACGAGCAGCCCGGCGAGCACGAGCGGGTAGATGTCGATCATCCACAGGAGCTGGGTCCCCGTGGGGCGCAGCGCCTCGGAGATCTGCGGCAGCGCGAAGGTGAGGACCGTGTTGTCGATCGAGACGAGCAGCACGGGGAGCATGAGCACGGCGAGCGCGATCCACCGGCGGTTGCGGGTCAGCGGCGTACCGGAGGTCGCGGGGTTGGTCGAGGCGCCCTGGGGGCCGTTCGGGTCCCGGGGCGTCCGGTTGTCCTGGACGAGAGTCACGGGAGCAGTCCTTTCACGTACGAGGACGGTCGGGGCGGCGCTGTGGCGCCGGACTGCCAACCGTCCAGACGGTACAGTAACCGACCGGACGGTACACTTTCAAGATGCCGCCGCCCCCTGCCGCTCGCGCCAAGGTCCTCGAGGCATTCGCCACCCTTCTCGTCACTCAGGGAGAACGCGCGGCCACGCTCGACGCCGTCGCCGCGGAGGCCGGCGTCTCCAAGGGTGGCCTGCTCTATCACTTCGGTTCCAAGATCGCGCTCGCCGAAGGGCTCATGGGGCTCCTGCGCGAGCTGACCGCTGCGGACGTCGAGACCATGCGCTCGTGGCCGGCCGGCCCCGTCGACTACTTCATCCGGACGTCCGCCGACTCGGACAGCGGCTTCGAGCTCGTCTACGTCGCCGTCTCACGGCTGGCCCAGGGCAGCTACCCGCAGGCCCGTGCCGCGCTCGACGACGCCCACGACGCCTGGACCGGCGCAGTGCTCGAGGTCGTCGGCGACCCCGTCCTCACCCGGGCGATCATGCTCATCGGCGACGGCCTGTACGCCCAGGCCAGCGAGCACTTCGCGAGCGGCGAGGCCCCCTCGGCCGCGAGCCAGGACCGGGCCGGCTCGATCGACGAGCTCCTCGGCCTGATCGACGAGATGGTCACGCTGCGCACCCGGCGCTGACTCCCGTCGCGCCCGCCCGACCGCTGCCAGGTGCGCGAACCGGTGCGACGCCGTCGGGCACCGCGCAGGATCCGGACCGTGACCGACCGCGCCGGACGACCCCGGACGTGCGGGAGGCGTCGGCCGCCCCCAGTGGCAACCGACGCCCCTTTCCTCCCGCACACCTCATGCGGTCCCCCCGCCCTGCGAGCAGCGCGGGGAAATCCCGTACCTCGTCCCGGTCCCACGGTCCGTAGCGTGGGCGCGTCCGGGAAGACGACGGTCAGGGAGTGCCCCAGGGACACTCACGGACCAGTGTCCCCCCTCGGCCGCGCCTTCGCCAGACCGGACGCCGGCCGTGTTGCGCACTGCACACGTCCGGGTGCAGGAGGCGCCTCTCCCGACCGCGGCACGACGACGTCCCGGGGGCCGGGCGACAGCCTCACCCCAGCCGCACCACGCCGGTCCACGCCTCCGCGAGCAGGTCGTGACCCGCCGGGGTGGGGTGCACACCGTCGTACGCCCAGGCCTGCGGGCCGAGCCCGCTCGTCGCGACGGCCTGCGCGAACGGCCCGTCGGTCGCCACGAGCGGCAGCCCGTACTCCCCCGCGAGCCGCCGCACGACCTGGATCTTGGGGTCGAGGTCCTCGCGCCAGCCCCACTGCTCCGCGCGGACCGGCACCAGGAAGGGCTCGACCAGGACGATCGACGCCCGCGGCGCACCGACCCTCGTGCGGTCGAGCAGGTCGCGGTAGCCGGCCTCGAACGCCTCGGCGCTCGTCACGTCCCCGGCGTCGTACCGGCGCCACGTGTCGTTGATCCCGATCTTGATCGACACGAGGTCGGGCTCGAGCGCGAGGACGTCCGCGTCCCACCTGGCTCGGAGGTCCACGACCCGGTGACCGCTCACGCCACGGTTGAGCACCTCGACGCCGTGACGCCCGCACACGCCGGCGACCCGGGACGCATAGCCGTGCCCGAGACCGAACTCCCCCTCCGCGAGCCGCCCGGCGTCCGTGATCGAGTCGCCGATCAGGACGGCCCGCGACCCCGGCGCCAGCACCGCGCGCCTCACGCCGTGCCCGCCTCGACGGCCGCGACGGGACGTTCGCCCCGCCCCGTCACCGTCGCGGTCGCGGCCCGCTCGGCCTCGACCGTGGCGGCAACGTGACGGAGCGCGTCCTGGAGCGGTGCGTAGTGCGCGACGACCGCGGCCCGGTAGGCGTCGGCGTCCCCCGCCTCGGCCGCCCGCAGCATCGCCCCGTGCGCCTTCGCCGTGAGGTCGATCTGCTCGGGCGCCGGCAGGCCCAGCTTGGGCGAGACCACCTGGTGCACGTCCCAGAACGCGGTGCCGAGCTGCGCGACGAGGAAGTTGTCGAGGTGCGCGAGCAGGTGCGAGTGGAACTCCCGGTCCTCCTCGAAGAAGTCCTCACCCTTCTGCGCCTTGCGCTCCATCGCGGCGACGAGGTTCTCGAGGTCGGGGTTCGACGTCCCGGCCATCTCGGTGACGATCTGCTCGGCCATCGACAGGTCGAGCGCCTGACGCACCTCGACCACCTCGCGCAGCGCCGAGAAGTCGTCGCCCGGGATCAGCACCCCGCGGAACACGAGTCCCTCGACGAGCGGCTTGAGCGAGAGCTGGCCCACGTAGGTGCCGTAGCCGTGCCGCACCTCGACGATGTCGAGGGCCGCGAGCGTCCTGATCGCCTCACGGACGTTCGACCTGCTGACCCCGAGGAGCGAGCAGAGCTCGGCCTCGGTCGGCAGCAGGTCTCCGGGCCGCAGATGTGCCCGCAGGATGTATTCCTTGATCTGTTCGGTAGTCGTCGGGGGACGCACCCCCTGACCTCCGAAGCCCAGATGTCCCCCGGGCTCGGTAGCTGTCATGCGCCTTGACCTCCTCAGAAATTGCCTCTACGGTTCAACCCTACCAGCGTCAGACATCAGACGTCCTATATCTGGAGAGTTCATGGCTACCTCGATGGCGACTAGCACGAACGCGACCGACACCTCTCGCCGGAGCTTCCTCAAGCTCGCCGGCGTGATCGGCGCAGGAGCGGTGATCGCAGGCACGATCGCTGCCTGCGGCGGACCCGCGTCCACCTCGGCCGACCCGCAGACCACCCCCGCCGGTGGCGGGGCCAAGCCCAACCTCGACGGCACGATCGAGGCGGGCATCTCCTACGCCCTGTCGACCGGCTTCGACCCCATGACGACGTCCGGCGCCGTGACCATGGCCGCCAACTGGCACGTCCTCGAGGGCCTCGTCGAGCTCGACCCCGCAGCCCGCACGCCCTACGCCGCGCTCGGCAAGGAGCTGCCCAAGAAGATCGACGAGACCACCTGGGAGGTCACGCTGCGCGACGGCGCGACGTTCCACGACGGCTCCCCCGTCACGACCGACGACGTGGTGTTCAGCTTCAACCGCGTCCTCGACCCGGCGAACGCCTCGCTCTACTCGCAGTTCCTGCCGTTCCTCGCCTCGGTCACCGCCAAGGACGACAAGACCGTCACGTTCACGCTCAACTACCCGTTCGGGCTGTTCGTCGACCGCGTCTCGGTCGTCAAGATCGTCCCGAAGGCGATCGTCGAGGCCGACCCCAAGGCCTACGACTCGCTGCCCGTGGGCTCTGGTCCGTACAAGCTCACGAGCGCGACGGTCGACGACAAGATCACGTTCGAGCGCTTCGACGCCTACAACGGCTCCCGCCCGGCGCTCGCCAAGGCCATGACGTGGAACCTGCTCTCCGACGCCGCCGCCCGCGTGACCGCGGTCGAGTCGGGCCGCGTCCAGGCCATCGAGGACGTGCCCTACCTCGACGCCGACCGGCTCGCGAACGCCGTGACCGTCGAGTCCGTCCAGTCGTTCGGCCTGCTGTTCATGATGTTCGACTGCTCCAAGGCGCCGTTCACCGACAAGCGCGTGCGTCAGGCGTTCTTCCACGCGCTCGACATGGACAAGATCATCAGCACGGGCCTGCTCGGCAACGCGACCGCGGCGACCAGCTTCCTGCACAAGGAGCACCCGTCGTACGTCAAGGCCTCGACGGTCTACTCGCACGACCCCGCCAAGGCCAAGAAGCTCCTCGCCGACGCGGGCGTGAGCAGCCTGGCGATCACGCTGCTGACGACCGACACGAGCTGGGTCAAGGACGTCGCCCCGCTCATCAAGGAGGACCTCGACGCGGTCGGGATCTCCACGACCCTGGACATCGGCCAGTCCGGCGGGCAGTACAAGAAGGTCGACGACGGCGGGCTCGAGGTCATGGTGGCCCCCGGCGACCCGTCGGTCTTCGGCAACGACCCCGACCTGCTGCTGCGCTGGTGGTACTCGGGCTCGGTCTGGCCGGTCAAGCGCTACCGCTGGGCGAGCACGCCCGAGTTCGCGGAGGTCACGCGCCTGCTCGACCAGGGCGCCGCCGAGCCGGACGCCGCCAAGCAGAAGAAGACCTGGGGCGAGGTGTACGACATCCTCTCCGACGAGGTCCCGCTGTACCCGCTGCTGCACCGCAAGCTGCCCAGCGCGTGGGAGGACTCGGCGCTCGACGGGTTCAAGCCCCTCCCCGTCACGGGCCTTTCCCTTCCGGCCGTACCCCCCCCCCGCCTCCCGCCCCGGTGGGCGGGGGGGGGGGGGCCCGGGCCCCCCCGCCACCCACCCCGACCCCGAGGAGTACCGCGTGACCGCGCTCCTACGACTGACCGGACGACGCCTGCTCGCCCTGCCCGTCATGATCCTGGGCATCACCCTGCTCGTCTTCGTCGTCATGCAGTTCGCGCCCAGCGACCAGGCGACCAACGCCCTCGGCGAGTCCGCCACGGACGCGGCCAAGGAGGCCTACCGGGCGGCGAACGGGCTCAACGACCCGATGCTCGTGCAGTACGGCAACTTCCTGGCCGGCCTCGTGCGCGGCGACATGGGCATGACCGTCCCGCCCTCCCAGCCCGTGAACGAGCTCATCGCCAACGCGTTCCCGCTCACGCTCCAGCTCACGTTCATGGGCCTGGCGATCGCCGTCGTGCTCTCGCTCGTGCTCGGCGTGACCGCCGCCCTCTACCGTGACCGCTGGCCTGACCAGGCCATCCGCGTCCTGTCGATCGCGGGCGTCGCGACGCCGTCGTTCTGGCTCGCCATCCTCCTCATCCAGCAGTTCTCGCTGCGCCTGGACTGGTTCCCCTCGGGCGGGTACACGAACCCCTCGGACGACTTCGGGATGTTCCTCGCCTCGATGTTCCTGCCCGCGCTCTCGCTCGCCATCCCCGTCGCCGCGTCGCTGACCCGCGTGGTCCGCACCGCGATGGTCGAGGAGCTCGACCGCGACTACGTGCGCACCGCGATCGGCTCGGGCCTGCCCCGCGGCGTGGTCGTCGGGCGCAACGTCCTGCGCAACGCGCTCATCACACCCATCACGGTGCTCGGCCTGCGCGTCGGCTACCTCATGGGCGGCGCGGTCATCATCGAGGTCATCTTCGACCTGCCCGGCATGGGCAAGCTCATCCTCAACGGCGTGACCGCGAGCGACACCGCCCTGGTGCAGGGAGTGACGCTGACCGTCGCCCTGACCTTCGTGGTCGTCAACATCCTGGTCGACCTCCTCTACCTCGTCGTCAACCCTCGAATCCGGACGGTGTGACATGCGTCGGAAGCTGACAGAACGACTGTCCCGCCCGGGCCTGCGCCTCGCGGCCCTCCCCCTGGGCTCCAAGATCGCCCTCGGTTTCGTGCTCCTGGTCGCGCTCCTGGCGATCTTCGCCCCGCTCGTCGCGGCCTACGACCCGCTGCAGTCCGGCACGCCGGCCCAGCCGCCGTCGGGCGAGCACTGGTTCGGCACGGACCGCACGGGTCGCGACATCTTCTCGCGCATCGTCTACGGTGCCCGCTACTCGCTCGTGATCGGCCTGGGAGCCACCGCGGTCGCCCTGGTCGCGGGCGCGATCCTCGGCTCGGTCGCCGCGACGGCCCACAAGGCCGTGAGCGAGACCCTCATGCGGATCCTCGACATCATCATGGCCTTCCCGGGCATCGCCCTGGCCGTGGTCTTCGTGGCCGTGTGGGGCAAGTCCCTGCCGGTCCTCATCTTCACGATCGCGTTCCTCTACACCCCGCAGATCGCCCGCATCGTCCGCGCCAACGTGCTCAGCCAGTTCGGCGAGGACTACGTGTCGGCCGAGAAGGTCATCGGCGCGCGGACGTCGCTGATCCTGATGAAGCACGTGGCCCGCAACTGCCTCGCCCCGATCATGGTCTTCGCGACCGTCCTGGTCGCCGACGCGATCGTGTTCGAGGCGAGCCTGTCGTTCATCGGCGCAGGCGTCCAGGACCCCGAGCCCTCGTGGGGCAACGTCATCGCCTACGGCCGCAACCTGCTCCTCAACGGCGGCTGGTGGGCGACCTTCTTCCCCGGCATGGCGATCCTCCTCACGGTCCTCTCCCTCAACGTCCTGTCCGAGGGCCTCACGGACGCGATGGTCCGGCCCGCGGCCCGCAGACCGGCCGAGGCCCGCGCCGCAGCTGCCGAGGACGCCGCGCACGCCACGGACCCGCTCACCGAGCCCGACGCCGACGCCCCCCTCGAGTACACGGGCGGCGCCGACCTGCGCGAGCCGCGCGTGCTCGACGAGCTCGTCGCGGACACCTCGGTCGTCCCCGACCCGGAGCTCGCGGTCGCGGCGGCCGCCGTCCAGCGCGAGGCCCTCGCGGTCCAGCTCGACCGCCTGCGGGTGGCCGAGCGCCACCGCACCGACCGCCTGGTCTACACCGGTGACGCCGCTCCCCTGCTCGAGGTCAAGAACCTCTCGATCAGGTTCCCCGAGCGGCACGGCGACGTGGCCGTCGTGGACGACATCAGCTTCGCGGTGCGTCCCGGCGAGACCATGGCGCTGGTCGGCGAGTCGGGCTGCGGCAAGTCGCTCACGAGCCTCGCGGTCATGGGCCTGCTGCCCGCGTCCGCCCAGGTCACGGGAGAGATCCTGCTCGACGGCGTGGACCTGCTCACCGCGACCCCGGCCCGCCGCAACGCGCTGCGCGGCCACGAGATGGCCATGGTCTACCAGGACGCGCTCAGCTCGCTCAACCCGTCGATGCTGATCCGCACCCAGATGGCCCAGCTCGTCAAGAGGGGCGGGACGCGCACCGCGGTCGAGCTCCTCGAGCTCGTGGGCCTCGACGCCCAGCGCACGCTCAAGAGCTACCCGCACGAGCTCTCGGGCGGGCAGCGCCAGCGCGTGCTCATCGCCATGGCGCTCACGCGCGACCCGCGACTGGTCGTCGCCGACGAGCCGACCACGGCCCTCGACGTCACGGTCCAGAAGCAGGTCGTGGACCTGCTCAACGAGCTCCGCGAGGAGCTCGGGTTCGCGATGGTCTTCGTGAGCCACGACCTGGCGCTCGTCGCGTCGCTCGCACACCGCGTGACGGTCATGTACGCGGGCCAGGTCGTCGAGTCGGCCCCCGTGCCGAGCCTGCTCATGAACCCGCAGCACGAGTACACGCGCGGGCTGCTCGGGGCGGTGCTGTCGATCGAGTCGGGCGCGGAGCGCCTGCACCAGATCCCCGGCACGGTCCCCTCGCCGCGCGACTTCGCGACGGGCGACCGCTTCGCTCCCCGGTCCTCCCGGCCGCAGGACGCGTTCGTGCCCCGTCCCCCGCTGCGCACGCTGCCGGGGACCGACCACCGATACGCCAGCCACACCGAGTCGACCGACAGCGGACTGCTGGTCCAGGAAGGTGCCCGATGAGCGACGACGCTCCTGTCCTGGAGCTCAAGGACGTGCACGTGGTGCACAAGGCCCGCACGGGCAAGCTCTTCCGTCCGGACCGCGTCCACGCGGTCGCCGGGGTCGACATGGCCGTGCGCCGCGGCGAGACCATCGGGATCGTGGGCGAGTCGGGCTGCGGCAAGTCGACGCTCGCCAAGGTCATGGTGGGCCTCCAGGCCCCCACGAGCGGCGACGTCGTGTTCGACGGGCGCAGCGTGCTCAAGCGCAACGCCCGCACCCGCAAGGAGTTCGGGCGCGCGATCTCGATCGTGTTCCAGGACCCGTCGACGGCCCTCAACGGCCGCATGCTGGTGCGCGACATCCTGCGCGACCCGCTCGACGTGCACCAGATCGGCTCGCCCCGGGACCGTGAGCGCCGCGTGAGCGAGCTCCTCGACCTCGTGGGCCTGCCGCAGTCGGCCCTCGACGTGCTGCCCAGCCAGGTCTCGGGCGGTCAGCGCCAGCGTGTGGCGATCGCCCGCGCCCTGGCGCTCGACCCGGACGTGATCGTCGCGGACGAGCCCACGTCGGCGCTCGACGTCTCGGTGCGCGCCCAGGTCCTCAACCTCCTGACGGACCTCAAGGCGCGCCTGAACCTCGGGCTCGTGTTCATCTCGCACGACATCCAGACCGTCCGGTACGTCTCGGACCGGATCGCGGTCATGTACTTCGGGAAGGTCGTCGAGGAGGGCACGGCCGAGGAGGTCTTCGACCGCCCGACGAACGACTACACCCGGACCCTGCTCGGCGCCGCGCCGACCCTGCTCTGACGGTTCCCCCATCCCCCGGGGGGGGGGGGGGGGCCGCCCCCGCCCCCCCCCCCACCACCGCACCATCCTTGGAGTCCGCTGTGCCCACCACGACCACCTTCTCCGGTGTCATCCCTCCCGTCGTCACCCCGCTCACGGCCGACGGCGAGCTCGACCGCGCGTCGTTCGAGCGCCTCATCACGAGCCAGCTCGACGCGGGCGTGCACGGCCTGTTCGTGCTCGGCTCGTCGGGTGAGGTCGCGTACCTCGACGACGCCCGCCGCTCCCAGGTCATGGAGGCGGCGGTCGAGATCACCGCGGGCCGCGTGCCCGTCATGGCGGGCGTGATCGACCTGACGACGCGCCGCGTCGCGGACCAGGTCCGACGTGCGCAGGACGCGGGCGTCGACGCGGTCGTCGCGACGGCTCCCCTGTACATCCGCACCAACGACGACGAGATCGAGCGTCATTTCCGTGGCGTCGCCGCGGCGAGCGACCTGCCGCTGTTCGCGTACGACGTGCCCGTGTGCGTGCACTCGAAGCTCGACCTGGGCATGCTGGTCCGCCTGGGCTCGGAGGGCGTCATCGCAGGGGTCAAGGACTCGAGCGGTGACGACGTCGGCTTCCGTCGCCTGGTCGCGGCGAACCGTGCGGCGGGCAGCCCGCTGCGCCTGTTCACGGGTCACGAGGTCGTCGTCGACGGCATGCTCCTGCTCGGCGCCGACGGCGTCGTGCCGGGCCTCGGCAACGTCGACCCGGCGGGCTACGTGCGCCTGTGGGACGCGGCGCAGGCGGGCGACTGGGCCCGGGCCCGCGACGAGCAGGACCGCCTCGCGTCCCTGTTCGAGATCGTCTTCCAGCCCCGCGGCTACAGCGGCGGCGCGAGCGGCCTGGGCGCGTTCAAGACTTCGCTGCAGCTCCTCGGCGTGATCGGGTCCAACGTCATGACGACCCCGGCCCCCGCTCTGGAGGGCGAGGTCGTGGACCAGATCAAGGTGATCCTCGCGGAGGCCGGGCTGCTGTGAGCGTCCCGACCCACCGCACCGCCGTCGGGATCGACCTGGGCGGCACGAAGATCGCCGCGGGTCTCGTCCGCGACGACGGCACGGTCCTCGCCCGGGCCGGGGTCCCCACCCCGGCCCGGGAGGGGGCGGACGCGATCCTCGACGCGGTCGCTCGCCTGGTCGCGCTCCTCCTGCCCGACGGCGCCGACGCCCCCGGGGTCTCCGGCTCGCCCGACGTCCTGGTCGGGGTGGGCATCGGCTCGGCCGGGGTCATCGACTCGGGCCGCGGCCGCGTCGTGGCGGCGACCGACGCCCTGACGGGGTGGGCCGGCGCCGACCTCGCGGGCGGGACCGCCGCCCGCCTCGCGGCAACGGGCGGACCCGCGGCGGGCCTGCCCGTGCACACCGACAACGACGTGCACGCGCACGCGCTGGGCGAGCACTGGCTGGGGGCGTGCGCGGGGACGCGGACGGCCCTCGTCGTCGCGGCCGGCACCGGGGTCGGGGCGACGCTCCTGCTCGACGGCACGCCCCAGCACGGCGCACGCCACGTGGCCGGGCACCTGGGCCACCTGCCCGCGGCCGAGGCGGCGGGCCTGCTGTGCACGTGCTCGCGCTCGGGTCACCTCGAGGCGATCGCGTCGGGGCCCGCGCTGCACGCCCTGTACCTGCGGCTCGGCGGCGACCCCACGGTCGAGACCGCTCGGGTCGTGTGCCAGCTCACCGACGTCGACCCGGTCGCGCACCAGGCCGTGGTCCTCGCGGCCACGGCCCTGGGCCGGACGGTGGGCGGCGTCGCGAACATGCTCGACCCCGAGGTCGTCGTGATCAGCGGCGGGCTCGCGGGAGCCGGGAGCCTGTGGTGGGACACCCTGTCCGCCTCGGTCGCGTCCGAGCTCATGCCCGCGCTCGACGGCCTGCCCGTCGTGACCGCGACGCTCGGCGGCGACGCGGCCGTCCTGGGAGCGGCCCGGCTCGCGTTCGTCGCGCACGAGGCGCGAGGGACGTCCGTCGTGCCGGACGCGCCCGTCCACCACGGCACGGCCGAGGCCGTCGCACCGCTCGCCTCGCTCGCAACCCCGTGACCTGGTGCCCCCGTACCCCCTCGTGACCTCGTGACCTCGTGACCTCGTGACCTCGTGACCTCGTGACCTCGTGACAACCGTCCCCCCTCGCCTCCCGGAGGATCCCGTGACCGACCGTCCGTCGACCGCCCCCGCGCCCACCGCGGGACCGGTGCCCCCCGACCCGCTCGTCGCGCTGCGCGGCGGCCTCGTCGTCTCGTGCCAGGCCTACCCCGGCGAGGCCATGCGGGACCCGCGGACCATGACCCAGGTCGCGCTCGCCGCGGTCCGCGGCGGCGCGGTGGGCATCCGTGTCCAGGGCGTCGCGGACGTCGAGCACGTCACGCACGCGTTCGCCGAGCTCGGGATCACGGCGCCCGTCACGGGGCTCTGGAAGGACGGGACCGACGGCGTCTTCATCACCCCGACCCTGCGCCACGCGGCGGCCGTCGCCCACGCCGGGGCGACGATCGTCGCGATCGACGGGACCCGGCGCCCGCGCCCCGACGGCCTGAGCCTCGCGCAGACCGTCGCGGGCCTGCGCGAGCAGTCGTCCGCCCTGGTCATGGCGGACTGCGGGAGCCTCGACGACGCGCTCGCGGCCCGCGACGCCGGGGTCGACGTCGTCGGGACGACGCTGTCGGGGTACACAGGCGAACGACCGTGCACCGACGGGCCGGACCTCGAGCTGCTCGCCCAGCTCGTCGACCGCCTCGACGTCCCCGTGATCGCCGAGGGCCGCGTCCACTCCCCCGCCCAGGCGCGCGCCGCGCTCGACGCCGGCGCGTGGGCGGTCGTCGTCGGGACCGCGATCACCCACCCCACGAGCATCACCGGCTGGTTCGTCGACGCCCTCACCGCCTGACGCCCACCGCCATCCCCTCAGCACTTCTCAGCCCCTGACTCGACCCGCCCGACCGCGATCGACCCACCCCGGCTCACCCCGGCCCAGCCCCACCCCGGACCGCCCGCACCGCCGCGGACGACCCGGCCCCGCAACGCCGGACCACGACGGTCCCGCACCTGTCCGCCCGACGCCCGCTCCGCCGTCGGGCACCTCGCACCTGGAGCCCCACAGTCCGGACCCCCGCACCCGACTCGGTGCCGAGGCGGAGGTCCGCGCCGTGCCCGCCCCGCGCCCGGGGCGGGCACGGCCCCCGCAGGACCGCACCGTGCAGCACGACAGCAAGAGCTCTGACCCGACGAAGCCAGGAGTATCTGATGCCACTGCACCCACCCACCCCGCCCAGCGCCGCGCCGCCGTGCGCCCGCCGCCGGTCGCGCGCCGCGCTCGCCGCCGGACTGTCCCTGCTCCTCGTGGCCCCGGCCGCGAGCGCCCAGGCGTTCGACCCGTTCCCTCCCGCCGCGACCGACGGGCCGGGGACGTTCTCCGAGCAGACCCTCGCGGTCGGCGGTACGGGCGGCTACGCGAACTACCGCATCCCCGCCCTCACCACGACGAACGACGGGACGATCCTCGCGTCGTACGACGGGCGCCCGTTCAACGCGGGCGACGCCCCGCAGCCCAACTCGATCCTGCAGCGTGCGAGCCGGGACGGCGGCGCGACGTGGGAGCCCACGACCGTCGTGGCCGCCGGGTACGGGACGAGCTCGTCCCCCGACAAGTACGGGTTCTCGGACCCCAGCTACGTCGTGGACCGCGAGACGGGCACGATCTTCAACTTCCACGTGAAGTCCTTCGACCAGGGCTTCGGCGGCTCGGCCACCGGCGTCGACCCGACCAACCGGCAGATCCTGCACGCCGCGGTCAGCGTCTCCGAGGACGGGGGCGAGACCTGGGAGGGCCGCGTCATCACCGAGGGCGCCAAGGACCCGTCGTGGGCCGGCATCTTCGCGGCCTCGGGCGAGGGCATCCAGCTGCGCTACGGCGAGCACGCCGGACGCCTGGTCCAGCAGTTCACGGCCCGTACAGGCGGGACCTACAAGGCCTACAGCGTCTACTCCGACGACCACGGCGCCACGTGGGCGCACGGCGAGGCGTTCGGCACGGGCATGGACGAGAACAAGTCGGTCGAGCTCTCCGACGGTCGCGTCATGATGAACTCGCGCGACTCGGCGGGCAGCAAGTACCGCAAGATCGCCTACTCGACCGACGGCGGGCACACCTACGGCCCCGTCTCGCTCGACCGCCAGCTCCCCGACCCGACCAACAACGGGTCGGTCTCACGCCTGTACCCCGACGCCCCCGAGGGCTCGGCCGAGGCGAGAATGCTGCTGTTCAGCAACTCCAACAGCACCACGGGCCGCGAGAACGTGACCGTGCGCCTCTCGTGCGACGACGGCGCGACCTGGCCCGGCTTCCGGGTCGTCAACCCCGGCTCGGGCGCGTACTCGACGCTCTCGCCGATCGGCGACGGGCGCTTCGGGCTCCTGTACGAGACGCAGGGAATGAACGCGATCTCGTTCGCGAGCTTCGACCAGGAGTGGCTCAACGCCACGTGCGCCTCGACGGTCGTGCCGGACACGACCGTCGCGACGGGCGGCACCGTGCAGGTCCCCGTCAAGGTCACCAACCAGAACCAGGCGCCGCTCGCCGCCTCACGCCTGACGATCGACGCCCCCGTGGGCTGGAGCGCCACGACGACCGACGTGCCGGCGCTCGCCGTCGGCCAGACCGCCACGGTCCAGGTCGCGCTCACGGCGTCCGCGACCGCTGCGGCGACCACGTCCGCCAACCCCGTACGGGTCCAGAGCGTCCTGACCGCGGCCGACGGCACCCAGGCGCGCGCATACGGCTACGTGACCGTGACCGGCGGCCCCGCGGGGCCCGTGACGTCCCTCGCGGTGTTCGGGAAGTACACGACCGAGCGTGACGTCGCGGCCCAGCCGTACGCCGTGGGCGAGCGCGTGCCCTACTCGTTCCGCGTCTACAACACCGGCACCACGGCCTACCGCTCGACGGCGACCGGCAACCTGACGAACCTGTCCCCGGGGTGCAACTGGAGCAGCCTGCCCGCAGGTGGCACCTACCTGTGCGCGCTCGCGTACCGCGTCGTGACGGCGGGCGACCTGGCGGACGGATTCTTCGTCCCCGAGACCCGCTGGTCCATGAACGCGGACCAGGCCTCGTCGGTCGCGCTCACGGGCGAGCCCGTCGACCTGGTCGACCGCCGCCCCTCGCTCGCCGTCACGGCCGGAGGGGCCACGGTCGAGGACACCGACGCGAACGGCTCGGTGAACGCGGGCGACGTCGTGGCCAACCAGATCACGGTCCGCAACACGGGCAACGTGCGGCTCACGGGCGTCGGGGCCGCGGGCCTGTGCACGCTGCCCGAGCTCGCGGCGGGCGCCGAGGCCCCGTGCGGCACCGTGCGCCGCACGCTCTCCGCGGCCGACGTCGCGGCGGGCTCGCTCGCGGGCCGGACCGTCACGGTGGACGCCGCGAACGGCAAGCTCGCCGTGACCGGACAGGTCGAGGTGGCGCCCTACGAGCTGCCCGCGCAGCCCGTCGTCCCGGTCGAGGTGACCGCGAGCGCCCAGTGCGTCGCGGGCAAGGTCCAGCTCACGGGTCGCGCGGTCAACGCCGGGGACGAGGCGCTCGACGTCACGATCCGCTCGACCGCCGGCACCAAGGCGTTCGCGGGGCTCGCCCCCGGGCGCAGCGCGTCGCAGCGGTTCGCGACCCGTTCCGCCTCCGTGGCGGCCGGGCAGGTCTCGTTCGACGTGACCGCCGCCGGCGCGACGACGACCCTCGCCGCGCCCTACGACGCGACGTCGTGCTGATCCGCGGCTGACGCACCCTCGGCCCTCGTCCCCGTGCCGGTGGGGGCGGGGGCCGAGCACCGTCTCCCCCGACGGCCTCAGGCGTCCGCGGGCTGCTTCCCCTCGAAAGCGGCCCGCAGCGCGGGCATCTCGAGCTTGATCATCTGCATCATGGCGCCCATCATGCGCGCCACGGCCTGCTGGTCGTCGGACTGCGCGAGCTCCTCGAACTCGACGGGCACGACCTGCCACGACAGCCCGTAGCGGTCCTTGAGCCAGCCGCACTGCGACTCGGTGCCGCCGCCCGAGAGCAGGGCGTCCCAGTAGCGGTCGACCTCCGCCTCGTCCTCGCAGCGCACGATGAACGAGACGGCCTCGCTGAACGGGAACAGGTGGTCGGGGCCGCCGTTGATGAGGTTGAAGGGCTGGCCCTGCAACGTGAAGTCGATGGTGACGAGGGTGCCGTCGGGCATCTTCAGGGCGTCGCCGACGGTGCTGTCGGGGAACACCGACGTGTAGAAGGCCACGGCCTCCTCGAGTCCTCCGTTGAACCACAGGCTCGGGACGATCGGTCGCATCGTTCTCCTCCTCCCGCGCGGCGCGCGGTGCGTCGCGCTCTTCTGGTCCGACCGGCCGGGGCCGGCGAACTCATCGGTCGGCGCGCCCGGTCGGGCACACCGGCCGTGGGGCGCGTCAGGCAGCCGTCCGCAGGAACGTCCCCAGCGCCTCGACCACGAGCAGGTGGTCGTCGCGCTGCGCCAGGCCGGACACCGTCACGACGCCGATCACCCCGACGCCCTCGACCCGCAGCGGGAACGCCCCGCCGTGGGCCGCGTACTCCTGGAGCGACAGCTCGTGCTGCGCGGTGAACGTCGTCCCCTTGGCCTTGGCCCGCAGGCCCATGAGGTACGACGACGCACCGAACCTCTCGACCACGCGCACCTTGCGCTGGACCCACGTGTCGTTGTCGGGCGTGGTCCCCTCGGTCGCGGCGTGGAAGACCTGCTGCGGTCCGCGGCGCACGTCGATCGTGATCGTCAGCGACCGCTCGGCCGCGAGCTCGACGAGCAGGCAGCCGAGCCGCCACGCGTCGTCGTGCGTGAAGCGCGTGAGCACGAGGTCGCGTTCGTGCTGCTCGGCCTCCGCGATGAAGCGGGCGGTGCGGGCGAGGTCGGGGCTCTCGGGCTGGTCGTGGGTCATGGCGTCAGCCTGGCACGCCGCGAACGCTCATGCCGAGGCCTTCTTGCGCGTCGTCTTCTTCGCGGGCTTCTTCGTCGTGGCCTCCGCCGTGCTCGAGGCGGCCTTGCCGCTCGAGGCGCGCGCCGCCGTCGTGCCCTTGCTCTCCTTCGTCCCTGCGGCGCCCTTCTTCGTGCCGCCCGACGGCGCCGCCTCCTTCGCGGGCTCGTCGCCCTTCGCGTCGCCGGGCTTCTTGCCGTGCGAGCTCTCGACGCTGCGCCGCAGGGCCTCCATGAGGTCGATGACCTCGGCGCCCTCGCCGCCCTTCTCCTCCTGCTCGCCGAAGGTCCCTTCCGTGCTGAACGTGTCGCCTGCTTCGATCTTGGCCTCGATGAGCTGGCGGAGCTGGGCCTGGTAGTCGTCCTGGTACTCCTCGGGCGTGAAGTCGGCCGCGAAGGACTCGACGAGCTGCGACGACATCGCGAGCTCCTTGGCGCTGACCTTCGCGGGCTCGTCGAGCGTCGGGAACGCGGCCTCGCGCACCTCGTCGGCCCACAGGAGCGTCTGCAGGACCAGCACGTCGTCGCGCACGCGCAGCGCCGCGAGCCGCGTGCGCTGGCGCAGCGCGAACTTCACGATCGCGGTGCGGTCGGTCTCCTCGAGCGTGCGGCGCAGCAGCACGTACGCCTTGTTCGACGACGAGTCGGGCTCGAGGTAGTAGCTGCGGTCCAGGAGCATGGGGTCGATCTGGTCGTTGGGCACGAACTCGACGACCTCGACCTCGCGGCTGCGCTCGGCGGGCAGCGACCCCAGGTCCTCGGCCGTGAGCACGACCGTGCGTTCACCGTCGTCGTACGCCTTGTCGATGTGCTCGTACGCCACGACCTCGCCGCAGACCTCGCACCGTCGCTGGTAGCGGATCCGGCCGCCGTCCTTGTCGTGCACCTGGTGCAGCGGCACGTCGTGGTCCTCGGTCGCCGAGTACACCTTGATCGGCACGTTGACGAGACCGAACGTGATGGCACCCTTCCAGATGGCCCTCATCGTTCCATGGTGCGCCCGGGCGCGGGGCCTGGCGAGTCGTCAGACCATCTGGAGCCGGTGGTGCGGGCCCGCGGGGAGGTCGACCTCGATGACGTCCCCGACCGCGACCGACCCGCCGCGGGCGACCACGGTCATGATCCCGGCCTTGCGGATCACGTCGCCCGCGCCGTCGGGCAGGACGAGCCGCTTGAGCAGGCCCGGCCGGAAGTCGTTGATCTGCTGGCACGGGTTGCGCAGCCCGGTGACCTCGAGGACCACCTCGGCGCCGAGGTGCAGGCGGGTGCCGCGCGGCAGGCCCAGCAGGTCGACGCCGTACGTCGTCACGTTCTCGCCCAGGTCGGCGGGCCCGACGTCGAACCCCGCCTCGGCGAGCTCGTCGAACAGCTCGGCGTGCATGAGGTGGACCTGGCGCAGGTTGGGCTGCGACGGGTCGGCCCGCACCCGGCTGCGGTGCTTCACGGTCTGGCCGGCGTGCGCGTCGCCGACGACGCCCAGCCCTTCGACGATCTGCACGCTGGGCTGTCGGTCCTTGCTGAAGCCGTGGGTCAGGCTGAACGCCACAGCCACGACGTGAGGCACGGGTTCGGTCACGGGGACCATCTTGGCGCAGACGCCCCGGCCAGGGGCGTGGGTGTCCGGCGCTTCGGCGGACCGGCAGGGCGCCGGGGCCGGAGCGCGGCCCGACGCCTGTGGGTACCGCCAGGCATCATGGGCGCATGGCCGGCACCAGGTACGAGTTCGAGGCGGAGCTGTGGCGCTGGACGGCGCGCACGGACTCGTGGGTCTTCGCCGCCCTGCCCACCGACGTGAGCGACGAGATCGCCGACTCACCGCTCCCCCCGGCCGGGTTCGGGTCGGTCAAGGTCGAGGTCACGATCGGCGGGTCGCACTGGTCCACGTCGGTCTTCCCCGACGCCGGGCGCAAGACGTTCGTCCTGCCCGTCAAGGCCGCGGTACGCCGGGCCGAGGGCGTCGACGTGGGCGACACCGTGCGGATCGCGGTCGAGACGCTGATCTAGCCCGCCGGCTCCGCGCCGCCCGCGCCCGGTCTGCCACGCAGGTACGAGTCGAGCAGCTCCCACGACGGCGTGAACGGCCCTGCCATCTTCTCCGCCCCGGGGCGACGGTCCGCGGTGTCGCGCGAGTGCTGGAGCACCTCCTCGTGCAGGCGCTCCATCTTGGCGTCGAGCTCGGAGGCCGCGAGCGAGGCCTCCTTGAGCTCGTCGAGGAGCCGCTGCGGCACGGCCTTGTCGTACTTGTAGTAGATCTTGTGCTCGAGGCTGGCCCAGAAGTCCATGGCGATGGTCCGGATCTGGATC
The DNA here is from genome assembly GCF_037145535.1 of Oerskovia sp. USHLN155. NCBI lineage: Bacteria > Bacillati > Actinomycetota > Actinomycetes > Micrococcales > Cellulomonadaceae > Oerskovia > Oerskovia sp. USHLN155. The sequence goes on from NZ_JBBCXG010000002.1 coordinate 237,664, forward strand.
TCGACGACCACGGGCTGCACCCGGTCGGACAGGAACACGGGCACCTCGACGATCAGGTGCAGGCTCTTGTACCCGTTGCCCTTGGGGTGCGCGATGTAGTCGCGCTCCTCGAGGACGACGACGTCGCGCTGGGCAGCGATCATGTCGCGCACCGTGTAGATGTCGGACACGAAGCTGCACGTGACGCGCACGCCCGCGATGTCGAAGATCTCCGCGCGCAGGGCCTCGATCGTCAGGTCCACGCCCTTGCGGCGGGCCTTGGCGAGCAAGGACTCGGGCGACTTGAGGCGTGAGGACACGTGCTCGATCGGGTTGTACTCGTGGGCGTAGGCGAACTCGTCGCGCAGGATGGTGATCTTCGTCATCACCTCGTCCATGCCGAACCGGTACGTCATCATCAGCCGCGTGAAGTGCTCCCGCAGGGCCCTCAGCTCTGCCCCGACCTGGGGTTCACCGCTCATGGATTCCTCGCTGATCGTGCCGACGTCGATCCTCCACCGTCGCACACCGGCGGTCCGCAGGACGCCCTCGTCCGCCGCTGGCCACGGCCCGTCTCAGGTCGTGGCCCCGCCCGCCCTGGTCGACGGGCCGTAGGACCCCGACCGTCGGGACCTACGTCCTGACCTGGTCGAACACTGTTGACGCCGTGTCAATAGCGGATCTAGCGTCCAGGTATCAGCTCAGGAAGGGGCTCCGATGACCGACGCGACGACGCCGAGGCGGCGACGTTCAGCACCCGAGGTACGTGCCGAGGAGATCGTGCACGCCGCCCGCGGGCTGTTCGCGGAGCAGGGCATCGCCCGCACCTCGACCAAGGAGGTCGCGGAGCGCGCGGGGGTCGCACGGGGCCTCGTCTACTACTACTTCCCCGACAAGGACGCTCTCGTCGACGCGGTGCTCGAGGGCTACGTCGGCGAGTTCGTGGAGGCCGTGCGCGCGTGGGACGCGGCGCGCGAGCCCGGGAACATCGACAAGGCCCTCGTCGACTGCATCGCGATGTTCCGCACGCACCTGCGGGCGGTCGCCCCGCTGCGCGACGACATGCAGCGCACCGAGAGCGCAGGGCTGTACAACCGCTTCCTCGACCGGGCCGTGCGGGCCGTGGTCGAGTGCATCGGCGCCACGACGGTCGAGGCGTACGCGGCCCGGCACCACATCGGCATCGAGCACGTCCCGGAGACGTTCTACGTCCTCGTCTACGGCCTCGTCGGCCTGGCCCGGAACACCCCGGAGGTCGACGACACCGTGCTCGTGACGATCGTGCGGCAGGTGCTGCACCTGGAGGAGGCGCGTTCCGACACCGAGTGACGCGACGGCCCGGATCCCGACGGTGCGCCGGGACCGCGCTCGCTCACCTGCCGCACCATCCCCCACCCCCCGGACGGCACCCGCCGTCCAGCCGTCCCTGAGAAAGGGAGCGACGTGTTCCTGTTCGACTCCATCCCCTGGCAAGCAGCCGTCATGTGGTTCGTGGTGCTCGCGGCCCTCGTCGGCCTCAACGAGCTCGTCCGCTGGTCGAAGACCGCCGCGATCGGGATCTTCATCGTCCTGCCCGTCGTGCTGACGATCTTCGTCTGGCCCTACACCGCAGGCGCCGGGTCCTCGACCGGCACCTGGTTCCACTGGGTCAAGGTGTACTCGGCCCTCGCGGGCTGTATCGGCTTCATGCTCATCCGGTACTTCCCCCGCATCGGGCAGATGAAGTACGCCCTGCTCTTCCCCCCGGCGATCCTCGCGCTCAACATCGCCGAGGCCGTGATCCGCGACTTCCAGGTCTCCGGCATGGACGGCATGGTCGACGGCGTGTTCATGGTCGGCGGTTCGTGGAACGTCATGAACGGCATCGCGGGCATCCTGAACCTGCTGACGATCTGCGGCTGGGCCGGCATCTACATCACGCGCGACCGCTTCAAGGACATGGTCTGGCCAGACATGATGTGGTTCTGGATCATCGCGTACGACCTGTGGAACTTCGCGTACGTCTACAACTGCGTGGGCGACCACGCGTTCTACGCGGGTGCTGCGCTGCTCATCAGCTGCACGATCCCGGCGTTCTTCCTGCGCAAGGGCGCCTGGCTCCAGCACCGTGCGCACACGCTCGCGTTCTGGATGATGTTCACGATGGCCGTGCCGACGTTCGTCTCCGACTCGTCGTTCGCCGTCGACTCCTCGCACGACCCGAAGGCGCTGTTCGTGGTCAGCCTGATCTCGCTGCTCGCCAACGTCGCTGTCGCCGTCTACCAGGTCAAGGTGATCGTGACCAAGCGCCGCAACCCGCTGCGCGACGAGCTGTTCACGGACCACAAGTCCTACCAGGAGCTCGCGAAGGACCGTCCGGAGCTCGCCACCGCGGGCACCACGACCGCCTGACGGCTCCGACCACGACGAAGGGTCGCCCGACACGGTGTCGGGCGACCCTTCGTCGCGTTCAACGGGAGTGCTACCGCTCGGGGCGCGCCCCGGCGCTCACGCTCTCGCCCCGCCCGACGGCGTCGCTCGCCTCGTCGGGATCGGCGTCGGGATCGGCGTCGGGGGCGGCGTCGGGGTCGGCGTCGGGGTCGGCGTCGGGGTCGGCGTCGGTCACCAGGAGCTGACCCTCGGCCAGGGCCTCCGCGGCGATCTCGTGCTCGACGGAGGTCGCGAGCGGCTTCTCGTGGACGAAGCACAGGGCGATGGCCGCGATGATCGCGAGCGGCACCATGTAGAGGAAGAGCGGCACCAGCGCCTCGTTGTAGGACTCGATCACGAGGGCGCGCACGCCGTCGGGCAGGGACTGGACCAGGTCCGGGGTGAGCGACCCCGTCCCGCCCGCCGACCCCGTGCCCTGCGGGAACTTCTCCGCGAGGAGGTTGGTCAGGCGGGCGATGAAGACGCTGCCGACCACGGCCGAGCCGAGGGTGGCCCCGACCTGGCGGAAGTAGTTGTTGGCGGCGGTCGCGGTCCCGACCTCGCGCAGCGGGAACGAGTTCTGCACGATGAGCGTGAGGATCTGCATGCTCCCGCCCAGGCCGATGCCGATCACCGCGAGGAACACGCAGATCATGGGCGTCGCGGTGTCCGCCTCGACGGTCGAGAGCAGGGCCAGGCCCACGCCCAGGACCAGCGAACCGACGATCGGCGTGACCTTGTACTTCCCGGTGCGCGAGACCATCTGCCCCGTGATGACGGAGGTGACGAGCAGCGAACCCATCATGGGGATCATGAGCAGGCCCGCGGCGGTCGCGCTGGCCCCGGTCGCCATCTGCAGGTAGGTCGGCATGTAGCCGATCGCTCCGAACATCGCGATGCCCGTCGCGAGGGCCGCGATGGTCGTGACTGTGAAGTTGCGGTCCGCGAACAGGTGCAGCGGGATGATCGGCTCGTCGGCACGCTTCTCGACGAGCACGAACGCGACGGCCGCCACGACCGCGAGGGCGATCAGACCGAGGATCGTGGCCGAGCCCCACTCGTACTGCGAGCCGCCCCACGTCCCGACCAGGACGAGCGCCGTGGTCGCGACGGCCATGAGGGCCATGCCGAGGTAGTCGTGGCGCACGCGCTCGGCGCTGCGCGCCTTCTTGGGCAGGTGCAGGAGGAAGATCGCGGCGAGCGCCGCGACGACGCCCAGCGGGATGTTGATCCAGAAGACCCAGCGCCAGCCAGGACCCTCGGTGAACCAGCCGCCGAGCAGCGGTCCCGCGACCGAGGAGACCGCGAAGACGGCACCCATGATGCCCATGTACTTGCCGCGCTCGCGGGCGGGGATGACGTCGGCGATCGCGGCCTGCGACAGGATCATGAGCCCGCCGCCGCCGAGGCCCTGGACCGTGCGGCCCACGATGAGCAGGTTCATGTCGCCCGCGAGGGCGCCGATGACCGAGCCCGCCATGAAGAGCAGGATCGCGGTCAGCAGCAGGGGCTTGCGTCCCAGGACGTCGGAGACCTTGCCGTAGATCGGCATGGTGATGGTCGAGGCGAGGATGAAGGCCGTGATGACCCAGCTCATGTGCTCGACGCCGTCGAGCTCGCCCACGATGGTGGGCAGCGCGCTCGACAGCACGGTCTGGTTGAGGGACGCGAGCAGCATCGTGACCATGAGGCCCAGGAAGAGCAGGACGATCCCGCGGTCCTTCTGGGACGCCGCCGGGGCGCCCGGGGATGACGGTTGGGCGGGCGCGGTACCTCGGGTGGTCGTCGCGCCCCGGGTGGGCGCCGGCGTGCTGCCGGCTCGGGGGGTGGTGGTCATAGCGTGGCCTCGAAGACTTCTCGGAAGATGGTGATCGCTTCGCCGATGTCGGCCTCGGCGTCGGCGTCGCTCAGGGCGGCGCCGGGGTTGCGCGAGTACGCGAAGCGCATGATGGTGCCGGCGAGCATGAGGAGCGCTCGCGCGGTGTCGGGGCTGTCGGGAAGGCCCAACGACGCGAGCTCGCTGAACCCCGTCCCGTCCTCGGCCCGGTCGGACAGCAGGTCGTTGACCAGCCCCTCGACCTGGGAGACGTAGCCCATGGCGTGCTTGCGCAGCTCGGGGTGCTCCCGCACGAGCGCCTTGCGCTCGGCGAACGGGACGCCGGGGTGGAGCGTCGAGCGCAGGATCGAGAGCAGGAACCGCACGACCCGCTCGAACGCGGGCCCCTCGGTCTCGGCACGGAAGGCCGCGAGCGCCTCGTCGGAGACGGTCGGGGGCACGAGCCCCAGGATCGCCTCCTCCTTGGTCGTGAAGTAGTTGAAGAAGGTCCGCGGCGAGACTCCCGCCGCGGCGGCGATCTCCTCGACGGTCGCGTGGTGGAGCCCCTTCTCGCGCACCAGCGCGGCGGCCGCCTGGTGGATCGTGAGCCAGGTCTCGGCGCGCTTGCGTTCGCGGAGGGACGTCGGAGCGGTCTGCATGACTGCACTGTATGCATAACTGCAAAGATTGCACAACTGCACGTTTACCGCGGGCTGGGCCGGGAGCGAGCCCGGGTCACGCCCGCGCTCCGCCCGCCGAGTGTGCAGTTCGGGCGGTCCGGCGAGCCGGAGAACAGCCCGAACTGCACGCTCGACGAGTCACCCGACCGCCAGGCTCCGCCTCGCCCACCGAGCGCAACCACCCGCCCCGGGCAACCATGGACCCATGGCCACCTCGACGGCGGCACAGACCGTGAGCGTCGGCGGTCACCGCCTCAAGCTCACCAACCTGGACAAGGTCCTGTACCCGGCCACGGGCACGACCAAGGGCGAGGTCCTGGCCTACCTCGCAGCGGTCGCGGACGTCCTGCTCCCCCACGCCTCGAACCGCCCGGCCACGCGCAAGCGCTGGCCCAACGGCGTCGAGGGGCCGGTGTTCTTCCAGAAGAACCTCGACGCCGGCACGCCCACCTGGGTCCGGCGTCGCACGATCCAGCACAAGGACCACGCGAACGAGTACCCGCTCGTCAACGACCTCGCGACGCTCACGTGGCTCGGGCAGGTCGCCGCCCTGGAGATCCACGTGCCGCAGTGGCAGTTCGGGCGGACCGGCGTCCAGAAGAACCCCGACCGGCTGGTCCTCGACCTCGACCCCGGCGAGGGCGCGGGCCTGCCCGAGTGCGCCGAGGTCGCGCGCCTTGCCCGCGAGGTGCTGCGCGGCATGGGCCTGAACCCCCTGCCCGTGACGAGCGGGTCCAAGGGCATCCACCTGTACGCCGCGCTCGACGGCCACCAGACCACCGACGAGGTCAGCGCGGTAGCGCACGAGCTCGCGCGCTACCTCGAGGCCGAGCACCCCGACCTCGTCGTGAGCGACATGAAGAAGGCGCTGCGCGGCGGCAAGGTGCTCGTCGACTGGAGCCAGAACAACGGCAACAAGACCACCATCGCGCCCTACTCGCTGCGTGGCCGTGCCCACCCGACCGTCGCGGCCCCGCGCACGTGGGAGGAGCTCGACGACCCCGACCTCGCGCACCTCGACAAGGACCAGGTCGTGGAGCGGGTCCAAAACATGGGCGACCCGCTCGCGGCGCTCACTGCCGGCCACCTGGCCTCTCTCGAACCCACGCCCGAGCGCATGGCGACGTTCGCGCGCAAGGGCGCGGCGCCGTCGGGCGGCGGGAGCACGGACGACGACGGGCGCGACAGCACACCAGGAGACGCACCCCGCCGCGACCGCCTCGAGACCTACCGCGCCAAGCGCGACGCCTCCCGGACGCCCGAGCCGGTCCCGGGATCGGGCGAGCCGCCCGACGGGTCACCAGCGGGCAACAGCTTCGTCATCCAGGAGCACCACGCGCGCCGCCTGCACTGGGACTTCCGCCTGGAGCACGACGGCGTCCTCGTGAGCTGGGCCCTGCCGCGCGGGGAGCCGACCGACACGAAGCAGAACCATCTCGCGGTCCAGACCGAGGACCACCCGCTCGCGTACGGCTCGTTCGAGGGGACCATCCCGGCGGGCGAGTACGGCGGCGGCGAGGTGACCATCTGGGACGCGGGCACGTACGAGCTCGAGAAGTGGCGCGACGACGAGGAGGTCATCGTCACGCTGCACGGCGAGCAGCACGGGACGCGGCGGCTCGCACTCATCCACACGGGGGGCCATCAGCAGCACGGCTCCTCCGGCGCATCAGGCAGAGCCGAGGAGAACAACTGGCTCATCCACCTCATGGCCCCGCGCGACGAGGGGCCGGCGCCACAGCGCGCGACACAGCACGCCGCGCCCCGCGGCAAGGCTTCCGGACAGCCCACCGAGCCCGACGACGAGCCCGCGGGCACCGCCCTGCCCCGCCCCATGCTCGCGACCGCCGGGACGGTCGAGACGCTCACGGCCGAGGGCGACCCCGAGGACTGGGCCTACGAGATGAAGTGGGACGGCTTCCGGGTGGTCGCGCAGGTCACCGGCAGCACCGGTGCCCCGACCGTCCGCCTCGTGAGCCGCAGCGGCAAGGACATGACCGTGACCTACCCCGAGCTCGCGGACCTCGCGTCCCGCGTCCGCGCCCAGGACCTGCCCGTGGTCGTGGACGGCGAGATCGTGGCGCTCGACGCCCGCGGTCGCCCGAGCTTCCGGCGGCTCCAGCAGCGCGCCAACCTCACCAGGGCGGGGGACGTCGCGGCGGCGCGCGCGAAGGTCGGGGTCGAGCTCATGCTCTTCGACGTCCTGTCCGTCGCTGGCCGCTCGCTCGTCCGGCGCACCTACGACGAGCGCCGCGAGATCCTCGAGGGCCTGGTCGACGGGTCGGGGATCGTGCACGTGCCGCCCGCGTTCGACGGCGACCTCGCGGGGGCCGTCGCGACGAGCAGGCAGCTCGCCCTGGAGGGCGTGGTGGCCAAGCGCCGCACGAGCACGTACACGGCCGGGCGACGCTCGCGGAGCTGGATCAAGATCAAGCACTCGCACAGCCAGGAGGTCGTGGTGGTCGGTTGGCGCCCGGGGCACGGGGACAGGTCGCACCTGGTCGGCTCGTTGCTGCTCGCCGTGCCCGACGACGAGGGGCTGCGCTACGTGGGCCGCGTCGGGTCGGGCTTCACCGAGAAGGACCGGCGCGACCTCGTGACACGGCTCGGCCGGATCGAACGGGTCACGAACCCGGCTCTCGACGTCCCGGCCGCGGACGCCTCGGACGCCCGCTGGGTCACGCCGCACCTGGTCGGCGAGGTCGACTACGCGGACTGGACGAGCGCCCCGGAGGGCGACGGCAAGCTGCGGCACGCGGTGTGGCGGGGCTGGCGGCCCGACAAGTCGCCCGAGGACGTGCGCCGGGAGGGGTGAGACCTCAGTGCCGCGGTGCGGCCCGGGCATGCCGGGTGCGCGCGGCGTCGCGGCTGGTCTGCACGTGCCCGACGGCGAGCCGCGCCGCCTCCTGCCCGTCGCCCGCGCGGATCGCGGCCAGGAGACCGCGGTGCTCGTCGACCATCTCCTGGAGGTCGACGTGCTGCCCGAGGAGCCAGCGCAGGCGGCTCGCGGTGATCGCGCCGATCTCGTCGAGGAGGGGGCTCGCGGCGGTCGTCGCGACGAGCTCGTGGAAGTCGGCGCCGGCACGGTGGGCGGCCTTCGCGTCGTGGTCGCGCGCGGCCCGGGCCTCGCGGTCGAGGACGGCCTCGAGCGCGGCGACCTCGTCGGGGGTCCTGCGTTCGGCGGCGAGGCGGAAGGTCAGGGTCTCGAGCGCCGAGCGCACCTCGATCAGGTCGTCGACGTCGGCGTCGGTGAAGGTCCGCACGACGGCCCACGTCCTGGGGCGCGGGGTCACGAGCCCCTCGGCGATGAGCGCCTTGAGGGCGTCGCGGACGGGGACGCGGCTCACCCCGAGCTCGGCCCCGAGGTCGCGCTCGACGAGCCGGTCGCCCGGCGCACGGTCGCCGTCGATGATCTGCTCGCGCACGATCCGGGCGACCCGGTCCGCCTCGGGCTCGAACGACTGGTCTGCGCTCATGCGCCCATCCTCCCGGAAGCCCCGGCGAGAAATGGTATACCATTTGCCGACGGTGAGAGCCCCTGGGGGTGGGTCCTGCACCAGGCCAGCCAGCACCACCGGAAGAAGGACCTCAGATGCCCCCGTTCCCCAGCTCCCCCCAGGTCGCCGTGTCGGTGCTGCGCAACGTCAGGCCATGGGGCACCGACCCCGTCGACCTCCACGTCGCGGACGGGCACATCACCCGGGTGACGCCGCACTCCCCCGCGGAGGCTGCGCCGTCGGGCAGCGTGCCCGCCCCGGGCGAGGTCGACGGGCGTGGCCTCCTGGCCCTGCCCGGGTTCGTCAACGCGCACGCGCACGTCGACAAGAGCTGGTGGGGCAAGCCGTGGGTCAGCTACGGCGGCGAGGCCACCACGCAGGGACGCATCGCGCACGAGCGCGAGCACCGTGACGAGCTCGGCATCCCCGGGGTCGACGTCACGGTCGCCGTCCTGCGCGAGTTCCTGCGCCACGGCACGACGGCGATCCGCACCCACGTGGACGTCGACCTGGGCCTCGGGCTGCGCGGTATCGACGTGGTCCGCGAGTCCCTGTTCGTCCTCGGCGGCGCGGTCGACGCCGAGATCGTCGCGTTCCCCCAGGACGGCGTCCTGCGCCGACCCGGTGTGCTCGAGCTGCTCGACGCCGCAGCGGCCGCCGGGGCCGAGCACATCGGCGGGCTCGACCCCGCCTCGATCGACCGCGACCCCGTGACGCAGCTCGACGGGCTGTTCGAGATCGCCGAGCGACGCGGCGTCGGCGTCGACGTCCACCTCCACGACGGCGGCGAGCTCGGCGCGTTCCAGATCGAGCTCATGATCGAGCGCACGATCCGCGCGGGCCTGCAGGGCAAGGTCAACGTCGCGCACGGCTTCGCGGTCGGGCAGCTCCCGCCGACCCGCATGGCCGACCTCGTCGAGGCCATGGGCGACGCGGGCATCAGCATGACGACCGTCGCCCCGATCGGCGCCACCCCGCTCCCGCTCGACCTGCTGCGCGCGCACGGCGTGCGCGTGGGCCTGGGCACCGACGGCATCCGCGACCTGTGGGCGCCGTACGGCACGGGCGACCTGCTCGCACTCACGACCCGCCTGTCCCAGCTCGCGCGCTTCCGCCACGACGAGGACATCGTGCGCGCAGCCCGGCTCGCGACGAGCGACGCCGCGCACTTCGTGGGACGCCCGGTGCACGACCTCGTCGAGGGTGCGCGCGCCGACGTCGTGCTGGTCGACGCCGAGAACACCATGGACGCCGTGGTCCGGGCGCCGGGCCGCGCGCTCGTCGTGGCCGGCGGCCAGGTCGTGGCCCGCGACGGGGAGGTCCTGGTCTGACAGGCCGATGAGTTCTCCGAGGACCGCCGGTCTACACCGACGACACCCGTCCTCGCCGCGGAGCACCGCGGCGGTACGTCCGAAGGAGCTCCTCATGACCGGAACCCAGATCTTCGTCAACCTGCCCGTGGCCGACCTCGACAGGTCCAAGGCGTTCTACACGCAGCTCGGGTTCACGATCAACGAGCAGTTCACCGACGAGAACGCGTCGTGCGTCGTCATCAGCGACACGATCTACGTCATGCTCCTGACGCGCGACTTCTTCCGCCGGTTCACGTCGAAGGACATCGTCGACGCCCAGAGCGCGACCGAGACCATCAACGCGATCAGCGCCGAGTCCCGCCCGGGTGTCGACGAGCTCGCCGACCGGGCGCTCGCCGCGGGCGGGTCGCAGACCAACCCGCCCCAGGACGAGGGCTTCATGTACTCGCGCAGCTTCTCCGACCTCGACGGACACCTGTGGGAGGTCATGTACATGGACCCGAGCGCGATCGACGGCTGACCTGCCGGGACACGACGGGCGGCGGCGCCGGGGAATGCCTCGGCGCCGCCGCCCGTTGCCGCCTTCATGCGAGCCATCACCTACTCCCGCTACGGCGGAGCCGACGTCCTCGAGCTCAGCGAGCTCCCCACGCCCAAGGTCGGGCCGGACACCGTCCTGGTCCGGGTCAAGGCCACGAGCGTCAACCCCGTGGACTGGAAGGTCCGCGAGGGCTACCTCGACGCGATCATGGACGCCACGTTCCCGGTCGTGCCCGGCTGGGACGTCGCGGGCGTCGTCGAGCAGGTCGGCCTGGACACACCCGAGCTCTCGGTCGGCGACGAGGTCTTCGGGTACGTGCGCAAGGACGTCGTCTCCGGCGGCACGACCGCCGAGCTCGTCGCGGCCCCCGTCCGCACGCTGGCCCGCAAGCCCGCGGCGTGGACGTGGGAGCAGGCCGCCGGCGCGCCGCTCGCGGGGCTCACCGCCCTGCAGACGATCGACCGCGCCGGGGTGAGCAGCGGTCAGACCGTGCTCGTGCACGCGGCCGCGGGGGGCGTCGGGTCGATGGCCGTGCAGATCGCGGTCGCCCGCGGCGCGCGCGTGATCGGCACCGCCTCCGAGCGCAACCACGAGTACCTGCGCTCGCTGGGCGCCGAGCCCGTGACCTACGGCGACGGCCTCGCCGAGCGCGTGCGCGCCCTCGCGCCCGAGGGCGTCGACGTCGTGCTCGACTACATCGGTGGCGAGGCCCTCGCCACCACGCCGGACGTGCTGCGCGACGGCGGCACGGTCGCCTCGGTCGTCGACGCGGCGGCCCGCGACGAGCTCGGCGGGCACTACGTGTGGGTCCGCCCCGACGTCGAGGGGCTGACCGAGCTGGCCCGCCTCGCCGACGCCGGGCAGCTCACGGTCGACGTCGCCGAGGTCTACGACCTGGCCGACACCGCGAAGGCCCACGAGGCGAGCCGGACCGGGCACGTGCGCGGCAAGGTCGTCATCACGGTCTGAGCCGTCTGTCCCGCTCCCACGGGGCGCGGTTCCCCGCGCGACGCGCTGCGCGTCGCGCACCAGGGGTCCGCGCCCCGCGGCCGGTCGGTGACGTACCGTGAAGCCCATGTCCGCCACCGTCCCCGCCCTCGTCGCAGCCGACTCCGCACGCCTGCGGACCCGCGCCGCACGACATGCCCGCTCGCTCCCGCTCGCCGTCTGCGGGCTGGCGGTCCTGGTCCTCGTCCTCACGGGGGCGGACTGGTTCGAGGGGAACCAGTTCTGGCTCCTCGTACTCGTACCGGTCGCGGCCTTCCTCGCGACGTACGTCACGGCCTTCGCCCTGCGGCTGCCCTCGGGGGTGGGTGTCGGGAGCGACGGGTACGGGATCGCGCTCGTCCTGAGCGCACTGGTCGCCTTCCTCTTCCCCTGGATCCTCCTCGCGACGGGCGTGCCCTTCGTCCTGGGCCTCGGGCTCGTCGTCCTGGGCCTGCGCGCCTCGGACCGCTTCCTGTGGGTGGCCGGGCTCGTGACGATGACCGCGTCCTTGGCACTCGTGACCGTCAGCGGCTCGGGCGGCGCGTCGTCGGTGCTGCACCTCGTGGGAACGATCGCTCTGGGCCTCGCCCTGCTGGCAGCCGCGCTGGTCGCCCTGCGCGGCGAGCGGCAGACCCTCGCGGCCGGCGACGGCGCCCTGAGCATCGGCGACCCCGCGACCGACAACCTGCGGGTCCTCGCGGTGCTCGGTGACGCCGACGAGGCCGACCAGCCCGCGCTCGCCCGCCTCACAGGCATCGAGGAGCGCAACCTCGCGGCCCGCCTCCACGACCTCACCGAGGCGAGCCTGGTCCATGCCCGGATCACGAAGAACCGGAACTGGGCACAGATCACCCGCGAGGGCCGCGAGGAGCTGCGGACCCGCCGCGAGGCCCTGCGCGGGGTCGCGGAGCACCGCAAGGCCTGAGTGCCTGCACCGCCCAACGGCGAGCCGCGCACCCGGGACGGGCTCCGCCGTCGGGCGCCTCGCCCGGCGCACCGGCGAGAGCGGTGGCAGGCTGGCCCCATGAGGGAGTTCACCGCACAGGACTTCGCCGCGCGCATCGACCGCGCGGCCGCCCAGGCCCGGGACGCCGGGCTCGCCGGGGTGCTCGTCACCCCCGGGCCCGACATGACGTACTTCACGGGGTACACCCCCACGGCCATGACCGAGCGCATCACGCTGCTCGTGGTCCCGGCCGACGGCGAGGCGTCGATCGTGGTGCCCGTCCTGGAACGCCCTGACCTCGACCGCGCGGCCGGCGCCGCGGCCCTGCACGTCACGGCGTGGACGGACGGCGTCGACGAGTACGCGGTCACGGCCGACCTGCTCGACGCCGCCGGGCGCTACGCGATCTCCGACTCGGCCTGGGCCATGCACCTGCTGGGGCTCCAGCGCACGCTGCCGGGCTCGTCGTACTCGGCGATGACGCAGGCCCTGCCCATGCTGCGCGCGGTCAAGGGGCCCGACGAGCTCGAGCGCCTCGCGGCCGCGGGAGCGGCGAACGACGCGACGTTCGCCGACATCGTCGAGATCCGCTTCAGCGGGCGCCGCGAGCTCGACGTCGCGGCGGACCTCGCGGGCTTCCTGCGCGACCACGGACACTCGCAGGTCGACTTCACGGTCGTCGGCTCAGGGCCCAACGGCGCCAACCCGCACCATGAGGCGGGCGACCGGGTCATCCAGGAGGGCGACATGGTCGTGCTCGACTTCGGCGGCCTCAAGGACGGCTACGGCTCGGACATGACGCGCATGGTGCACGTCGGGGGCGACGTGACGGACCAGCAGCGCGAGGTCTTCGAGGTCGTCCGTGCCGCACAGCAGGCCGGGGTCGACGCGGTCCGGCCCGGCGCGACGTGCCAGGACGTCGACCGCGCCGCGCGCGCCGTCATCACCGAGGCCGGGTACGGCGAGCAGTTCATCCACCGGACGGGCCACGGGATCGGGCTCACGACGCACGAGCCGCCCTACATGATCGAGGGCGAGGAGCAGCCCATCGTCTCCGGCATGTGCTTCTCGGTCGAGCCCGGGATCTACCTGTCGGGGAACTTCGGCGTCCGCATCGAGGACATCGTGGTCGCGTTCCCGGACGACGTGCCCGACGGCGCACGCCGCCTCAACGACGCACCGCACGACCTGCACGTGGTCGAGTAGGCCGCCCCGCGAAGGCCGGGCGGACGGGTGGTCCGCAGCGCACGTGCACCCGCTAGGTTCGTCGCATGAGCGCGGAGGCACCGACCGACACGGACCGGGGCACGAGCAGCGTGCGACGCGGGCTCGCGGTGTGCGCGATCGCGACCGTGGGCGCGACGCTCGTCGGCACCGTCCCCGCCCTCGCGATCGGCCTGTCCATGGCCCGGTACCGCTACGTCGAGAGCTGGGCCGGCGCGTCGAGCGGTCTGCTCGACGGCGAGCGCGAGCGCGCACTCCTCGTCGCCGGCACCGGGTTCCTCCTCGCACTCCTGGTCGCCGCTGCAGTGTTCCGGTTCGTCGCGCACGCCGGGCGCACCTCCGTGCCCGCCCCGCGGGTCGTCGCGGGGTGCGCGGTGCTCGTCGCGGCGAGCGTGCTCACGACGGCGGTCCTGGTCCTGCTCGGAACCCCCCTCGCCGCCGGGATGGTGGACGGAAGCGTCCCCGCTGCAGGTAGAGGTTGACCCCGTTTACTCTGCCTGACAGAGTTCATGCATGACGACCACAGCCCAGTACGTCGCCGACCTCCAGGCCCAGCAACGTGCCCTGCGCCATGCGGCATCGCTCCCGCTCTTCGTGACGACTCTCGGCCTGGGGTTCCTGGCCTACTGCGAGATCGCCACCGACTGGTGGATCTTCCCGCAGGTGCTCGTCCCGGCGGCCTCCTTCGGGGCCCTCTTCATCGGCATGCGGGTCCAGCGGCAGGCACTCGGGGTCGGCACGGGCCGCGACCGGTACGGACTGCTCGCGCTCGCCATGCTCGCCCTGACCTTCCTCCCGGGACCCATCCTCTCGATCTTCGTGGGGGCGGGCTTCCTCCTCGGCGTCGGGCTCGTCGCGCTCGGCTGGCGTGCCCGAGACCTGTGGCTCCTGGCACCGGGGCTCGGGCTCCTGGTCGTCAGCCCGCTCGTCACGCACAGCCCGTTCGAGAGCCTCGCCCCCGTCCTGGGCGGCCGCGAGGGCGGCCTGGTCCTCGTCACGGTCGTCCTGCTCGTCCTCACCGTCGCCGCGTTCGTGCGCGAGCGAAAGGTCACGCAGGCGGTCGCCGCGTGAGCACGCCGCCCGAGCAGCACCCCCTCTCACGGCTCGACGAGACGGTCCATCAACGCGCACGCCTCGGCATCCTCGCGATCCTCGCCGAGACGCGCGACGCCGACTTCGCACACCTCAAGCGCGCACTGGGCCTCACTGACGGCAATCTCGGACGACACCTCGAGGTCCTCGTCACGAGTGGGTACGTCGAGCTCCGCAAAGGCAGCGACGGACGCCGGGCACGCACCTGGGCCCGCATCACCCCCCGGGGCAGGCAGGCCCTGCTCCTCGAGGTCGAGCTCCTGCACGGGCTGCTCGCGGCCGTGGGACGCCCCGTCGACGCGTCGGACGCGCCACACGGCGACGACTCCCACGCCGCAGGACACGACGCCTCCGCGTGACGCCGGCGGGCCGTCGGAACCCCACAGGCTGACCACGTGCGAGCACCGCTCGCCGAGCCGCACAGCCAGCCCCCGGCCGCCTCAGCCCCGCCGCGTCACGCCTCGGCCGCGTCCGCGTTCTCCGCAGGACCCGCCCCCGCCGCCACGACCTGCTCGTTGCGGATGCCCGCCCAGCTCACGAGGCCGCCCGCGATGAGAAGCGCAGCGGTGACGACGAGCGCCCGGTGGAACCCGGCGACGTCGAGCACGGGTCCGATGACGATCCCCGCGCACGCGATGACCACGAGGCCCGCGATGCGCGAGACCGCGTTGTTCACGGCCGACCCGATGCCCGCGTCCGCGGCCGGGATCGACCCGAGGATGGCCGCGGTCAGCGGCGCCACCGTGACCGCGAGCCCCAGGCCGAACAGCAGGATCCCTGGGAGGAGCTGCGTGAAGTAGCTCGCCTCGGCGGTCGTGGTGAGCATGAGCAGGTACCCGCAGCCCGCGATCAGGGGGCCCACCGTCATGAACAGGCGCGGCCCGTACCGGCCCGCGAGCGCCCCGAAGCGCGAGGACAGGAACAGCATGAGCAGCGTGACGGGCAGCAGGGCGAGGCCCGCGAGGGTCGCGCTGTACCCGGCGACCTGTTGCACGAACAGGGTGACGGCGAACCCGCCGAACGCGAGCGCCCCGTAGATCGCGGCCGTGGCGACGTTGCCCGCGGCGAAGTTGCGCACCGAGAACAGGGACAGCGGCAGCATGGGGTCGGGGGCGCGCCGCTCCCAGGCGAGGAACGCCCCGAGAGACGCGATCCCGACGACGAGCGGCACCCACACGACCGGGCTCGACCACCCGAAGCGCCCGTGCTCGATGAGCGCGAAGACGGGCCCGGCGAGCCCGACGGCCGCGAGCACGGCGCCGCGCACGTCGATGCGCCGACCGGTCTCGGTGTCGCCTTCCTCCATGCCGCGCAGGATCCACAGCGTCACCGCGACGGGCAGGAGGTTGATCCCGAACACCCAGCGCCACGACAGGGTGTCGACGAGCACCCCTCCGAGCAGGGGGCCGGCGATCATCGCGGTACCGGTCCACGCGGTCCAGGTGCCGATCGCCTTGGCCTGCGCGGCGCCGCTGAACGACGAGATGATCATCGCGAGCGAGCTCGGCACGAGCAGCGCGCCCGCGATGCCCTGGAGCCCGCGCGCGACCACGAGCACGACGCCCGTGGGGGCCAGGGCGCACAGCACCGACGTGAGCGCGAACCCGACGAGCCCCCACCACATGACGCGGCGGCGCCCGTGGACGTCGGACAGCGAACCCGCCACGAGGATGAGCGAACCGAGGGTGATGAGGTAGGCGTCGACGACCCACTGCTGGAGCGCGAGCCCGTCGAGCACTCCCCCGGCCAGCTCGTCCGCGATGGCGGGCAGTGCGACGTTGACCACCGTCCCGTCGAGGAACGACACGAACGAGGCGAGGATCGCGACGAGCAGCACACGGCGCTGGGCGGGTGTCACGCCTCCACGCTAGCCCCGTCCTCGAACCTCCACCGGGTCGCGGTGTAGTCCTCGCCGCGCCCGTACGCGTAGATGGTCGTGGGCTGCACCTGGAAGACGTACGCCTCGACGGTGGCCTGCTCCCCGGGGTCCGAGCCGTCCGAGGGCGCCTCGCTGTCCCAGAAGGCGCCGTCGCGCACGTCGAAGTGCCAGTCGTACTTGCACGCCCACCGGTCCGCGAGCCGCCGCAGCGTGTGGTCCTCGGTGACCCGCTCGGCGGCCCCTTCGAGCACGACGTCGAGCCCCTCGGTCATGAGGTTGGTCCCGGTGGTCAGGACGCACCCGGGGTTCGCCGCGAGGTTGCGTGCCTTGCGCTCGGTGCGGCCCGTGCAGAAGTGGAGCGCACCGTCGGCCCAGACGGTGATGAGCGGCGTGACGTGCGGGCGACCGTCGGGGCGGACCGTGGACAGCCAGAAGATCTCGGCACCCTGGAGCACGGTCTGGGCGTCGGCCCACGGGGTGGGCGCGGAGCCGGGGGACGAGAAGTCCGTCATGAGGACTCCGGCGGGCGCGCCGGCCTCCTCGATGGGCTCGACGGGATCGCCGGTGGGCTGGGCGGGTTCTGCGGCCATGGGAGGTCCTCCGTCTCTCGGGTGGCTCCGTCACCACACCGTCCCTCTCCGACCCGCGCGATCGCCCGAACTCATCGGTGCGTGGACGGCCATCCTCCGGGGCCGACGGGCCTGTCCGGGGACGACGGGGCCTCAGGCGTTGGGCGCCACGGCCGTCCCGGGGCCACGGCGACGGACCGTCACACCGGGCTCGCTCGACGGGACGCCGGAGGGGGCACGGACCTCGGACCGGTCGCCCGGCGTGACGCGTGCCCCGGCGGCACCGCGAGCCCCTTCGACCTCGAACCCTCCGTCGGCGAGCATGTCGAGGTCCGCACGCGCGGCCTGCCCCTCGCTCGTGAGGTAGTCGCCCAGGAAGATCGAGCTCACCATCTCCAGCGCGAGGGGTTGGAGCGAGCGCAGGTGCACCTCGCGACCGGCCGCGAGGCGGAGCTCGGCCGTGGGGCAGACGAAGCGCACCATCGCGAGGATGCGCAGGCACTGCTGGGGCGTGAGGTCCCACGTCCCCGCGAGGGGCGTCCCGTCGAACGGGACGAGGAAGTTGACGGGCACGGAGTCGGCCCCGAGGTCGCGCAGCGCGAACGCCACGTCGACGAGGTCCTGGTCGCTCTCCCCCATGCCCGCGATCAGCCCGGAGCAGGGCGAGAGTCCGGCGCCCTTCGCCCGTGCCACGGTCTGGACACGGTCCGCGTACTCGTGCGTGGTGCAGATGTCGGCGTACGTCGCCTCGGACGTGTTGAGGTTGTGGTTGTAGGCGTCGGCTCCCGCGGCGGCCAGCCGCTCGGCCTGGCCGTCACGGAGCAGGCCGAGGCACGCGCAGACCTCGACGTCGGGGTGCTCGCGCTTGATCCCGTCGACCATCGCGGACACCCGCACCACGTCGCGGTCGCTCGGTCCGCGCCCGCTCGCGACGAGGCAGACGCGGCGGGCACCGCCGTCGACCCCGGCCCGGGCGGCGGCGACCGCGTCCTCGGTGCTCAGCCACGAGTACTTCAGGACCTGGGCGGTCGAGCCGAGGCGCTGCGAGCAGTACGTGCAGTCCTCGGGGCACAGGCCCGACTTGAGGTTGACCAGGTAGTTGAGCCGCACGCGTCGGCCGAACCGGTGGCGACGCACTCGCCCGGCCGCGGCGACGACGTCGAGCAGGTCGTCGTCGCCCGTCCGCAGGACGGCCACCGCCTCGGCGCGTGTCGGGGCCGTGCCGGCGAGGCCGCGGGCGACGAGGGTGTCCAGGAGGTCGCGGACGTCGGCAGGGCCTGTGCCGTCATGGTCGGAGGAGGGGTTCACGACCACGATCCTTCTCGCGCGCCCGCTCCCCCTCCCCGGCCTGTCCTGACAAGGCGAGCCGCCTCGCCTTGTCACCGGGCCACAGCTCGTCGTGGGGTTCCTCCAAGGGCGTCGCCCGCACGTTGGCGACCGCCGAGGTCTCGACACCATACCTAGAGGTAGGTATGGTGTCGGCATGAGCGACACCGACCTTCCGAGCCGCGAGCGCCTCGTCCGGGCGGCCCGCGACCTGTTCTGGGCCCAGGGCGTCGAGGGCACGAGCCCGCGCCAGGTCCTCGAGGCGAGCGGCGTCGGGCAGGGCAGCCTCTACCACCACTTCCCCACCAAGCACGACCTCTCGCTCGCCGCGATCAGCGCGACCACCCGCGAGGCCCTCTCGTCCGTCGCGACCGACCTCGAGGACGCCGACCGCTCACCCACCGAACGGCTCGTGGCCTACCTCGAACGCCCCCGGCCGGCGCTCGCGGGCTGCAAGGTCGGGCGCCTGACGAGCGACCCCTCGGTCATGTCGGACGAGGAGCTGCGCGGTCCCGTCCGCGACTACTTCGTGGGCCTGGTCGCGCGGGTCCAGGCGGTCTTCGAGGAGACCGGCCTGCCCGACGACGCCGCTCACGACCGCGCGTACGCGGCGGTCGCGATCGTCCAGGGCGGGTACGTGCTCGCGCGTGCCCTCGACGACGCGGCGGCCATGAGCGCCGCGGTCGAGGGGTTCGTGTCGATGCTCGAACCGGCGCTGGACCCGAGCACGGCGGCACGCCGATGAGCGCCGGGGCGGGCCGTGCCGACAGCCCTGCCTCCCATGCAGGGAACGATCGGACCGACGAGTCCTCGTCCCTCCGCGACCGGCTCCGCGCCCTGCCGACCTTCGCCCCGGGCCTGCCGGTCCTCGACCCTGGCGCGGCGCCGTCGGATCCCGTGACGCTGTTCCGCACCTGGATCGAGGAGGCGATCGACGCCGGGGTGCCGCTCCCCCACGCCATGACCCTGGCGACCGCCGGGGCCTCGGGCGAGGTGCAGGCACGCACCGTGATCCTCAAGGACGTCGACCCCTCGGGATGGTGGTTCGCGACCGGCTCGTCGAGCCCCAAGGGCCGTGACCTCGCCGAGAACCCGTACGCCGCCCTCACGTTCCTCTGGCCCCCGCTCGGACGCCAGGTCCGGGTGATCGGCCCCGTGGCGCCCGCCGCCCCGGCGACGAGCACGGCGGACTTCCTCGCCCGCTCGGAGGGATCGCGGGCCGCCGCGCTCGTGGGACACCAGAGCGAGGCGCTCGCGTCCCGGCAGGAGTACCGGGACGCCTTCGCGGGCGCGCTCGCCCGCGTGCAGCGCGACCCGACGCTGGTCGAGCCCGCCTGGACCGCGTACGCGCTCGCGCCGACGTCGGTCGAGTTCTGGCAGGCGTCGGACGACCGCGGACAGACCCGGCTGCGCTACCGCGCCGTCGGCCACGACTGGGAGAAGGGGCTGCTCTGGCCATGACGAGGACCACGCAGGACACCGGCACGGACACCACCGGCACGCACGCCGCCACCGACGCGACGGGCGCCGCGCGCACCGACGCGGGCGCCGCGCTGCACCGGCTCGTCGAGGCCGTCCGCACGCTCGACGACGATGCCCTCCGCTCCCCCAGCGCGCTCGACGGGTGGACCGTCGGGCACGTGCTCTCCCACGTCGCGATGGTCGGCGACGCGCTCGCCCGCCAGGCCGAGCTCGCGGCCCGCGGCGAGACGGCCGAGGTCTACGAGGGTGGGGCCGAGGGCCGCGCGGCCGGGATCGAGAACGGCGCGACCCGCTCGCGCGACGAGCACCTCGACGCGCTCGGGGCGGCAGGCGCGCGGCTCGACGCGGCCTGGGACCTGACGGACCGCACAGGGTGGGACGCACCCGTGACGTATCGCGACGGGACGGTCGCCGACGTCCTCGACTGCTGGTGGCGCGAGGTCCGCATCCACGCGACCGACCTGGGCGAGGTCAGTACCGCCCAGGGCCTCACGCCGTCCGCGACCTGGGGGCTCTCCTTCGCCGACCACCTGCTCGACTTCCTGGGCCTGCGCCTGGCCGAGCCCGTGCTCGTGGTGCGGGACGAGGACGAGGACCGCTCGGTCGTCGGGCCCGAGGGCGTGCGGGCCGCGGTCCTGGGGGCCGACGACGCGCTCACGACCGTGACGGGTTCCGCGGCGGACGTCGCCGCGTGGCTCGCGGGACGCGAGACCCCCACAGCCCCGGTCGCACACCGGGGCGGGGTCGCCGTGGACCTGCCCCCGCTCGCGCCGTGGCCGTCGGGAGTCCCCGTGCGTCGCCGAGGGCCGGTCAGGCCCTGACCAGGACCGTCCCGTCCTCGACCGCGACCTCGAAGGTCACGAGGGCCTCGGGCTCCTTGCCGCTCGGGTCGAGGCACCGCCCCGTCGTCAGGTCCCAGACCTGCTTGTACATGGGCGAGGTGATGGTCGGGGTCTCGCCCGCCGAGCCGACGATCCCGCGCGAGAGCACGTTGGCCCCCGAGTAGGGGTCGCGCTGCTGGACCGCGAACAGCCGGTCGTCGGCCAGTCGGAACACGGCGACCTGGGTGCCGTCGACCAGCGCGGCGACGCCGCGCTCGGGCACGAGCCGCTCGAAGGGGCAGACCGTCGTCCATGCCGTCGCGCTCACTTGCGGACCTCCACCGTGCGGGCGATCACCGGGTTGTTGTCGGAGGGCTCGCCGGGGCGGGCCGGTCGCACCTGTCCGCGCACGCCTGTGTAGGCGAGGTCGGGGTCGTGCTGGTCGGGCGCGTTGACGAACGACACGAACCGCGACAGACGGTCCGGGTCGTCGAGGGTCTGCGCCCACTCGTCGACGTACGACTCGACGTGCCGCGCGACCTCGGCCTCGAGGTCGGCCGCGATGCCCAGCGAGTCCTCGACCAGGACCTTGCGCAGCTCGACGATCCCACCAGGGAAGTCCGCGACCCACGGGGCCGTGCGCTGCAGGCGGTCGGCGGTCCGCACGTAGTACGCGAGGAAGCGGTCGACCACCGCGACGAGCGTCTCGTCGTCGAGGTCCTCCGCGAGCAGCTCGGCGTGCCGGGGCGAGAAGCCGCCGTTGCCGCCCACGTACACGTTCCAGCCCTTCTCGGTCGCGATCACGCCCACGTCCTTGCCCCGCGCCTCGGCGCACTCGCGCGCACAGCCCGAGACACCGATCTTGAACTTGTGCGGCGACCGCAGCCCCCGGTAGCGGAGCTCGAGACGCACGGCCATGCCCACCGAGTCCTGCACCCCGAACCGGCACCACGAGGACCCCACGCACGACTTCACCGCGCGCAACGACTTGCCGTACGCCTGCCCCGACTCCATCCCCGCGTCGACCAGGCGACGCCAGATCTCCGGGAGCTGGTCGATCCGCGCCCCGAAGAGCCCGATGCGCTGGGCGCCCGTCACGCGCGTGTACAGACCGAAGTCCTGCGCGACCTGCCCGATCACGATGAGCTTCTCGGGCGTGATCTCCCCCGCGGGGACGCGCGGGACCACCGAGTACGTGCCGTCCTTCTGCAGGTTGGCCAGCGCGCGGTCGTTGGTGTCCTGGAGCGCGGCCTGCTCGCCGTCGAGGATGTACCCGCCCCACAGCGACGCCAGGATCGAGGCGACGACCGGCTTGCAGACCACGCAGCCGCGGCCCGTGCCGTGCGCCGCGACGATCTGGGTGAAGGTGCGCAGCCCGTCCTGCCGCACGAGCGCGAAGAGTTCGGCGCGCGACATCGTGAAGTGCTCGCACATCGCGTTCGACACCGTGACGCCGGCCGCCTCGAGCGACGTGTTGACGATCTTGGTGAGCACCGGTACGCACGACCCGCACACGGTCCCGGCCTTGGTGCACGCCTTGACCTCGCCCAGGCTCGTGCAGCCGTGCTCGGTCACCGCCCCTCGGACCGTCCCGGCGGTGACGTTCGCGCACGAGCAGACCACGACGTCGTCGGGCAGGTCGCCGCCGAGCGCCGGGGCGCCGCCCTCCGGGGCGAGGAACGCCGACGGGTCGGCGCCCAGCGAGCGGCCCAGCAGGGGCCGCAGCGACGAGTAGAGGGCCGCGTCGCCCACGAACACGCCGCCGAGCAGGGTCCGCGCGTCGTCCGAGACGACGAGCTTGCGGTAGGTCCGCGCGACCGGGTCGGCGAACGTGACCTCGAGCGCGCCGGGCGTCAGCCCGAACACGTCGCCGAAGCTCGCCGCCTCGATGTCGACGCCCTTGAGCTTGGTCCCCTCGGGCGCCGGAGAGTAGGTCGCGCTGCCGCCGAGCAGGCGGTCGACGACGACGTCGGCCATGGCGTTGCCCGGTGCGACCAGGCCCACGCACTGGTCCTCGAACGACGCGCACTCCCCGATGGCCCACACGGCCGGGTCCGAGGTGTGGCACGCCGCACCGACGACGACGCCGCCGCGCTCGCCGATCGCGAGGCCCGCCTCGCGTGCGACGCGGTCCCGGGGCCGGATGCCCGTCGAGAAGATCACGACGTCGGCGGGGACCCGCGACCCGTCCGACAGGTCCATGCCCCCCACGGCGCCGTCGCCCGCGGCGGTGAGCCCCGTGGCGCCGGTCGAGGTGCGGACGTCGATCCCACGGTCGGTCACGAGCACGCGCAGCGCCTCGCCGCCCGCGTCGTCGAGCTGGACGCTCATGAGCCGGTCGGCGAACTCGACGACCGTCGCGGCCGCGCCGAGGGTCTGGAGCGCGGCCGCGGCCTCGAGCCCCAGCACGCCTCCCCCGACCACGACGCCGTGCAGCGGGCGCCCCAGGCGCGCGGTGCGCAGCCCGACGTACTCGCGCAGCCCCTCCAGGTCGGCCAGGGTGCGGTAGCTGAAGACGCCCGGCAGGTCGGTGCCCTCGGTGCGGGGCGTCCAGGCCCAGGAGCCCGTGGCCAGGACCAGGTGGTCGTAGGCGAGCACGCGCCCGGACCTCGTCGTGACGGTCTGCGTCTCGCGGTCCACGGCAGCGACCGCGTCGCCCGTGACGAGCTCGGTGCGCGGGTCCGCCCAGACCGAGGGCTCCATCGTCAGGTCGTCCGCCGAGCGTCCCGTGAAGTACTCGGACAGGTGCACGCGGTCGTACGGGGCCCGGTCCTCGTCCCCGACGACGGACACGTGCCACGCCCCCTCGGGAGAGCGTGCGATCATCTGGCTCACGAACCGGTGGGCGACCATGCCGGCGCCGACCACCACGACGCGGCCGGGGGTGGGAGTGCTCATGTGGGGGGCCTCACGAGAAAGGTCGGGCGTGGACGGGGCGAGTCGGGTCGCGGGGGGCGAGTGCGACCGTCAGGACCATCCTGGCGCATAGATACGAGGTTTCTGGTCAAAACACCAGATCAGCGCGTCGCGGGGACCTAGGACGCGACGTCCAGGGACCTTGGTCCCGAAAAAGTGTGACGCACGACCGTGACGGACGGCACAGCATGTGCACTCCTTCACAAGCGTAAAATCGAGCGGTGGCGACTAAGAAGACAACGGGTCAGAACACCATCGACGTAGCCCTCATCGGCGGCGGCATCATGAGTGCGACCCTCGGCGCCCTCCTGAAGCTCCTCGAGCCCACGTGGACCATCAAGGTCTTCGAGCGCCTCGACGCGGTAGCCCAGGAGTCCTCCAACCCGTGGAACAACGCTGGCACCGGCCACGCTGCGCTCTGCGAGCTGAACTACACCCCCGAGAAGGCCGACGGGACCGTCGAGATCTCCAAGGCGGTCGCGATCAACGAGCAGTTCGAGGTGTCGCGCGAGTTCTGGCACCACCTGCTCACCGGGGGCCACCTGCCCGAGCCCGCGAGATTCATCAGCCACACCCCGCACATGACGTTCGTGCGCGGCGCGGCCAACGTGGACTACCTCAAGCGCCGCTTCACCGCGCTGAGCGCCCACCCGCTGTTCAGCGAGCTCGAGTTCACCGACGACCCCGCGGTCATCGCGCAGTGGGCACCCCTGCTGGTCCTCGACCGGGACGGCGACGAGGCCGTCGCCGCGACCCGCGCGACGAGCGGCACGGACGTCGACTTCGGTGCGCTCACCGCGCAGCTCTTCGACTTCCTCACGGCCCACGACGTCGAGCTCAACCTCCAGCACGAGGTCAACCGCCTCAAGAAGCGCAAGGACGGCACCTGGGACGTCACCGTCAAGGACGTGTCCTGGAACGCCAAGCAGGGGCCGCGCACCGTCAACGCCCGCTTCGTGTTCGTCGGCGCCGGCGGCGGCGCCCTGCCGCTGCTGCAGAAGGCCGGCATCAAGGAGGCCAAGGGCTACGGCGGCTTCCCCATCAGCGGAGAGTTCCTGCGCACCGACAACCCGGAGATCGTCGCCCAGCACCAGGCCAAGGTGTACGGCAAGGCCGACGTCGGCTCGCCGCCCATGTCCGTCCCGCACCTCGACACGCGCGTGGTCGACGGCAAGACGTACCTGATGTTCGGCCCCTACGCCGGGTTCAGCCCCAAGTACCTCAAGAAGGGGTCGCTGCTCGACCTCTTCACGTCGCTGCGGACCCACAACATCGGGTCCATGCTCGGCGCGGGCCTCAAGAACATCGACCTCACGCAGTACCTGGTCGGCCAGCTCGTCGCGAGCCCCGAGGCCAAGTTCACGGCGCTCCAGGCGTTCATGCCCACGGCCCACCCCAAGGACTGGGAGAAGATCACCGCGGGCCAGCGCGTGCAGGTCATCAAGAAGGACCCGGTCAAGGGCGGCGTGCTCGAGTTCGGCACCGAGGTCATCGCGGCCGCGGACGGCTCGATCGCCGGCCTGCTCGGCGCCTCGCCGGGCGCCTCGACCGCGGTCCCCGCGATGATCGACGTCCTCGAGCGCTGCTTCCCGCAGCAGTTCGCGACGTGGCGCCCCGCGCTCGGAGCCATGATCCCGAGCCTCGGCCAGGCCACGTGGGAGGCCACCGAGCTCGACTCGCTCTCCGCCTCCGCGGGTCCCTCGGAGGAGGCGGTCGGCGCCCGCTGACCCCGCCCCCGCAACGCACCGGCGCCCCGGTCTCCTTCGTGGAGACCGGGGCGTCGTGCTGCGCTCGGGGTCGGGTCCCGCAGGCCGCCGCGGGCAGCCGCACGTCGCGAGCCGCGAGCCGCCCGAGCCTGGGCCCCTGCTAGTGATGCGCCTCCGCCAGCACCTCCTCGACGGCGTTCCAGAACTCGACGCGGGCCTGGTGCGTCGCGGCCGGGACCGCACCCGACTCGTCCAGCGACACGGGCAGGTACGGCGCCAGGGCGATGTAGTGTCCCGCGTCCTCCTGCACGACCGAGCGAACCCTCGTCGGGTCGCCGAACCGGGTCATCGCGTCCGTGAGCAACGGGCACGCTACCCACACGGGGTCCGCCGTCCCGCACGCGAGCACCGTCGGGCCGACGATCGTGCTGCCGTCCACGAGCGCCTCCGGAGGCGGCGCAACGTCCCGCCGGTACTCGGCGCACGGCATGCCGACACCGTCGAGAGTCCAGGCCGACACCTGCCCGTTCGGATACCCGCAGCCCAGGCGGCCCGCCCCGGTCGGCGCGAAGGCGCCGTACACCTCGTCAGGGCGGGTGGCGGCGAGCCACAGTGCCATCTCCCCACCGCGTGAGACGCCGAACGTGAACACCCGGGCGAGGTCGACGCCAGGCTGCGCCCGCAGCCACGCCAGCCCGGTGAGGAACGTCTCGACGGGCACGTTCTCCAGCTGCGGCGGCTGCCCGGGGCTCTTGAAGTAGCTGATCGCCAGGGCGGGGTAGCCGAGCGCAGCGAGGTGCGTCGCCGCCGCACGAGCATAGGCAAGTCCGCCGTCAGACCCGCTGAAGACGAGCACGGCAGGCGTGGGGTCGTCGGCGGTGAAGTCGGTGGGCACGGCGTAGGCGGCGACCATGCCGTCGTCGGTCACGTCCTGGACATCGACGTCGGCCCCGTAGCCGCGCCGCTCGACGACGGCCTCGGTGAGGACGTCGTCGTCGACGCTCACGACGAGGCGGACGTCGTGGTCTACCGACAAGGCGTCCGGGCTGGACGGGCTGGTACCGGTCATCGACCAGAACGGCCCCATCGCGTCGGCCGTGGTCCACGACCCTTCGGTCGGTGCCGTCGTCGCGAGGTCCACCCGTCCGTCCTCGTCCGCCACGAACGTCGCACGCGACGACATCGCGCTCCCCTCGAGCTCCGTCGTCGCGACCAGTCGCACCTCGCGACCCGCGCCGAGCCCGGTCAGCGTGATCGCGAGCGGGTCGAACGCCCCGTCCTGCGGGGCGACCTCGATCGCCGGTTCCTGCTCGGGCGACGCAGAGCACCCTGCGAGAGCCAGCAGCGAGGCGGTCAGCAGGAGGGCAACGGCAGGGACATGGTCACGTCGTCGGGAGGCCATGGGCAAATGTTCCCGTACCTCACCAATTCGGCACGACCCGCCACGCCGGACGGTCGGCGCGGCTCTGGTCTCATCCTCGAAGACCTCGCGCACCGACCAGGTCGGCCTGCCGCCGCGGGTCTCCCCGCCCGGCCGGCGGCAGGCTCCAACCGTCGTTCGTCCCGGCGGGGAACCGACCCCCTGCTGGCGGGCGCCGCAACGCCATCACCACGAGCGGCGCCACGAGCGCCGCGATCACGACCAGCCTCATCACGAGCTCCACGATGTCCATGCCTCCAGCGTGGTCCGACCGGGCGACACGCACGAGTGGCAGGAGAGACAGGTGTCGACAAGATCCTGCCACGGGCGTAGCGTCGAGGGATGTTGCGCACAGTGGCGGCCGTCGTCGCCGACGGACTGGCCCCGTTCGAGTTCGGCGTCGTCTGCGAGGTCTTCGGCCTCGACCGCACGGACGACGGCGTCCCCCTGGTCGACTTCCGCGTCTGCGGCCCGGTCGCAGGCGAGCCGGTCCGCACCAGCATGGGCGCCTCCCTGGTCCCCGACCACGGGCTCGACGCGCTCGAGGACGCCGACCTGGTCGCGATCCCCGCGCTCACCATCCGTGACGAGTACCCGCCGGAGATCGTCGACGCCCTGCGCGCGGCCCACGCCCGCGGCGCGGTCCTGCTGAGCGTCTGCTCGGGCGCGTTCCTGCTCGCCGCTGCCGGGCTCGTCGACGGGCGTCGCATCACGACGCACTGGCGCCACGCGGAGGACCTCAGGGCGCGGTTCCCGCAGGTCGACGTGGACCCGGACGTCCTCTTCGTCGACGACGGCGACATCGTCACGAGCGCGGGGACGGCCGCCGGGATCGACGCGTGCCTGCACATCGTGCGCAAGGAGTTCGGCAGCGCGGCCGCCAACGCGATCGCGCGGCGCATGGTCGTCCCGCCCCAGCGCGACGGCGGGCAGCGCCAGTACATCGACCGCCCCGTGCCGGTGTGCGAGGAGCAGAGCATCCGCGACGTGCTCGCGTGGATGAGCGAGCACCTCGACGAGGCTCAGACGGTCGAGGACCTCGCGCGGCGCGCACACCTGTCGACGCGCACGTTCGCGCGGACGTTCGTCGCCGAGACGGGCACGACGCCCATGCACTGGCTCGCGACCCAGCGCGTGCACCATGCGCGGACCCTGCTCGAGGAGTCGGGGCTCGACCTCGAGGAGATCGCACGGCTGTGCGGGTTCGGGTCGGCCGCGCTGCTGCGGCACCACTTCCGTCGCGCGGTCGGTGTCCCGCCCACGGACTACCGGCAGACGTTCCGGCACGCGTCCTGACCCGCACCCCGGTGGGACGCAGCGCTCCGCCGTCGGGCCGTGTCACGTTGCACGACGGCGCCACGCACCTAGGGTCGAGAGGGTCAGGTCCCGTCCGACGTGAGGTGCGCACATGACCATCCCCACCACCCTGCTCTCGTCCGGCCACGAGATGCCGCTCCTCGGCCTCGGGACGTGGCCCCTCGACGACCACGCGTCGGCGAAGGCCGTGGCGGGCGCGATCGGGCTGGGGTACCGGCTGATCGACACGGCGTCGCGCTACGAGAACGAGATCGGCGTCGGGCAGGGCATCGCGGCATCGGGCGTGGACCGCGCCGAGCTGTTCGTCACGACCAAGCTCCGCGGCGACGACCAGGGGTACGACACGACGCGCGACGCCCTGCGCGGGAGCCTCGACCGCCTGGGCCTCGACTACGTGGACCTCTACCTCGTCCACTGGCCGCTGCCCCGCCTCGACGGCTACGTCGAGTCCTACCGGGCGATGATCGACCTGGCCGCCGAAGGCCTGATCCGCAGCGTCGGCGTCTCGAACTTCCGCGAGCACCACCTCGACCGGCTCATCGCCGAGACGAGCCACGTCCCCGCCGTGAACCAGATCCAGCTCTCTCCCGCGCTGGCACGCACGGGCCTGCGACGTTTCCTCACCGAGCGCGGGATCACGGTCGAGGGCTGGAGCCCGCTCGGGCACGAGGAAGGCGTGCTCGACGAACCGGTGATCCAGGAGATCGCCGCGACCCACGGGCGGACGGTCGGTCAGGTCGTGCTGCGCTGGCACGTGCAGCAGGGGATCGTCACCATCCCCAAGTCGGCGAGCCCCGAACGCCAGCGGGCGAACGCCGAGATCTTCGACTTCGAGCTCACCGACGACGACATGACCCAGATCGCGAGCCTCGACCGCGGCGAGGACGCGGCGCGCGACTCCGACGAGCACGAGGAGTTCTGATGAGCGACCTGCCGACCGTCACCGTCCTCGGCACGGGCACCATGGGCACCGGCGTCACGCACTCGCTCCTGCGCGAGGGCTTCGAGGTCACGGTGTGGAACAGGACCGCGTCGCGCGCAGCCCCGCTCGCCGACGCCGGGGCACGCGTCGCGCCGACCGCGGCGCAGGCCGCGCACGGGGCCGACGTCGTCCTGAGCATCTTGTTCGACGCCGCCGCCGTCCTCGACGTCCTGGACGCGGCCGGCCCCTCGGTGGGCACCGGAGCCGTGTGGGTCCAGGCCTCGACGGTCGGGCGCGAGGGCACCGCCCGGATCGTCGAGCGCGCCCGACAGCTCGGCGTGACGCTGGTCGAGGCCAACCTGCTCGGCACCAGGCAGCCGGCCGAGGACGGGCTGCTCACGGTGCTCGCCGCCGGGGACCCCGACGTCCTGGCCGGCATCTCCCCCGTGCTCGACGCGATCTCCGCGAAGGTCGTGGTCGCCGGGACCGAGGTGGGGCAGGGCACGGCGCTCAAGCTCGCGTGCAACGCGTGGCTCGCCGCGATCACGGCCGCGACGGCCCAGTCGATCGCGCTCGCCCGGGCCGAGGGCATCGACCCGCACCTGTTCCTCGACGCCATCGCGGGCGGAGCGTCCGACTCCCCCTACGCCCACCTCAAGGGCGCCGAGATGATCACGGGCGGGTTCGCGCCGCAGTTCGCGCTCGACGGGCTGCGCAAGGACATCGGGCTCATCTCGCAGGCCGCCCAGGGGGCAGGGCTCGACCCGGCTCTCCTCGACGCGCTGTCGAACCTGTACGCGAGCGCGTCCGCGCGCGGGCACGGGGGCGACGACATCGCTGCGGTCTACACGGCGTTCGGGGCACCGCACGCGGGGACGGACTGAACGGAGCGGTCGCGGGCCGGGCGGGCTCGGACGGCCGGACTCGGGCAGGCCCGACCCGGGCCGGGCACGCCGGACGGGCCGCCCTCAGCCCGCCGCGCGCCCGTGCCGCCAGTAGCCGATGAAGTCGACGTTGGCCTTGGGGACGCCGCGCTCGTTCACGAGGTGTCGGCGCGCCCCGGTGACCAGGCCCGACTCCCCCACGACGTACGCGTAGACCTCGCCGGACGGCAGGTCGGCCCTGGTCAGCGCGTCGAGCGCGAGACACCCGGGGACGGCGTGCGGGTCGCCGCCGCACTCGTCGCGCGCGACCCACCGGAGCTCGACCCCGGCCGGGACGCGGAACTCCTGGGCGTCGGCCGCGTGCGGGAGCTCGACGATCGCGAGCCCGCGGGCGTCGTCGGGCAGCGAGGCGCAGATGCCCGCGACCGCGGGCAGACCCGTCTCGTCCGCGACGAGCAGCGTCCAGTCGTGCGGGACGCGCGGGTTGTAGCCGACGCCCTGGTCGAGGATCCCGACGGGGTGGCCGGCGCTCGCACCGAGCGCGAACGCCGACGCGGGGCCGCCGTCCTCGTGCGCGACGAAGTCGATGTCGAGCTCGCTCACGGACGGGCGTACGTCGCGGACCGTGTAGTTGCGCACCCACGGCCGCCGCGTCCTGGGCGTCGCGAGGTACTGCACGTACCAGAGCGCCGACGTCGCGGTCGGCAGTCGCAGCGACTCCTGCTCGTCGCGGGGCAGGAACAGGCGGAACCACTGGTCGAAACCCATGGGAGCGAAATGCTCGATCCCGTCGCCCCCGACCGTGACCCGCACCATCGAGGGGCTCACCCTGCGCGATCCGACCACCTCGGCCGCGATGACCTGCACGACGGACGGCTTGACCATCTGGAACCCGGCCACGACTCTCCTCTGCTTGAACGAAGGCCAGGCTAACCTAACTACTGACCAATCCGCACCCAACCTCCCTGCTTCCTCCACGCCGATCGCGATGTCACACGTAGACTCTGACCATCTGTACAACGGGCATCTCGCTCACCCCGCGGCTGGGAAGTCGACACCCAGCCCTGTGAGGGACGTATGACCGACACTGCAGTCCGCCCTGGATTCCGCCCGACGAAGCCGCGCACCGGTGACGGGACGAGCGTCACCAGCACGTACACCGAGCTCTCCAAGCGCATCCGCGAGGCCGGGCTGCTCGAGCGGACGCACGGCTACTACGGCTGGGTCGCGGCGATCCTCACGCTCGCCCTCGGAGGTGCCGTCGCCGGCTTCGTGCTCCTGGGCGACTCCTGGTTCCAGCTCCTCATCGCGGGCGCGCTGGGGCTCATCCTCACGCAGTTCGCGTTCCTCTCGCACGAGGCCGCGCACCGCACGATCCTCTCGTCGGGTCCCGCGAACGACCGCGTCGGGCGATTCCTCGCCAACGGTGTCGTCGGCATCAGCTACTCGTGGTGGATGAACAAGCACACGCGCCACCACGCGAACCCGAACCGCGTCGGCAAGGACCCGGACATCGAGACCGACACCATCTCGTTCCTCGAGGAGAGCGCGGCCGAGCAGAAGGGCTTCCTCGCCCTCATCACCCGCCACCAGGGCTGGTTGTTCTTCCCGCTGCTGACGCTCGAGGGCATCAACCTGCACATGATCTCGATCCGATCGCTGCTGTCGTCGGCGAAGAGCCGGGCGCGGACCATGGAGCTCGTGACGATCGCCGTTCGCCTCACGCTCTACGTGGGCGTCGTGTTCTGGTTCCTCCCGCTGGGCATGGCCTTCGCGTTCCTCGGTGTACAGCTGGCGGTCTTCGGTGTGTACATGGGCGCCTCGTTCGCGCCCAACCACAAGGGCATGGCCATCATCCCCGCGACCAGCAAGCTCGACTTCCTGTCCAAGCAGGTCCTGACCTCGCGCAACATCACGGGCGGCCGCGTCATGAACGTCCTCATGGGCGGGCTCAACTACCAGATCGAGCACCACCTGTTCCCGAGCATGCCCCGCCCCCACCTCGCCAAGGCCCGTCTCATGGTCCGCGAGCACTGCGCGCGCCTGGGCATGCCGTACACCGAGACCAACCTGCTCGCGTCCTACGCGATCGTCGTGCGCTACCTCAACCGCGTCGGCCTCGCGGCACGCGACCCGTTCGACTGCCCCATGTTCAACCAGCTCCGCAAGGTCTGAGCCTTCTCGCCATCGCTCTTGTCAGAGCCAGCGTGACGCAGAGGTCACGCTCGTTCTGACACGTCGGGTCACTCGGGCCCCGCCCCGTCGAGCGCGCGTACCGGCTGACGCAGCACCGTCCGCAGCTTCTCGGGTGCCGTCCGACGAACGTCGCTGAGGTAGATCTCGTGGTGCGGGCCGTTGAACGTCAGCCCGTGCTCGGGCAGGTACTCGTCGTGCAGCCGCGCGAGCGTCGGCGCCTCGTCGTCGTAGGACCCGACGTGCAGGACCTGCACCGCGTCCCCCTCGTCGTACGTCGCGAAGCGCGCCCGGTCGAGCGCGGGCAGCGCCTTCTTGCGGCGCGTCGCCTCGGCCACGTCGGCCACGAACGCGTCGGTGAGCCAGTCGGGCTGCAGGACCATGAGCGTCCAGCTCCACGCGTCCTTGTCGCGGCGCACGAACGCCGCGGGGTCCTCCGCGGTCCACAACCCTTCGAGCGGCCCGACGACGTAGTCCCTGCCCAGGTCCTTCTTGCTCGCGAACTTCACGGCGTAGGAGAGCGAGAACAGCGCCTCGACCGCCTCGGTGTACGCCGGCGCCGTGTTCGGGTCCCCCTCCCCGTCGATCTGCAGGTACGCGAGCGGCGGCACGACGATCCGTGAGAACTCCCGGGGCGGCGCGTACAGCTCGCGGTGCTCCTTGCGCAGGTCGACCTTGTCCATGGGTTCCTCCAAGACGAACGACGGGTCGAGGGCGCCCCGAGCGCGCGGTGCGCGGCGCCGCCGGGCCCGGACGACGAGGAGGTGAGCCACGTCGCTCTGCCTGACGACGTCGCCCACCTCCTCAGCCTCCCTCGCCCCGCGCGGGTTCGCACTCCCGCGCCGGGCCTCAGAGCGCCTGGATGATGTTCTCCACCTGATCCTTGGCGTCTCCGAAGAGCATCGCGGTGTTGTCCTTGAAGAACAGCGGGTTCTGGACCCCCGCGTACCCCGTGGCCATCGACCGCTTGAAGACGATCACCTGCTTCGCGTTCCAGACCTCCAGCACGGGCATGCCCGCGATGGGCGAGCCCGGGTCGTCGAGCGCGGCCGGGTTGACCGTGTCGTTGGCCCCGATGACGAGCACGACGTCGGTCTCCGACAGGTCCCCGTTGATCTCGTCCATCTCGAGGACGATGTCGTAGGGCACCTTGGCCTCGGCGAGCAGGACGTTCATGTGCCCGGGCAGACGCCCCGCGACGGGGTGCACCCCGAACCGGACCTCGATGCCGCGCTCGCGCAGCCGGCGGACCAGGTCCGCGACGGGGTACTGCGCCTTGGCCACCGCCATGCCGTAGCCGGGCGTCACCACGACCGAGCGGGCGTGCTTGAGCAGGTCCGCGACCTCGGCCGCCTGGATCTCGTGGTGCTCGCCGTAGTCCTGGTCCGAGGCGACGACCGTGCCGCCCTCGGCACCGAATCCGCCCAGGATCACGCTCACGAACGAGCGGTTCATGGCCTTGCACATGATGTAGCTGAGGATCGCACCCGAGGACCCGACGAGGGCACCGGTGATGATGAGCAGGTCGTTGCTCAGCATGAAACCCGCCGCGGCCGCGGCCCACCCGGAGTACGAGTTGAGCATCGAGACGACGACCGGCATGTCGCCGCCGCCGATCGAGGCGACCAGGTGCCAGCCGAGCGCGAGCGCGACCACCGTCATGAGGATCAGCGGCAGCAGCCCGTGACCCGCGATGAACCAGGCCATGAGGCCGCCCGAGGCGACGAGGGCCCCGAGGTTCCACCAGTTGCGCCCCGGCAGCATGAGCGGGTTCGACCGGATGCGAGCCGACAGCTTGAGGTAGGCCACGATCGAGCCCGTGAAGGTCACTGCGCCGATGAGCACGCCGAGGAAGACCTCGACCAGATGCACGACGTCACCCTGCTCGGTCAGGTACGAGTTGAAGCCGACGAGCACCGCCGCGAGCCCCACGAAGCTGTGCAGGAGCGCGATCATCTCGGGCATCTGCGTCATCTCGACGCTGCGGGCCCGCCATGTCCCGACGACCGCGCCGATCAGGAACACCATGGCGATGAGCAGCAGCGTGACCATGACGGGACGCTCGCTGTCCTTCATCGCGAGCGCGACCGTGGCCACGAGGGCCAGCCCCATGCCGGTCATGCCGAGCAGGCTGCCGCGACGGGCGGTCTCCTGCTTGGACAGGCCCGCGAGGCTGAGGATGAACAGGACGGCTGCGATGACGTATGCAGCCTGGACCAGGGAGGTCAGCACGGGTCAGGCCTCCTTCCGGAACATGCCGATCATGCGGTAGGCCACGAGGAACCCACCGAAGATGTTGATGGAGGCCAGGGCGGCCGCGACGAAGGCGATCGTGGTGACCACCCAGCTCGAGTCGCCGATCTGCAGGAGCGCGCCGACCAGGATGATCCCGGAGATCGCGTTCGTCTGGGCCATGAGCGGGGTGTGCAGCGAGTGGCTCACGTTCGAGATCACGTAGTAGCCCACGACCACCGCGAGCGCGAACACCGTGAAGTGCCCCACGAACGCGGGCGGCGAGAACGTGATGGCGAGCGCTGCCAGGACCGCGGCCAGGGCGTAGCCGACCGCTCGGCGGGTGCCACGCCGTCGGGCGGCGTCCAGCGCGGTCGCCGCGTCGAGCGCGGCCTGGGCCTCGTCGACCACCGTTGCTGCCGGAGCCGCGGGGGCCGCGGCCGAGACCGCGACCGGAGGCGGGGGCCACAGGACCTCGCCGGCCCTCGCGACCGTCATGCCGCGCAGCACCTCGTCGTCGAGGTCGAGCACGACCTGTCCGGCGCCGCCCGGGGTCAGGAGCTTGAGCAGGTTGACGATGTTCGTCCCGACGAGCTGCGACGTGTGCTTGGGCATGCGGCTCGTGAGGTCGGTGTACCCGAGGATCACGACGCCGTTCTCGGTGACGACGCGCTCCCCCGGCACCGTGAGCTCGCAGTTCCCGCCGCCCGAGGCCGCGAGGTCCACGATCACGCTGCCGGGCCGCATCGCAGCGACCATCTCGGCGCTGATGGTGCGCGGCGCGCGGCCCCGCACCAGGGCCGTCGTGACGACGATGTCGGCGCGCGCCGTCTCGGCCGCGTACATCTGCGCCGTCAGGCGCTCCTGCTCGGCGGTCAGCGCGCTCGCGTAGCCGTCGGTGCTGACCTCCTGGCGCGCGCCCTCGGCCTGGACGAACTCGGCGCCCATCGACTCGATCTGCTCGCCGACCTCGGGCCGCACGTCGAACGCGCGCACCTGCGCGCCGAGGCTCGCGGCCGTACCGATCGCGGCGAGACCTGCGACGCCGGCACCGATCACGAACACGGTCGCGGGCGCCGTCTTGCCTGCCGCGGTGACCTGGCCGGCGAACATGCCGCCGTACTCCTCCGCGGACTCGATCACCGCGCGGTACCCCGCGACGTTGGACATCGCGCTGAGGACGTCGAGCGACTGGGCGCGCGAGATGCGCGGCACGGCGTCAAGGGCCAGGGCGGTGACACCGTGGTCCGCGAGCTCCTGGACGAGGGCCTCGTTCGCACCGGGGGCCAGCATGGCGACCAGCGTCGCGCCCTCGCTCAGCGAGGCGACCTGCTCGGCCGACGGGCTGTTGACGGCCGTGACGACGTCCGCTCCCCACGCCTGCGTCGCGTCGCCCAGGCTCGCGCCCGCCTCCGCGTACGCCTCGTCGGGGTAGCTCGCGCGCTCACCGGCGCCGTGCTCGACCACGACGTCGTACCCGAGGCCCACGAGCTGGGCCACCGTACGGGGCGTCGCGGCGACGAGCCGCTCGCCGGGACGGGTCTCTCTGGGCACGCCGATGCGCATGCTGACCTCCTTGCTCGGATGGCTGCACGGTATCGGTACGGCAAAGGATCCGCCGCAAGGCACGCATCGTGGACGAATGTCGTCCACGCGGATCACGGTCCGGGGTGCGAGACGGGTGCGTGCGCCGGCGGCCCGGAGACCCGTCTCGGACGGGAGCACCCGTCTCACCAGCGCCGCAGCCGCCCCGCCCGACGGCGCCAATCACCTGGCGCCTCCCGCTCGCTGCTGGCTAGGGTCGCGAGATGAGTGCCTCCGGCCCACCCGACGCACGCGGGCGACTCGTCGAGGACCCCTTCGACCATCGGGTCACGGCGTCCGGGACCGTCCTGGCCTACCGGGGCGGGCGGCTGGTGGCGACGATCTCCGGCTCCCGGGCCGGACGGCTGATCGCCGCTCTGGAGACCGCCGACGCGGACCGGACGCAGCAGCTCCTGGCGCGAGCGACCGGGAACTACCGTCGGGGCAACGAACGGCGGTGACCCGGTAGAGCCTGCTCGGCCCGTCCCTCCGCGCCTCTGCGGCACCGGTGAGCCCGTGGACGGTCGGCGAGGGGGCGAATCACCCACCCGGTGACGTGCGACACATTCGACCTGTAACGGGTGAAAAGAGTCGCCGGGGAACGACGAAGGCCGCCTCCCTCGTGGGAGACGGCCTTCGTGTCGGGTGGAGCTGAGGGGACTCGAACCCCTGACCCCCTGCATGCCATGCAGGTGCGCTACCAGCTGCGCCACAGCCCCAGAACCATTGCTGGCCCCGTGCTTCCGTGAGGTTTTCCCCCTCGGAAGCATCGCTAGTTTATGCCGAAGTCGGCTGGAAAATCCAATCGGGTCCGGACGCCCACTCGTCGAGCGAGAAGTCGGCCCCGACGTTGTGCGCGACGAGCCTCCACGCCGGGTGCGCGTTGGCCCCCGAGCGCTGGAGCTGCGACCAGTGGACGTTGTTCAACCCGGAGATCCCCCGCCAGCTCGTCGGGTCCAGACCGAGCATGGCCGTGATGGCCAACGTGATCGCCGCGCCGTGCGAGACGACGACGAGCGTGTCCTTCTCGCCCAGCGCGTCGGCATGCTCGGCGACGGCCTCGACCATGCGGGCCGCGACGTCGGCCCGTGACTCGGCCCCCGCTCGTGCCGGCTCCTCGCCTCGGCGCCACGCCGCGTACTCGTCGGGCCAGCGCTCGGCGAGCTCCTCGCCCGTCATGCCCTCCCACTCGCCGAACCCGCGCTCGCGCAGACGCTCGTCGAGCGCGACGGGCAGGCCCGTCGCCTTCCCGTAGTACCCAGCGGTCTCGGCAGCCCGCGTCAGGTCCGAGGCGACGACGACCGTCGCAGCGTGCGCGGCCGCGAGCGACCGTGCCCCCTGCTCGGCCTGCCAGTGGCCCACGGCGTCCAGCGGGATGTCGACCTGCCCCTGGAGGCGCATGGCCGCGTTGTACTCGGTGCGCCCGTGGCGCAGGAAGACGACGGTACGAGCGCTCACGCCTGCGCGTCCTCCGCGAGGTGGATCGAGCCGTCGGACACGGCGTCCTCGGACGAGGACCCGTCTCCGCCTCGTGCGTCCTCGGGCAGCTCGATGACGGGGCAGTCCTTCCAGAGGCGCTCGAGCGCGTAGTAGACCCGGTCCTCCGAGTGCTGGACGTGCACGACGATGTCGCCGAAGTCGAGCAGGACCCAGCGAGCCTCCGACTTGCCCTCGCGGCGGATGGGCTTGACCCCGACCTTGTGCAGCTCTTCCTCGACGGCGTCCACGATCGCGGACACCTGCCGCTCGCTCGTCCCCGAGGCGATCAGGAAGACGTCGGTGAGCACGAGCTGCTCACTGACGTCCAGGGCGATGATCTCTTCGGCCTTGCGGTCCGATGCGGCGCGAGCCGCGATCACCGCAAGCTCGACAGCGCGTTCCGTTGCAGTCACGACTCTCCGTGTGTTTGTCTCGGGGCCTGTCAGGAGGACAGGCCGTGGTGGTACGTGGGGCTCGAGGCCAGCGCCTCGATGCCGACCGGGGCGGCGGGCTCGGCGATGCTCGGCCCTTCGCCCAGGAGGAGCTTCCAGATCAGCAGTCCGAGGACGAAGGCCACGGCGATGAGGATCAGGTAGTGCAGCCAGGTGTACGCGTGCCCGGGAGGCCGCTCGTCGACCGCGTCGTCCTCGTCGTCGTCCGCGCCACGAGCCGCAGGGCTCTGGCGGGCGCTCCCGGCGAGGGGGAACGGCGAGGCCTCGTCAGGTCCCTGGGAACCGGCGCTCGGCGCCCCCGGGAACGGGGAGGCCGGTGCTGGCTGCTGGCTCGGGGCCGACGCCTGCGTCTCCCACGGGAGGGCGGCGCGGGTGGGCTCCGGGGACTGCTGCGCGAGCCCGCTCGGCGTGCTCTGCTCCCAGGGCAGCGCCGCGGGGGCGGGGGCCGGGGTCGCGGCGGCACGCGGCGTCTCGGGTGCCGGGGTACGCGAGGCCACCGACTCCCGCGCGGGCGGGAAGGGCGAGGACGGCTGCGCCGGGGGGAAGGGCGCCGGCGCGTTCTGGGGCGCCGGCTCCGGAACCGGCGGTCGCGTCGACGTCGCGAAGGGCGACGGGGAGGTCGACGGGGCCCGCATGCTCTGGCGGACCGGGGGCGTCATCCCGGGAGGCGGGGTCTGCGCGGGGCGGATCGCGACCCGCTCGGCCGTCTCCTGGATCGGCGTGAGCCGACCGGTCTCGTCGACGCCACGCATGCCGCCCGTCATCGAGGGCGGTCGGACGACAGGCGCCTGCGTCGCGTGCCCGTCGGCGGGCGTCGGTGCGGACACGTCGCGCATCGACCGTCTCGACGGCGGTGGGCCTGCCGGGGCCTGGGCCTGGGCCGGCGGCGGTGCGTAGCCGCCTGGTGCGGACGGCGCAGCTCCTGCCGCCTGCTCGGCCGCCGCGGCTTCACGCTCGCGGATCTCTCGGCGCGTCAACGGGCGGACGGGCTGCATGCTCCCGTGCTGATCACTCATGATGCTGATCCTCTGTACAGGCCGTGCTTCGCGATGTACTGGACGACTCCGTCCGGCACCAGGTACCAGACCGGCTGGCCGGCCTCCGCCCGCTGCCGACAGTCGGTCGACGAGATGGCGAGCGCCGGGATCTCCAACGTGGAGACGACCCCGGGCGGCAGGCTGTCGACGCTGAGCCGGTGCCCCGGACGGGAGACCGCCACGAAGTGTGCCATCTTCCAGAGGTCGTCGGCATCCTTCCAGGTCAGCATCTGCTCGATCGCGTCGGCGCCGGAGATGAAGTAGAGGTCCGCCTCGGGTCGCTGCTCACGCAGGTCGCGCAGCGTGTCCACGGTGTAGGTGAGCCCCGGGCGGTCGACGTCGACCCGGCTCACGGTGAAGCGCGGGTTGGAGGCCGTCGCGATGACCGTCATGAGGTAACGGTGCTCGGGTGCGGTGACCTTCTGGTGCTGCTTGAAGCTGGGCTTGCCGGTGGGGACGAAGATGACCTCGTCGAGCTCGAAGCGGGCCGCGGCCTCGCTCGCAGCGACGAGGTGGCCGTGGTGGATGGGGTCGAACGTGCCACCCATCACCCCGAGCCGGGGCCGCCTGCTCGCCGTCATCTCCGAAGGATCCACCAGGGCCGGGGTCAGTGGCGGGTACCGACGCTACGGAAGGCGTAGGTCACGAGGAGCAGGCCGACGAGCACACCGAAGGCGACGACACCGAACCCGACGGGCGGGATCGGGAGGTGGGTGACGGCTTCGGCGTTCTCCTGGGCAACCTGTGCGGCAGCAGCGAGCACGATGTCCTCCTACGGGTTCTTGAGCGTGGTACGTGGTCAGCGGGTGATCGGCGCCGGGCGCTGATCGTCGTCCAGTCTCTCACGGTCGTGCAGGACGGTGAGCAGCATGTGATCAGGGCCGCACGTGGCCGTCGCCGTGCACGACCCACTTGGTCGTCGTGAGCTCCGCGAGACCCATGGGGCCGCGCGCGTGGAGCTTCTGGGTCGAGATGCCGATCTCGGCACCGAGCCCGAACTGCGCGCCGTCGGTGAACCGGGTCGAGGCGTTGACCATGATCGCCGCGGAGTCGAGCTCGGCCACGAACCGCTCCGAGGAGGCCAGGTCGCGGGTCACGATCGCCTCCGTGTGCCCCGAGGTCCAGGTCCGGATGTGCTCGAGCGCGGCGTCCAGGTCCGGGACGACGCGCACCGCGATCTCGGGCGCGAGGTACTCGCGGGCCCAGTCGTCGTCGGTCGCGGCGAGGATCTCGATGCCGTCGGGGGCGAGCTCGGCCGTCCGGGGGTCGCCGTGCAGCACGACACCGGCCCCGTCGAGGGCCGTGAGCGCGGCGGGCAGGAACTGCGGCGCGGCGTCGGCGTGGACGAGCAGCGTCTCGGCGGCGTTGCAGACCCCGACGCGCTGGGTCTTGGAGTTGAGCAGGATCTCCAGCGCGCTGGCCTGGTCGGCCGACGCGTCGACGTACACGTGACAGTTGCCCACGCCGGTCTCGATCACCGGCACCGTGGACTCGCGCACGACCGTCTGGATGAGGTCCGCTCCCCCGCGCGGGACGAGCACGTCGACGAGGCCGCGCGCGTGCATGAGCGCGACAGCGCCGGGGCGCCCGTGCCGGTCGATCGACTGGACGAGGTCCGCGGGCAGCCCCTGGGCCGCGAGCGCGCGCCCGAGGACCTCGACGATCACCTCGTTCGAACGTGCGGCGGCCGAGCCACCGCGCAGGATGACGGCGTTGCCGCTCTTGAGCGCGAGGCCCGCGGCGTCCACGGTCACGTTGGGGCGTGCTTCGTAGATCATGCCGACGACCCCCATGGGCACACGCACCTGGCGCAGGCGCAGGCCGTTGGGCAACGTCGAGCCGCGCACGACCTCGCCGACCGGGTCCGGCAGCGCGGCGAGCTCGCGCAACGCGTCGGCGATCGCGACGATCCGCTCGGGCGTGAGCGCGAGGCGGTCGAGGAGCCCGGCGGACGTGCCGTTCTCCCGTCCGCGTTCGAGGTCCTCCGCGTTGGCCGCGACGATCTCCTCGGTGGCCGCGACCAGGGCGTCGGCGAGCGCGTGCAGCGCGGCGTCCTTGGTGGCTCGCGTCGCGGTCGCGAGCGTGCGGGAGGCCGTCTTGGCGCGACGAGCCGTGTCCTCGACGTCGCGGGCGACGGACGGCGCGGGGGCCGTGGGGTCGTTCGCCTGCGGGGCGCCCGTGACGGTGGTCGCGGGCTGGTCGAGGTCGGAGGCGGGGCTGAGCGCGGTCATGCGACGAGCCTACGACGCACGCGCCGCGCCTGTCTGCGGCGTCCGACGGCTGACCGCGGTCATCCGCCGAGCAGCTCCATCTGGGGGTGCCGCTGCCCGCGGACGTCGTCCCGCGGCCAGAGCGCGCCGATCGCCTCGACCTGGTCCGCGCTCAGGCGTACGCGCGCGGCGGCCACGTTCTGCTCGAGGTACGTCCGGCGCTTGGTCCCGGGGATGGGCACGACGTGCTCCCCCTGCGCGAGGAGCCACGCGAGGGCGAGCTGCGCCGTCGTCACCTCGAGCGACGCCGCGACCTCCTCGAGGCGCGCGACGAGCGACCGGTTGTGCGCGAAGTCCTCGCCGCGGTAGCGAGCGTGGGCTCGCCGGACGTCGTCGGCCGCGAAGCCCTCTGTCCCGTCGACCGTCCCGGTGAGGATGCCGCGTCCCAGCGGCGAGAACGGCACGAACCCGACGCCGAGCTCGGTGAGCGCGGGCAGCACCTCGTCCTCGGGGTCGCGCGTCCACAGCGAGTACTCGCTCTGGACCGCGGTCACGGGGTGCACCGCGTGCGCGCGGCGGACCGTCTCGGCGGAGGCCTCCGAGAGCCCGACGTGGAGCACCTTGCCCGCCGCGACGAGCTCGGCGAGAGCACCGATCGTGTCCTCGACCGGTATCTGGGGATCCACGCGGTGCAGGTAGTAGAGGTCGAGCCGGTCCGTGCCGAGGCGGCTCAGGCTCGCGTCGATCGCGCGGCGCACGTAGGCGGGACGCCCGTCGACGGGCCGCCCGTCGGGGTGCCCACCGGCAGGCGGGAGACCCAGCTTGGACGCGATCACGACGGCGTCGCGGTGCGGCCCGAGGACCCGCCCGAGCAGCTCCTCGTTGCGACCGTCACCGTAGACGTCGGCCGTGTCGAACAGCGTGACACCCGCGTCGAGGGCCGCGTGCAGGGTGTCGGTCGCCTCGCGCTCGTCGGCCGCACCGTAGGCGTCGGTCACGGACATGCCGCCGAAGCCGATCGCCGAGACGACGAGCGGGCCGGCGGGCGCAGCGCCGCCGAGGGTGCGGGTGGGAAGGCTCATGGCACGCACCCGATCACCCCGCGGCCCCCGTGGCAACCCCTTTCCCCACCTCTCTCACATCGCGAGAAGGAGGGCCGGGGTCACGCAGGCTGGAAGGAGGCCTCGGTCGCAGGGGCCTCGGCAGGCGACGGCGCGGCCCGACGGCGCCGCGCGAGCACGTCGTCGAGCACCGAGCACGCCGTGGCCGCCACCGCGAGGAGCGCGGTGGCCGCGATCGCGCCCGCGAGCGCCGCGTCGTACCCCCGGGTCGCGACGCCCCCGACGAACGCCCCGGTCATCCCGGCGATGCACACGGTCGCCGAGACCCGCTGGGAGACCTGGAGCATCCCGGCGGCGACGCCGTGCTGCCCGGCGGGGGCCCGGTCGAGCGTCAGGGCCTGGTTGGTCGACATGCTCAGGCCGCCGGTGACCCCGGTCAGCACCTGCCCGACGACGAGGCTCACCACCACGAACCGGTCCGGCAGGAGCAGCACGGCCACGAACATCGCGACCGCGACCGGGACCTTGGCGGCGATCGCGCCGCTCACGCCGGCCCGCCCGAACCGTCGCACGAGCCGCCACGACAGGTTCGCCGCGACGACCGACGCGAGGGCGCCCGGGGTCGTGACGAGCCCCGCCTCGAACGGGGTGAGTCCCGCCCCTTCCTGGAGGTAGATCATGAGGATGGCCGAGAACCCGAGCGCCGAGCCGAACGTGCACGTCGCGACGAGGCAGCCGAGCGCGAACCCCGGCGCCCGGAGCAGCTCGGGCGAGAGCACCGGGCTCCTGCCCGCGCGGGCGTGCCGTCTCTCCCACCCGAACAGTGCTGCCGCACCCACGACGGCCACGCCCACCCAGGGCGCGCGGGCCGTCGACGAACCGGGCAGGACGAACGGCACGAGCAGGCCGATCGCGGTCACGGTGAGGAGCACCAGGCCCACGGGGTCGAGCCCAGGAGCCCCTCCGGGCCGTCGACCGGTGCGAGGTACGAAGCGCACGCACAGCGCCGCGGCGGCGAGCGCGAACGGGAGCGTGAGCACCAGGGAGACCCGCCAGCCCGTCGGCCCCGCCACGGCGAGCACGAGCCCGCCGACGAGCGGCGCGATCACGGCCGCGAACGCCCCGGTCGACGCATAGGCACCCAGGGCGCGCGCACGGG
Organism: Oerskovia sp. USHLN155; assembly: GCF_037145535.1. Taxonomy (NCBI): domain Bacteria; kingdom Bacillati; phylum Actinomycetota; class Actinomycetes; order Micrococcales; family Cellulomonadaceae; genus Oerskovia; species Oerskovia sp. USHLN155. The sequence continues at coordinate 280,797 of NZ_JBBCXG010000002.1, forward strand.
CGGGGCCCGCGAAGTGGTCCTGGAGGAGCCCGATCACCTGCGGGTTGGCCATGCCCGCCCCGATCCCCTGGACCAGGCGGGCCACGACCAGCACGTCCGCGTCCTGCGCGCTCGCGCTCACGACGCTCGTGAGCGCGAACAGGACCAGCCCGGTCACGAGGAACCACGCGCGCCCGTACCGGTCCCCCAGACGCCCGGCAGGCACCAGCGCGATCCCGAACGTCAGCGAGTATCCCGCGAGGATCCACTGGAGCTGGGCCGTGCTCGCCCCGAGACCGTCGCGCAGCGCGGGCGCCGCGACCGTGAGGACCGCGGAGTCGAGGAGGGTCGTGAAGCCCGTGGCCAGGCAGACGAGCAGGACACGGGTCTGGAGCGGGGTTCGAGAGCGTTCGGCGGTCACGGCGTCCCGGCGTCCGCGAGCGCGCGTCGCCCGGGGATGGCCGCGACGAGCTCGCGCGTGTACTCCTCGCGCGGGTCGAGGAGGATCCGGTCGGCCGTCCCCGTCTCGACGAGACGCCCCCGGTGCATCACGCCCACGTGGTCGGCGACCTGCCGGACCACCGCGAGGTCGTGCGAGATGAAGAGGTACGCCAGCCCGTGCTCGGCCTGGAGCGCGCTCAGCAGGTCGAGGATCTGGGCCTGGACCGAGACGTCGAGCGCCGAGACCGGCTCGTCGAGGACCACGAGGTCGGGACGCAGCGCCAGGGCGCGCGCGATCGCGACCCGCTGACGCTGCCCGCCCGACAGCTCCCGCGGCCCCCGTCCGAGCGCGGTCGCCGGGAGCGCGACCTGGTCGACGAGCTCGCGCACCCGGGCCCGGCGCGCGCGGGCGTCCCCCACCTTGTACGCGCGCAGCGGCTCCTCGACGATCTGCTCGACCGTAAAGCGCGGGTCGAGCGACGCGTACGGGCTCTGGTAGACGACCTGGAACCGTCGACGGAGCCTGCGCAGCTCCTCGCCGCGGGCCGCCGTGAGATCGGTCCCGTCGAGCAACAGCGAACCGGCCGTCGGCTGCTCGAGGCGCAGCACCAGGCGCGCCGTCGTGCTCTTGCCCGAGCCCGACTCGCCCACGAGCGCGAACGTCTGCCCGGCGTGCAGGTCGAAGCTCACGTCGTCGACCGCGACCAGCGAGCGCGCCGCGGCGCCGCGCGGCAGCGGGAACTCCTTGCGCAGCCCCCGCGCCTCGAGCAGAGGGGCCGACGACGCGACCTGCGTGCCGTCGTCGGGCCCGGCGGCTGGCCGTGACGTGGGAAGCACGGCGGCCCCCGACCCCAGGCGGGTGCTCGCGAGGCTCGGCGCGGCCGCGATGAGCTCGCGCGTGTACGGGTGCTGCGGGTCCGTGAGGACGCTGCGCGCGGGGCCCTCCTCCACGACCCGGCCGTGCCGCAGGACCACGATGCGGTCGGCGCGGTCGGCGGCCACCCCCAGGTCGTGCGTGATGAGGAGCACCGCCGTGCCGAGCGTCGAGCGCAGCAGCTCGATGTGGTCGAGGATGCGGCGCTGGACCGTGACGTCGAGCGCGCTCGTGGGCTCGTCGGCGATCACCAGGTCGGGCCCGGCGGCGATCGCGATCGCGATGAGGACGCGCTGGCGCATGCCGCCCGAGAGCTGCGACGGGTACTGCCTGGCGCGAGCGGCCGGGTCGTCGAGGCCCGCCTTCTCCAGGAGGTCGACCGCGCGCCTGCGCGCCTCGCGACGACGAGCGAGGCCGTGGATCACGAGGACCTCCGCGACCTGGTCGCCCACGCGCTGGACCGGGTTGAGCGAGACGGTCGGGTCCTGCGGGACCAGGCCGATCCTGCGCCCGCGCACCTCGCGCCACTCGCCCTCGCTCAGCCCGGTCAGGTCCTGGCCGCCGAACCGGATCGTGCCCGACGTGCGGCGACCACCGCGCGGCAGCAGGTTGACGACCGCGTGGGCCGTGGTGCTCTTGCCGGACCCCGACTCGCCCACCAGCGCGACGACCTCGCCCGCACGGACCTGGAGCGAGACCCCGTCGACGGCGGGCGCGTCACCTCCCGCCGTCGTGCGGTAGCCGACGCGCAGGTCCTGGACGTCCAGCAGGACGTCGTCGTGCACGGGGACGCTCATCGGTCCTCTCCGTCCTTCTCGAGCGATCGGGAGATGCGGTTGGCCGACAGCACGACCGCGACGATCACGAGCCCCGGCAGCGTCGTGAGCCACCACGCGGACGCGAGGTAGTCGCGGCCGCCGGACACCAGCGCGCCCCACTCCGGGGTCGGCGGCGCGGCCCCGTAGCCCAGGAAGCTCAGGGCCGAGATCGCGAGGACGGACGACCCCAGCTCGAGCGCGGTCAGCGCGACCACCGGGCCCGCCGAGTTGGGCAGGATGTGACGGCGCAGCACCGTGTACCAGCGCACGCCCGACGCACGGGCGGCCTCGACGTACGTCGTCGACGACGTCCGCAGCGCCTCCGCACGCATCACGCGCGCGAACGCCGCGATCGTCGTGATGCCGACCGCGATCGCCACCTTGACCGTGCCGAACCCCAGCACCGTGATGATCGCGAGCGAGAGCAGCAGGCTCGGCACCGCGAGCAGCACGTCGACGACACGCCCCACGACGTCGTCGACCCACCCCCGCAGGAAGCCTGCGAGCAGGCCCAGCAACGAGCCGACCGACAGTCCCAGTGCGACCGCGATCACGGTCGCGCTCAGCGACAGCCACGAGCCGTGCACGACCCGGGCGTACACGTCGCGACCCAGGTGGTCCGTGCCGAACAGGTGCTCCGCGCTCGGCGCCTGCAGGCGGTCCGTCGGGACCCCCGTGATCGGGTCCTGGGCCGCGAAGACGCCCGGCGCGAGCGCCCACGCGACCACGAGCAGCAGGAACAGCACCGCGAGCAGCAGGCCGGGGCGGCGCAGCACCGCGAGCCCCGACCGGCCGAGCGTGCGCGCCGACGAGCGCACTCCCCTGGTACGCCGGTGCGCGGCCTCGAGCGGGGCCGGGCCGGCGAGGGCCGCATGCGCGTGCGGCGCATCGGGCCCGGCCGGCGCGTCCGGCCCGTCCGGCGCGGACACGTCCGGGGGCAGCGTCTCCGGGACGGTGTAGGTGTCGAGTCGTGCGGTCATGATGTCCTCCTCCGTGCCCTCACGCCGCGGCGGAGGGCTGGCGGGTGGTGATCCGGGGGTCGAGCACGGGGTAGAGCAGGTCCACCAGCAGGGTCACGACGACGAAGACCACGGCCGAGAAGACCACGATCGCCTGGACCACGGGCACGTCCTGCTGGTTGACCGCGGTCACCGTCAGCCGACCGACGCCGGCCCGGGAGAAGACCGTCTCGGTCACGACCGCACCGGCCAGGAGCCCCCCGACCGTCACCCCGAGCACCGTGAGCGCCGGGATGGAGGCGTTGCGCAGGGCGTGACCGAAGTGCACGCGGGCCCGCCCCGCCCCCTTGGCCCGGGCGGTCTCGACGTAGGGCTCGGCCAGGGTCTGGCGCAGGCTGCGCGAGAGAACCTGCGCGAACGCGGCGCTCGCGGGGATCGCGAGCGTGAACGCCGGCAGGACGAGGCTTTCGAAGCCCTCGTTCCCCATGGCGGGGAACAGCCTCAGCTCGAACGAGAACCACTGGAGCAGGAGCAGCCCCACCCAGAACGTCGGCAACGAGATGCCCAGGGCAGGCAGCGACGTGAGCGTGTGCCGGAGCCAGCGGGCACGCGGGTAGGTGCTCGCGAGCGCGAGCGCCGCTCCCCCGGCGAGCGCGAGACCCAGCGCGAGGGCCGTGAGCTGCAGCGTGGGGGGCAGGGCCTCGGCCAGGAGCTTCGTGGCGGGCGCCCCCGAGGAGAAGGAGCGCCCGAAGTCCAGGTGCAGCGCGCCCCAGAGACCGTGCGCGTACTGGACCAGGACAGGGCGGTCGAGCCCCTGCTCGGCACGCAGGCGCGCGACGAGCTCGGGGTCCGAGAGATCGCCGTCGGCTCCGGCGGCCTTGATCGAGGCCGCGTCGCTCGGCAGGACGTAGAGCAGGAAGAAGGAGATCGTGAAGGCCGCCCAGAGGACGAAGCCTCCCTGCCCCAGGCGGCGGGCGATGTACCGGCCCATGGTCGGCTCCTCTCGGGTGGTGACGTGCAGGTCGTGACGCGCGGTTGGACGGATCGGTCGCGGGAGCGCCGGCTCGGCGGGACACGCGACGCGTCCCGCCGAGCCGCTACCTCAGTCCTGCTGGACCCAGGCGCCGTAGAAGTCGAGGCGGGTCGACGCCTCGAAGCCCAGGCCGTGGACCGTGTCGGCCGCCGCGATCGTCGTCGAGAGCTCGTAGACCGGGATCGCGTGGCCCTCCTGCACCAGGAGACGCGCAGCCTGGGTCACGAGCTCCTGCCGCTCGGCCGGGTCGGTCGACGCGGCCGAGCGATCGAGCAGCACGTCGACTTCCTCGGGTGCCCGCTTGTTGATGTTGCGCGCGTTGGCCGAGAAGATCGTGCGCAGCACGTCGGGGTCCGAGCGCGTCAGGTTGTAGTAGTCGAAGTCGAAGTCTCCGGACTTCTTGAGCTCGGTGGACTCGGCGACCGTGACCTGCTTGAGCTGGAGGTCCACACCGATCTTCGCGAGCTGCTGCTGGACGAGCTCGAGCGGCTCGGCCACCTGCCAGAACGTGACGGTGGTGGACAGCCGCTGTCCGTCCTTGACCCGCACGCCGTCGGCACCCTTGACCCAGCCGGCGTCGTCGAGGAGCTCTTCCGCACCGTCCGGGTCGTACGCCAGGTCGTCCGAGACGTCGGCCCACAGCGGGGTCGAGTGCGACAGCACGCTCGTCGCGGGCTCGTCCTGCGGGGTCAGCAGGGTCGCAGCGATCTCCTCGCGGTCGATGCCCTTGCTGATCGCCTGCCGCACTGCGGGGTCGGCGGCGAGCGGTCGCGACTCGTTGGGGAAGAGGTTGAAGACGACGCCCGGGTTCGCCCGGTACGCGAGCCAGAAGCCGTTGCCGTCGAACTGCGGCAGGTCGACCGTGCTGATGGCCGCGGTCGCGTCGATCTGGCCCGAGAGCAGGCTGCCGGTCCGCACGCTGGCCTCGGGCACGAACTTCACGGTCACGGTGTCGAGGTACGCCTCACCCGTGTGGTCGTCGGCCCCGGAGGCCCAGTCGTAGCCGGCGACCTTCTCGAGCACGACCTCCTGGTCGAACGTGTACGACTTCACCGCGAACGGCCCGGAGCCCACGAACTTCCCGGCGCACCGGTCCTCGACGCTGAGCGCGGCGGACGCGGGCGAGAGCAGACCGAGCGAGAAGGTCGAGGACGCCTGGAGGAACTGAGCGCTGGGGGCTGAGAAGTCGACCCGCACGGTGCGGGGGTCCACGACCGTGGTCCCCTCGTACCCGACGAGGTAGGCCGAGCCGAGCGAGGCCGCTGCCCCGAGCTCGACGATCTTGTCGAAGTTCGTCTTGACGGCGGCCGCGTCGATCGGCGTGCCGTCGGCGAACGTCGGCCCCTCCCGGAGCGTGAACGTGAAGCTCGTCGCGTCCGCGTCGACCTCCCAGCTCTCGGCGAGCCACGGCAGGATCTCCCCCGTGTCCGGGTCCTGCGCGGTGAGCGAGGCCACGGTCTGACGGGCCGAGGCGATCGCGTCGTTGTTCCCGACCTGCTGCGGGTCGATGCAGTGCGAGTCGACCGTGACCGCGAAGGTGAGGTTGCCGCCCGGGACGGGCTCCGCCGTCGGACCGGGGGACGTGCCGTCCGCCGTGCTGCCGCCACCGGTGCCGCACGCCCCGAGCAGGAGCGCCGTCGCGGCGAGGGAGGCCGCGGCGAGCGCGCGGCGGGACGGGGCCGTACGGCCGCCGGGGCCCGAGGGCCAGGTCGAGAGGGACATGCGAGAGGTGCTCCTTCGGTCGTGCGCGCCGTCGGACCGGCAGTGCCGGGGCGCTGAGGGGTCGCCGACGGACCGTGGGTGCGTCGGATCGACGCCGGGCTCACGGCGAGCGGCGGTGGGGAGCCGTCGAGGGGACGGCGGAGGGGGGACGCGGGGTGTCGGCCGTGCGTCAGGTGCAGCGGGGGTTCAGCAACGTGTCAGCGACAACAGGGCGCGAGGGGTCTGGCTCCGCCGAGGCGGCACACCGCCCTGCGGTCGTGCTCCTGTTCCGTCCCGAGTGCGCGCATCGCCCGTTCCTCCGTGTGCTTACCGCGCCCGACGGGTCGCGGTCAGGTACCACCCGGAGCACCCCGTCACGTCGAAGGGTTGCTGGCCAGCGAGCCGGGTCTTGGCGCTGGCGCTCTTCACCTGCCGCACAGGAAAGCCTCCCGGGGGCGAGGAGTCAAGGGGTGAGAGCGCCGTCCCACGCATTGAGACGCCGGGAGCGCGAGACGGGGCCCGTCGACCCGGGTCGGGGTCGGCGGGCCCCGTCAGGGGGCGCGCGAGGGGCGCGTCGGCCGCGACGAGCCGCGCTCAGGACGCCTTGCGCTTGCGCCCCACGAGCACGAGGTCGTCGCGGTGCACGATCTCCCGGTCGTACCCCTCGCCCAGCCTGTCGCGCAGCTCGTGCGTCGAACGCCCGAGCAGGTCCGGGATGTCGCTCGAGTCGAACGCGACGAGGCCGCGCGCGATCACGCGCCCGTCGGGCGCGACGAGCTCGACGGGGTCGCCGGCGTCGAAGTCGCCCGTGACGCCGACCACGCCCGCGGGCAGCAGCGACGCGCGTCCGCCCAGGACCGCGGTGACCGCTCCCTCGTCGAGCTCGAGGCGCCCGCGCGTGCGGGCGGCGTGCGCAAGCCACAGGCGCCGGCGCGTCGTGCGCTTGCCGGTCACCGCGAACCACGTCCCGACCTCGCGCCCCGCGAGGGCGCCCTCGGCGTGCGCGGCCTTGGTCAGGACGACCGGGATGCCCGAGCCCGTCGCGATGCGCACCGACTCGAGCTTGGTGAGCATGCCGCCCGTCCCGATCGAGCTGCCGCGGCCGGTGACCTCGATGCCCTCGAGGTCGAGCGCGGACCGGACCTCGCGGATCCGCTGGGTGCCGGGGCGCGAGGGCGGCCCGTCGTACAGGCCGTCGACGTCGGTCAGCAGGACCATCGCGTCGGCGCGGACCAGGTGCGAGACCAGGGCAGCGAGGCGGTCGTTGTCACCGAAGCGGATCTCGTCCGTCGCGACCGCGTCGTTCTCGTTGACGACCGGCACGATCCCCAGGTCCAGCAGACGCTCGAGCGAGCGCTGCGCGTTGCGGTAGTGCCCGCGGCGGATGGTGTCCTCGGCCGTGAGGAGCACCTGGCCCACGCGGATGCCGTACTCGGCGAACGCCTGGGCGTAGCGGGCGACGAGGAGGCCCTGGCCCACCGAGGCCGCGGCCTGGGCCGTCGCGAGGTCGCGAGGTCGTGCGCTCAGGCCGAGCGGTCCGATCCCCGCGGCGATCGCCCCCGACGTCACGAGCACGACCTGCCCGCCCGCTGCGTGGCGGGCCGCGATCACGTCGACGAGCGCGTGGAGGGCAGGGACGCTGAGGTGCCCGTCCGGTCCGGTGAGGGAGGAGGAGCCGATCTTGACGACGACCCGGTGGGCCGTGGCGACCTGGGAGCGTGCGGAGAGCGCATTCACGGGCTCATCATCCCGCGCCGGGCGCCCGGACGGGGCGCCGTTTCAGCGTGTGACACCTCACGGTGGGAGGGCGTGGGCACCTGCTCCCCCGCCGGCCCGACGACGCCGCTCCCCTCCGGGCGCTCGTCTCGCCCGCCCGCAGGGTCGGCACCACCCGGGGACGCCGCAGGGCGGGCACGACCCGAGGGCCGTACCCGCCCTGTGGGCGGACGTGCGATGTCGACGACCCGTCGACCCGTACGGGGTCAGTCCTGGTCGGGGTCCGTCCAGTGACCGGACTCGCGCTCGGTCCACAGCTCGGCACGGGCCTCGGCCTTGGCGTCCATGCGCTCGGTGTACTCGCGACGCTTGTCCGAGCGCGTGGGGCGGGAGGTGTCCTCGAGCCGCAGGTCGGAGCCGCGCGGGCCGCCGAGGAGCTCGGAGCCCGTGATGAGCGTGGGCTCCCAGTCGAACACGACAGCGTTCTTGTCCGAACCGATGCGTACCTCGTCGCCCGCGACGGCACCGGCCTTGAAGAGCTTCTCCTCGACGCCGAGGCGTGCGAGACGGTCCGCGAGGTAGCCCACGGCCTCGTCGTTCGAGAAGTCGGTCTGGCGGACCCAGCGCTCGGGCTTGGAGCCGCGGACCTCGTAGTAGAAGCCGGTCTCGGCGCCACCCTTGCGGGTCACGGTGAAGCCCGCGTCGTCGACAGCCTTGGGGCGCAGGATCGTGCGCGCCGGCGCGGGAGCCGGGGCGTCACGGCGAGCCTGGTCGACGAGCTCGGCGAGCGCGAACGTCAGGGGGCGCAGGCCCTCGTGGCTCGCGGTCGAGATCTCGAAGACGCGCAGGCCGCGGGCCTCGAGGTCGGGGCGCACGAGCTCGGCGAGCTCGCGGGCCTCGGGCACGTCGATCTTGTTGAGCACCACGAGGCGCGGGCGCTCGTTGAGCGGGAGCCGGGCCCCTTCGATGTCGAGGTCGCCCGCGTAGGCGTCGAGCTCGGCCTCGAGCGCCTCGAGGTCGGAGATCGGGTCACGACCGGGCTCGAGCGTCGCGCAGTCGAGCACGTGCACGATCACGGCGGTGCGCTCGATGTGGCGCAGGAACTCGAGGCCGAGCCCCTTGCCCTGGCTCGCGCCGGGGATGAGGCCGGGGACGTCGGCGACCGTGTAGCGCGAGTCGCCCGCCTGGACCACGCCCAGGTTGGGGACGAGGGTCGTGAACGGGTAGTCGGCGATCTTGGGCCGGGCCGCGGAGATCGCGGCGACGAGCGAGGACTTGCCGGCGCTCGGGAAACCGACGAGCGCGACGTCGGCGATCGACTTGACCTCGAGGACGAAGTCGGCCTCCTCGCCGGGCTCGCCGAGCAGCGCGAAGCCGGGCGCCTTGCGGCGCTGGGAGGCGAGCGCGGCGTTGCCGAGGCCACCCCGGCCACCGGCGGCGGCGACGTACTCGGCACCCTCGCCGACGAGGTCGGCCAGGACGTTGCCGTCCGTGTCCTTGATCACGGTGCCGTCGGGCACGCGCAGGATCAGGTCCCCGCCGTTGGCGCCCGCGCGGTGGTCGCCCATGCCCTGGGTGCCGGAGGTCGCGTGGCGGTGCGGCGAGTGGTGGAACTCGAGGAGCGTCGTGGTCTGGGAGTCGACGACGATCCGCACGGTCCCACCATCACCCCCGTTGCCGCCGTCAGGGCCGGCGAGCGGCTTGAACTTCTCCCGGCGGATGGAGGCGCAACCGTTGCCGCCGTCACCGCCGGAGGCGTGCAGGACGACGCGGTCGACGAACGTGGCCATGGAAATGGTCCTCTCAAGCAGGGGGGAAGAACACCAGGAGGGGCGCACCGCGTCGGTGCGCCCCTCCTGTCAAGCGTGCTGCGTCGTGGATCAGGCCTCGGCCGAGACGATGTCGACGACCTTGCGCCCGCGGCGCGTACCGAACTGGACCGCACCGGCGGTCAGGGCGAACAGCGTGTCGTCGCCACCGCGACCGACGTTGTTGCCCGGGTGGAAGTGGGTGCCGCGCTGGCGGACGATGATCTCGCCGGCGCTGACGACCTGGCCACCGAAGCGCTTCACGCCGAGGCGCTGGGCGTTGGAGTCACGACCGTTGCGCGAGGAGCTCGCGCCCTTCTTGTGTGCCATGTCGAACCTGCTTTCGTGCTGGAAGAAGAGGGGGTGGGATCACCTGCGGCGGCCCTCACGAGCCACCGAGGAAGTCACTTGATGCCGGTGACCTTGAGGCGGGTCAGCTGCTGACGGTGACCCTGGCGCTTGCGGTAGCCGGTCTTGTTCTTGTACTTGAGGATCGTGATCTTCGGGCCCTTTTCGTCCCGGACGACCTCAGCAGTGACCTTGACCTTCGCGAGCGCCGCAGCGTCGTGGGTCACCTTCTCCCCGTCCACCAGCAGGATCGCAGGAAGCTCGACGGACTGTCCGGCACCAGCCGACAGACGGTCGACGACGACGATATCGCCGACGGACACCTTCTCCTGGCGGCCACCGGCCTTGACGATCGCGTACACCACGTTGTTGCTCATCTCTTCTAGTCTTGGCGTGCTCGCCATGTCTGGTCGTCTTGGCAGGACTCAACACACCGTGGCGTGCGAGTGCGACCGGACCATGGGCACACGGGACCAGTGCGCACCGAGCGCACCGACGTTCAAGGGTACGGGAATCTCGGAGGCAGGGTCAAATAGCCGCCCTCCCCTCCACGGGTCAAGCCGACGCGCCCGCCCGGACCTCCGTCAGTCGAGGACGAAGGTGACCTCGAGCGCCACCTGCCAGGCGACGATCTTCCCGTCCCTGACCTCGACCTTCTGCTCCTTGACCCACGCGCCCGTGAGGTTGCGCAGCGTCTCGCTCGCCCTCTCGATCCCGGTCTTCACCGCGTCGTCGAAGCTCACGTCGGACCGTGCACTGATCTGGGTGATGCGCGCTACCGAGCCGCTCATGACGTCCTCCGCCGTCCAGGGCGGACGCCTCGTCGCGTCCGCGCACCCCTCCACGATCCCCCGCGGGGCGTCGGCGCGCCAGTGCGCGGCCGCCGAGCCGTGCGTCGGCCGTGCCGAAGCGCCGCTCGACGTCAGCGCAGCCGCGCCGCGAGCCCCGCGACGATCACGTCGGCGCCGAACCCGAACCGCTCGTCGAAGCCGCGGGCGCCGTCAGCATCACCGACACCTCCGACACCTCCGACACCTCCGACACCGTCGACGTCGTCAGCGCCCGCACCACCGACCGCCTGCTCCTCGACGACGAAACCCAGGACGAAGCTGAGCACGGTCCCCCAGGCGCGCGCGGCGTCGTCGGGCGCGAAGCCTGCGGACGCGAGGATGCCCAGCGGGACCTCGACCGCGTCGCGCAGCGCCTCGTCCGTGACGAGGGTGCCACTGAAGACGCGCGCGCCGTCGCGGTGCGCGAGCAGCATGCGGCGCAGGTTCGTCGCGGAGTCGCGCACGCAGTCCTGCCAGGGCGACCCGGCAACGGTCGCCTCGTCCCAGGCCTCGCCGTCGACGAGGTCGCGCAGCATGGTGGCGGCCATCTCGTGGAGCAGGTCGGCCTTGCTCGCGAAGTGCCAGTAGAGCGCGGGCGCCTTGACGCCGAGGTCCTGGGCGAGCCTGCGCAGGGTCAGCCCGTCGAGACCGACCTCGTCGAGCAGCGCGAGCGCCGCGCGCACGACACGCTCCCGGTCCAGCCGCTCGGCCATCGCCCGACCTCCTCGGATCGTCGGCGGCCACGGGTCGGCCGCACGCCCTCACCTTGACACCTTAACAATGTTCAGCAACTCTAACGTTGTTAGATTGAACAACGTTAAGGAGACTCCGGTGCGCGTCCTGATCGTGATCGACCACCCCTACGAGGGCAGCTACAGCCGGGCGCTCGCCGCCGCGGCGATCCGCGGTGCGACGAGCGCCGGGCACGACGTCGACGTGATCGACCTCGACCTCGACGACTTCGACCCCGTGGTCCGACGCGCAGACCTGGGCGCGTGGCGCGAAGGACGGACCGTCGACCCCCGGGCCGCCGAGTACCAAGGACGCCTGGCCGCGGCCGACCACCTCGTCCTGGTCCACCCCGTCTGGTGGGAGGTCATGCCCGCACGCCTCAAGGGCTTCTTCGACAAGGTCCTGGTCCCCGGCTTCGCGTACACCGAGAGCCGGGTCGGGACGCTCCAGGGGACGCTCGGGCTCTCGGGCGTCACGCTCGTGACGACCATGACGACCCCCGGGCCGCTCTACCGCCTGTGGTTCGGCGCCCCCGTGCACCGCGTCGTGGCCCGCGGGGTCTTCGGCCAGCTCGGCGTGCCACGGGTCCGTTGGGTCAACCACCCCCGCGTCGCCGAGGTCTCCCCGGCCCGGCGGGCACGGTGGCTCACGGCGCTCGAGCGCCGGTTCGCGAGCCTCCCCGAGCCCTCGGACCGGGCGCGCGACCGCGCGGCCCGCCGGACCGCCGCACGACCGGCGGCCGTGCGAGGCGTTGCCGAGCACGAGCCCGCGGCACGCCCCGCCGCCTGACGGCCCGCGACACCCCCAGCACGACGAAGGACCCCGGCCGGAGCCGGGGTCCTTCGGTGGTGCGGGGTGGTCGACGGGTCAGGCGTTCGCCTGCCCGTTCGACTCCGCGGCCGAGGCCTGGGCGATCTGCGCACGGACGTCGTCCATGTCGAGACCCTTGACGGCCTCGACGACCTGCTCCAGAGCGGGTGCGGGGAGCGCGCCCGGCTGCGAGAAGACGAGGACGCCCTCGCGGAACGCCATGAGCGTCGGGATCGAGGTGATGTTCGCGGCGGCGGCGAGCGACTGCTCGGCCTCGGTGTCGATCTTGCCGTGCACGACGTCGGGGTGGGTCTCCGAGGACGCCTCGAACACCGGGGCGAACTGGCGGCACGGGCCGCACCACGACGCCCAGAAGTCCACCAGGACGATGTCGTTGTCCTTGATGGTCTGCTCGAACGTGGCGCCGGTGAGTTCCTGGGTTGCCATGAAGGTCCTTCCTGAGGGGTTCACCAGGTGCAGCAACGGGTCCCCGGGAGGTATTCCCGGCCCGCGGGCGAACATACGCCGGGTTCCTCCCGGCCGCCTGCCGGTACCCGGGACCCCGACCTCCACCACGGTGACCCAGGTCACGTCTAGGCTGTGGCGCGTGGAACGCCTCAGGCCGCGCACGATCGCGGGATACGCCATCGGTTCGGTCGGCACGGGCGGCTTCGGCACGCTGCCCGGCCTCATGCTCCTGTACTACCTGACGGACGCGCTCGCCGTGCCGGCCGCGGTCGCAGGCCTGGTCGTCACGGGCGCGAAGGTCTGGGACGTCGTGATCGACCCGTTCATCGGGTACGGCAGCGACCGCGACCTGGCCCGCACGGGCTCGCGGCGGCGCTTCATGACGATCGGCGCGTGCACGATCCCCGTGTTCTTCGCGCTGACGTTCGCGGTCCCCGGCGGGGCCTCGACGGCCGCGGCCTCGATCTGGGTGCTCGTGGCCTTCCTGCTCGCGGCCACGGCGTTCTCGCTGTTCCAGGTGCCGTACATCGCGCTGCCCGCGGAGATCGCGCCGACGTACGACGAGCGCACGCGCCTCATCAGCTGGCGGGTCGCGACCCTCGCGTTCGCGATCCTGCTGTTCGGCGCGGGCGGCCCGGTGCTGCGTGGCGAGACGAGCTCGCTGTCGGGATACCTCACGCTGGGCGTGGTCGCAGGCCTGGTCATCGGGGCCGGCATGTTCGTCGCGTCCCGGGTGGCCCCGCGCGCCGAGCGCGCCGCCGGCCCGACGGCGTCGCTCCCCCCGGGTGCGCACGCCGCGGCCCCGCAGGCGGCCACGTCGGCCGCGGGCGCGTTCCGCCTCGCGGTCTCGGAGGCCGTCGCGACGCTGCGCCGCAGCCAGCCCTTCCGGGTCCTGCTCACGGCGTTCTTCCTCCAGGCCCTCGCGACGGGTCTCATGCTCGCGGCCGCGAACTACGTCGCGACCTACGTCCTCGAGTCGACACTCGCGGTGAGCCTGCTGTTCGCGGCGCTCATCGCGCCCGCGCTGCTGGTCATGCCGCTCTGGAACCGGCTCGCGCGCCGGGTCGGCAAGGAGCGCAGCTTCGTCCTCGCGAGCTCGCTGTTCGCGGTCGCGACGCTGTGCATGGTGCCGCTCGCGTGGGCTCCGGGCGCCTGGGTGTACCTGCCGACCGCTCTCGCCGGCGTCGGGTACGCGGGCATGCAGGCGCTCCCGCTCGCGATGCTGCCCGACGTGATCGCGCACGACGCCCGCACGGTCCCCGTCACGGGTCAGGGCCCGTCCGACCGTGGCGGGGCGTTCAGCGGCGTGTGGACCGCGGGCGAGACGACGGGCATGGCGTTCGGCGCCGGGCTGCTGAGCCTCGTGCAGTGGGTCACGGGCTACCAGTCGTCGAGCGCGGGCTTCACACCTGAGCAGACGACGGCCGCGGTGGACGGCATCGCGCTCTCGTTCTCGCTGGTCCCAGCGGTTCTTGTCGCGCTGAGCCTCCTGGCCCTCGTACGCTATCGACTGCGCAGGGGCGACATCGACGTGCCCACCGAGGAGCCCGCAGCGCATGAGCGCCCTTGACGACAACCCCCTGCCCGCCCCGCCCGTCCTGCGGACCGAGGGCATCCTCGACCGCCTCGCAGCGCTGCGGGCGGCCGACGCCCCGACGCACGGGGGCCGCGTGCTCTCGTACGTCTACGACCCGGACCTGGCCGAGCTCGACGCCCTCGCGGGCGACGCGATCCGCGCGGTCCAGCCGCTCAACGCCCTGGATCCCACGACGTTCTCGTCGGTCGCGGTCATGGAGCGCGAGCTCGTGGCCTTCGCGCGCGACGTGCTCCACGGGACGGGCGCGCAGGACGCGAGCGGCGTCGTCGGGACGGTGACGTCCGGCGGGACCGAGAGCTGCCTGCTCGCCGTCAAGACCGCCCGTGACGCGTTCCTCGCGGCTCACCCGCCGCGGGCCGACGGCACGCCGCACACGCTCGCGACGCTCGGCTTCGCCCCCAAGGTCGTGGCACCGAGCACGGTGCACGCCGCGTTCCACAAGGCCGCGACGTACCTGGGGCTCGACCTCGTGCTGGTCCCCGTGGACCCCGCGTCGTGCCGCGCGGTCCCGGCCGCCATGGCTGCGGCCGTGGGAGACGGGAGCGACGTCGCGCTCGTCGTCGTCTCCGCGCCGTCGTACCCGCACGGGGTCGTGGACCCGGTCGAGGAGGTCGCGGCGTCCGCGAGCGCCCTGGGCGTCCCGGTGCACGTGGACGCGTGCGTGGGCGGGTGGGTGCTGCCCTTCTGGCCCGACGACGTCGCACACGTCCCGCCCTTCGACTTCCGTGTGCCGGGGGTCACCTCGATCTCCGCCGACGTCCACAAGTACGGCTACGCCCCCAAGGGCGCCTCGGTCCTGCTCACGCGCGACCGTGACCGGCAGCGCCACCAGCTGTTCGCGACGACACGCTGGCCGGGATACCCGGTCGTGAACTCGACGATCATGGGCTCGAAGTCGGCGGGGCCGCTCGCCGCGGCCTGGGCCGTGACGCAGGCGCTCGGCGTGCCGGGCTACCGGGCCGTGACGGCACGGTGCGCCGTCGCGACGGTCACGCTGCGCGAGGTGCTCGACGCGATCGAGGGCCTGCGCGTCGTCGGCGACCCGGTCGGGCCCCTCGTGGCGGTCACGACCGACGAGTCGGTGCCCGCGGAACGGCGGGTCGACCCGCACGTGTGGTCGGACGCGGTCCGGGCGAGCGGGTTCGTGCTCCAGCCGCAGCCCGGCTACACCCAGCCCGACGGCTCGCGACTGCCGCACACGACGCACCTCACGGTGACCCCCGTGACGGCGGGCGTGGTCGACGAGCTGGGTGCCGCGCTGGTCACCGCCGCGCAGGCCGTGCGCGGTGTGCCACGCCCCGACCCGCAGGAGGTCCTGGGCGCCCTGGTCGCGACGCTCGCCCCAGGGGTCCCGGCGCCCGAGGTGCTCTCGGCCCTGGGGGCTCTCGACGCGCGCACGGCGTGGGACCTCGTGCAGGCCGCCGTGCTCGGTGGCTCCGACCCGCGGGGCGGTGACGCCCCCGAGCCGGGCACGGGCCCCATGGCTCCGCTGCTGGCCCTCGTCGAGGCGCTGCCGTCCGCGGTCGGCGAGCGCCTGCTCATCGAGCTCATCGCGCGTCTCGCAGAGCCCGTGGCGCCGCCGGTCGACGCCCTGGCGGCGGAGCCCGGGGGCTCCTGAGCCACGACCGGCGGGTGGGGCCGGGTCCGTGCAGCCACCGCTGCCCCGGACCCGGCCCCGCCCACCGGGTTCGGCGCGAGTCCGCGTCCCGGGTGGTAGAACAGTCAGGTGACGGACACCGCCGACTTCCCGCCCGACGACTTCTCCCGCGAGATCCCCCAGCCCGCCGGGTGGCTGAGCGCGGAGGACCTCGCGGCCGCACGCTCCCACCTCCCCCTCGTCTACGTCGACGCGATCCCGGTCCGGGTCGACGACTCGGGCGACGTGGTCGCCGTCGGGCTGCTGCTGCGTGTGACGCCCGAGGGGCAGATGACCCGGGCGCTCGTGTCGGGGCGCGTGATGTACCACGAGCGGATCCGCGACGCGCTGCTGCGGCACATCGAGAAGGACCTGGGTCCCGTGGCCCTGCCCCACGTCCCGGCGTCCCCGCAGCCCTTCACGGTCGCCGAGTACCTGCCCACGCCCGGCATCACCGGGTACCACGACCCTCGCCAGCACGCGGTCTCGCTCGCGTACGTCGTCCCCGTCTCGGGCGACTGCCAGCCGCAGCAGCAGGCGCTCGAGCTCGCGTGGCTCACGCCCGAGCAGGCGTGCAGCGACCAGGTGCAGCTCGAGATGCACGGCGGGCAGGGCACGCTCCTGCGGCAGGCCATGGCATACGTCGGCCGCCTCTCGTGACCTCGGCTCCCGTGACGGCGTCGTCGGGCCGAGGCGTGGGCGACCGCCTGCGCGGACCGGCCGCGGCCCGCTGGTGGCACGGCGTCGTCGCAGCCATGGCGCTCGTCGGCGTCGTCTGGGAGCTCTTCGGCACGCTCGGGCGCGGACCGCTCCCGGGCGACACGACGACGGATCTCGTCGTCCACTTCTTCAGCTACTTCACGATCCTGTCGAACCTCCTGGTCGGGGTCACGTGCGCGCTGCTGCTCGTGGACCCGCTGCGGGACGGACGCGTGTTCCGCGTCGCGCGGCTCGACGCGCTGCTGTGCATCGCCGTGACCGGCATCGTCTACAACACCGTCCTCGCCGGGCTCCAGGAGCTGAGCGTCGCCGGGATGTTCACGAACCTGCTGATGCACCAGGCCGGACCGCTGCTCGCGGTCGTGGGGTGGCTCGTCGTGGGGCCGCGGCCACGCATCGACACCGCGACGATCTGGTGGTCGGTCCTCGCGCCGCTCGCGTGGATCGTCTACGTCTTCGTGCAGGGCGCGTTCTCGCAGTGGTACCCGTACCCGTTCATGGACGTCACCGAGATCGGGTACCCGCAGGCGCTGCTCAACACGGGCGTCGTGGCCGTGGTGTTCCTGCTGCTCGCGGCAGGGCTCGGCTGGGTCGACCGGCGCTTGAGGCCTGCGCCCGCCGCCGTGGGGCGCTGACCGAGGGGCCGGCCGGCCCTGGCCGTTGCCGCCCACGGGCGTCTCGCGCGTCCTGCCCGCGTCGCCCTGCCGCAGCGGTAGCGTGACGCCATGTCGAAGACGTCCAAGAAGTCGAGCACGACGAAGAAGTCGAAGAAGTCGAAGAAGCAGGAGCGCCGCTCGCTGTCCCGCGAGGTCTACGAGGCCGAGCTGTTCCGGCTGCAGGCCGAGCTCGTCAGGCTCCAGCAGTGGACCCAGGCCACCGGGGCGCGCGTCGTCGTGATCTTCGAGGGGCGCGACGCGGCCGGCAAGGGCGGCGTGATCAAGCGCATCACGCAGTACCTGAGCCCCCGCGTCGTGCGCATCGCCGCCCTGCCGACGCCGACCGAGCGCGAACGCTCGGAGTGGTACTACCAGCGCTACATCGCCCACCTGCCCGCGGCAGGCGAGATCGTGCTGTTCGACCGGTCCTGGTACAACCGCGCGGGCGTCGAGAAGGTCATGGGCTTCTGCACCCCCGCGGAGTACGACCGCTTCATGCAGCAGACCCCCGTCTTCGAGCAGATGCTCATCGACGACGGGATCATCCTGCGCAAGTACTGGTTCTCGGTCTCGGACGGCGAACAGCTCAAGCGCTTCCGGTCACGGCTCTCGGACCCGGTGCGCCAGTGGAAGCTGAGCCCCATGGACCTCGAGTCGATCCACCGCTGGGAGGACTACTCGCGTGCCAAGGACGAGATGATGGCGCACACCGACGTGCCCGAGAGCCCGTGGTTCGTGGTCGAGTCGGACTCCAAGAAGAACGCCCGGCTCAACATGATCTCGCACCTGCTCTCGACGATCCCCTACGTCGACGTGCCGCACGACAAGGTCGTCCTGCCCGAGCGCCCGCCGGCGTCGGGCGACTACGTGCGTCCCCCGCGCGAGCTCGCGAACTACGTCCCGGACCACGTCGCCCAGCTCCTGGGCGACCCCGAGAACGGGTTCTGAGGCCGCCGCCGGCTAGAGCTCGAGCGTCGGCCAGTCGGCGAAGTCCTCGCGCATCCTGCGGTCGTGCGTCGCGACGACCACGGCCGCAGGCGTGACGCGCAGCGCCTGGGTCAGCTCGTCGACCAGGTCGATCGAGAGGTGGTTCGTCGGCTCGTCGAGCAGCAGGACGTGCGGCACCGCGAGCAGCGCGCGGGCCAGGTCGAACCGGCGACGCTGCCCCGCGGACAGCTCGCGCAGCGGCCGGTCGAGGTCCTCCTCCGTCAGGAGCCCGAGGAACGCGACCGGCACCAGGTAGTCCGGGTCGAGCGTGCCCGCCGAGAGCAGGTCGAGCGCCTCCTGCGCGTACTCCTCGAAGCCCGTGCGCTCCTCGGCGCCCGGCGGCAGCGCGGGGCCCTCCTGCGCGACGATCCCGACCCGCACACCGTCGGCGACCGTCCTGGTTCCCCGGTCCAGGCCGACCGTGCCCGCGAGCGCCGCGAGCAGGGTCGACTTGCCCGAGCCGTTCGGTCCGGTGATCAGCAGCCGACCCGACGGCGGGATCGCGATGCGCGTCCCGGGCAGGTCGAGCCGGGCGCCCGTGGGCACGGTGGCGGGTGCCGCGGGGGTGCCGCCGTCGGGCAGGCCTGCGGGGGTGGCGCCCTCCTCGTGCGGCGTGGCGTCCACGCGCGGGCTGCGCACCTCGAGCAGCGGGGTGTCGGGCGACCAGCCTGGCGACATGGCCAGCAGGTCCGGGAAGCGCAGCTCGAGCGGCGGGACCGGGACCTCGACGGCCTCGGCCTCGAGCTTCTGCACGAGGCGGTCCGCCGCCTTGACGTGGATGCGCGCGTGCGTCGCGCGCCGGTGCTTCTGGCTGCCCTTGGCGGGACGCCACTCGTCGGACAGCCCCTCGTAGGAGGCGTCGAGCCGCTCGGCGAGCTTCTCGGCGCGCTTGCGCTCGGCGCGGTAGCGCTGGCGCCACCGGTGCAGGGCCTGGTTCTTGGCGAAGCGGTACGCGAGGTAGCCCGGCTGCCCGTACAGCACGGGCCTGCCGTCCATCGCGGGGTCGAGGTCGAGGATCTCGGTCGCGACGTCGTCGAGCAGCTGGCGGTCGTGCGTGACCATGAGGATCCCGCCTCCCCAGGCCACGATCTCGCCCGTGAGGAAGTCGATGCCGCTCGTGTCGAGGTGGTTGGTCGGCTCGTCGAGCAGGAGCAGGTCGCTGCGCTCGGCCAGGCGGCACGCGAGGCGCACGCGGTAGCGCTCGCCCACGGAGAGCGTCGAGAGCTCACGCCGTGGGTCGCGGCAGGCCCCCAGCCGGGACAGCGCGACCTCGACGCGACGGTCCGCGTCCCACACGGCCAGGTGCTCGGCGCGGGCCAGGACGTCGGACAGCTCGGCGAGGTTGCCGTGCTCGTGGTCGAAGTCGCGTGTCACGGCGTCGAGCTCGGCCCCCACCGCGCGCACGGTCGCGAGGCTGTCGCGGACCAGGTCCCCGACCGTCTGGCCGGGCTGCGGGACGAGCTCCTGCTCGACGACCGCGAGCGAGCCCTGACGGCGCACCTCGCCCCCGCTCGGGGCCAGCGTCCCGGCGAGGACCCCCAGGAGCGTCGACTTGCCCGTGCCGTTCTCCCCCACGACGCCGAGCCGCGTACCGGCGCCGACGCGCAGCGAGACGCCCGAGAGGACGGGGCGTCCGGGGTAGGAGAAGGAGAGGTCGTCGACAGCCAGGTGCACGGGTCAACCCTAGAGGGAGCAGGAGGGCGGGCGCTCCCTTCCCTCCTGCCTGCCCACGTCCCGCCCCGTGGACGCAGACCGTGCACCACCCGGCGGGCAGCCGTGCTCGGGCCACCCTCGGGTAGCGTCGTGGCCATGACCTCGACGCCCACCGCCTCCACCACGCCCCGCTCGACCGTCCGGACGGGCGTCGTCGCCCTGGCCGTCGTGCTCGACGTCGTCGCGGTCCTCGCGTTCGCGGCCGGCGGTCGGGCGACGCACTCCGCGGACAGCCCGCTGACCGCGGTCCTGACGATCGCGTGGCCGTTCCTCGTGGGGCTGGCCGCCGGATGGGTCCTGCTGCGCGCCTGGCGCCGCCCCCTCGCGGCCTGGTCGACCGGGCTGGTGCTGTGGGTCACGACGTGGGTCGTGGGCATGGCGCTGCGCTGGGCCACGGGCGAGGGGCTCGCGACCGCGTTCCTCGTGGTGTCGGCGGCTTTCCTGCTCGCGACGCTCGTGGGCTGGCGGCTCGTCGCGAGCCTGGTGCTCAGGGTCCGCGGGCGCCGGTAGGCGACCACTTCGCGGACGTGCCGGAGCGGGCGTGACCGTGCGGTCACGTCCGCTCCGACATGTCGGTCAGCGGGACGGCTGGACCTGCGGCTCGTCGACGCTCGTCCCGGTCAGCACCGCGACGACCAGCGGCGCGAGCGCACGGAAGGCCTGGCCACGGTGGCTGATCGCGTTCTTCTCCTCGGCCGAGAGCTCGGCGGCGGACCGGGTCTCGCCGTCGGGCAGGAGGATCGGGTCGTAGCCGAACCCGCCCTCGCCACGCGGGGCGGTCAGGAGCGTGCCGCGCATCTCGCCCGTGCGCACCCACTCTCCCCCGTCCGGGGTCACGAGCGCGGCCGCGCACACGAAGCCCGCCGCGCGGCGCTCCGCCGGGACGTCGCCGAGCTGCGCGAGCAGCAGGTCGAGGTTCGCCCGGTCGTCACCGTGCCGGCCGGACCAGCGCGCGGAGAAGATCCCCGGCGCACCGCCCAGGACGTCGACCGCGAGACCCGAGTCGTCGGCCACGGCCGGCAGGCCGGTCGCCGCAGCGAGCGCGCGGGCCTTGATGAGCGCGTTCTCGGCGAACGTCACGCCGTCCTCGACGGGCTCCGGGGCCCCGACCTCGCGCGCCGAGACCACGGCCTGCGCAGGCAGGTCCAGGCCGGGCTGCGCGGCCAGGATCGCCCGGAGCTCGCCCAGCTTGCCCACGTTGTGGGTCGCCAGGACGAGCCGGGCCCCCGCGGGGACGCTCACGCCGGATGCGGCGATCACCGCGACGCCTCGTCGAGCGCGAGCTGCTGGATGATCGCGAGCTCGGACGTGCCGCGCAGGGCGAGGTCCAGGAGCACGTCGAGCTCGGTGCGGTTGAACGGCGCATGCTCGGCCGTGCCCTGCACCTCGACGAAGTCGCCCGATCCCGTGACCACGACGTTCATGTCCGTGTCCGCGCGCACGTCCTCGACGTAGGGCAGGTCGAGCATGGGGGTGCCGTCGATGATGCCGACGCTCACCGCGGAGACCGAGTCCGTGAGGACCTTCTTGCCGCCCTTGATCGCCCCGTGCTTCTTGCCCCAGGTCACCGCGTCCGCGAGCGCAACGTACGCGCCCGTGATCGCCGCGGTGCGCGTGCCGCCGTCGGCCTGCAGGACGTCGCAGTCGAGCACGATCGTGTTCTCACCGAGCGCCGAGACGTCGATGACCGCGCGCAGCGAGCGCCCGATGAGGCGCGAGATCTCGTGCGTGCGCCCGCCGATGCGCCCCTTGACGGACTCGCGGTCGCTGCGGGTGCTGGTCGCACGCGGCAGCATCGAGTACTCGGCCGTGACCCAGCCCTGCCCCGAGCCCTTGCGCCAGCGCGGCACGCCCTCGGTGAACGAGGCCGCGCACAGCACGCGCGTGCGCCCGAACTCGACGAGCACGCTGCCCTCGGCGGCGTCGAGCCAGTTCCGGGTGATCGTGACGGGGCGGAGCTCGTCGGGCGTGCGACCGTCCGCGCGGACGGTCTGGGAGGTGGAGGCTGAAGTCATGGAGCCAGCCTATCCGGGCCTCAGAGCGTGAAGACCCGACCCGTCGCCGCGAGGTCGACCGGCCCGGCGTAGACCGCCGTGGCCTCGTCGCGCGCGGCCTGCTTGTCGTTCCAGGCCGGCAGGTGCGTGAGGACCAGCCGCTGGGCGCCGGCCGCCGTCGCGACCTCGCCCGCACGCCTGCCCGTCAGGTGGATGCCGCGGTCGACCGCGTCGTCCCGCCCCTCCTGGAACGCGGCCTCGGCCAGCAGGAGATCGGCGCCACGTGCGAGCTCGACGACGGCGTCGCACGCGTCGGTGTCCCCCGTGTAGGCGAGCGTGACCCGCTCGCCCGGGACCAGGCTCGAGGGCCCCGTGACCCGCACGCCGTAGGCCTCGACGGGGTGGTAGACCCGGAACGGCTCGATCTCCAGCGGCCCCACCGTGACGACCTGCCCCGGCTCCCAGGCCCGGAACGCGAACTGCGACTCCATCGACTCCCCCGCCTCGAGGCCGTAGGCCGCCCCGATGCGCTCGGCGGTGTTCGACGGCCCCCAGACGGGCAGCGCCCCCTCGCCGTCCGCGTCACCGGGGGGCGCGGGAGACGTCGTGGCCGCAGCGGCCGCACGGTCCGGGTGGTACTTGAGGTAGACGTACAGCCCGCACACGTCGACGAAGTGGTCGGGGTGCAGGTGGGACAGCCCGATCGCGTCGAGCCGGCGCGGGTCGACGAACCGCTGCAGGGCGCCCAGCGCGCCGTTGCCCATGTCGAGCAGAAGGTTCCACTCGCGCCCGTCCGGTGAGACGTCGTCGGGCACCTGGACGAGGTACGAGGAGGCCGGGGACTCAGGACCCGCGAACGAACCCGAGGAGCCGATGACGACCAGGCGCATCAGACGGCCTCCACGAGCGAGACCTCGGGCCCGAGGAAGCGGCGCGCGAGCTGGTCGAACGGCTCGGCGCTGCCCGT
Source organism: Oerskovia sp. USHLN155 (assembly GCF_037145535.1). Taxonomy (NCBI): domain Bacteria; kingdom Bacillati; phylum Actinomycetota; class Actinomycetes; order Micrococcales; family Cellulomonadaceae; genus Oerskovia; species Oerskovia sp. USHLN155. Next base: position 303,584 of record NZ_JBBCXG010000002.1, read on the forward strand.
CGCCCGGAACCGGTGCTGCGGGGCGCCCGCCTCGCGCGAGCGCTCCAGCCCGTGCGCGACGAGCGTGCGGTACACGTCCTTCGCGGTCTCCTCGGCGCTCGAGACGAGCGTGACCTCCTCGCCCATGACGTAGGAGATCGCGCCGGTCAGGAGCGGGTAGTGCGTGCACCCCAGGACCAGGGTGTCGACACCTGCCGCACGGATCGGGGCCAGGTACTCGTGCGCGATCTCGAGGACCTCGGGCCCGGACGTCACGCCCGCCTCGACGAGGCGGACGAACTCCGGGCACGCCTGCGAGGTGAGCCGCAGCCCAGGGGCCACCGCGAACGCGTCGTCGTACGCGCGGGACTCGACGGTCGCGCGCGTCCCGATCACCCCGATGTTGCCCGTGCGCGTCGCGGCGACCGCGCGGCGGGCCGCGGGCAGGATCACCTCGATGACCGGGAGCCCGTAGCGCGCCGTGTACCGCTCCCGGGCGTCGCGCAGGACCGCGGAGGACGCCGTGTTGCACGCGATGACGAGCATCTTCACGCCCTCGTCGACCAGCTGGTCCATGATCGAGAGCGCCATGGCCCGGACCGCGGCGAGCGGCTTGGGCCCGTAGGGGCTGTTCGCCGTGTCACCGATGTACAGCAGCGACTCGTTCGGCAGCTGGTCGAGGATCGAGCGGGCGACCGTGAGGCCCCCGACTCCCGAGTCGAAGATGCCGATGGGTGCGTCGTTCACGGTGACGAGCCTAGTGCCGGGTCGCAGGAAAGGGCGGTCGCGCTGCCCGCACAGGCCTGTGGGACCGACCACAAGCATGCGTCACGGCACGACGAAGGGCGCCGCACGAGTGTGCGACGCCCTCGGTCCCGGCCCCGGGTCGCCGCCGTCCGGCAGCGACCCGGGTCGCCTAGACCTTCGCCTTGCCCCGTCCGATCAGCCCCACCACGAGGCTGACGACGAGCACGATGATGCCGAGCCAGATCAGGAACTTCGCCGCTTCGACCGCCACACCGAACACGAGCAGCACGACTCCGACGAGCAGGATGATGAGCCACGTAGGCATGTTGTCCCTCTATTCTCTCGGCCGGGACGCGGACGCCCCGGTTCAACCAGGACAATCGTGGCACCACTTCACCCCCCTCGCATCTTGACACAAATCTCGCGAGCGGCTTATAAGCGTGATAGACGGCCGTGCCCGCGGGCAGGAGTCAGCGGGGCGCGCGACGCACCTCGGCGAGCATCAGCTCGACCAACGACTCCTGCAACCATCCCGAGAGCAGGAACACGCTCGCCAGGAAGCGCCGCGCGGCGTCCGGGGCCTCCTCCGGAGGCTCGATCCCCGACTCCTCACGCGCCAGCAGCTCGTCGTGCAGGTCCTCGACCTGGTCGTCGGTGCGCAGGTCCAGGCGCTCCGCGAGGACGACCCGGATGTCGGTGAGTGCTCCCGCGACGCGACGGGCGTCGTCGGGCCGGACGATCAGCGGCGTCAACGCCTCGGCGTCCTGCGGGACGCCCGCGAGCAGCAGGTCCGCGAGGAGCAGGAGCCGCTGGGCCTTCTCCGCCACGAGGTCGCCCTGGGTGAAGCGGCGGAACTCCGCCGACACCTCACCGTCCTCGCGCGACGCGTCCGGCAGCAGGCGACGCACCGCCGGGTCCGTAGGGGCCCGCACCTCCTCGGGAGGCGCCGCCAACGGCGCGACCCCCTCGATCCGGGACGCCTCAGGATCCTCCGGGGGAACCGTGCCGGTCTGCTCCTGCAGGAGCTCCACGACGTCGCCCACGACGTGGGCGAGCACGAGGCGCTCCGAGGCGCTCAGCTCCGCGACGTACCCACGCCGCGCCCGCCGGAAGGGCCGCACTACTCCCCGCTCCGCTGCATCGTGGCCCAGAGCCCGAACTCGTGCATCGCCTGCACGTCCACCTCGATCTTCTCCCTGCCGCCCGACGAGACGACCGCACGCCCCTCCTGGTGCACCTGGAGCATGAGCGTCCTCGCCTTCTGCTGCGTGTACCCGAAGTAGCTCTCGAAGACGTACGTCACATAGCTCATGAGGTTCACCGGGTCGTTCCAGACGAGCGTCACCCAGGTGTCGGCGAGGGACAGCCCCTCCCGCGTGTCGATCTCCTCGTCGAGGCGGGGCCCCGCGGTCGCCGTTCCAGTCACTCCCCCACTCTATGTGGTGGGTGAAGTCCGGCGGCGCCATGTCCACGACCAGGTGGGAGGGTCCACGGCCTGGTGGGAGGCCCGCGCCGCCCGGCAGGGCGCCGCGCCTGTCCATCGGCGCCCGACGCGCGCCACGGCGCCGCCGTCTGCCCTAGGTTGGGCACATGAGTCCCGCAGACCACCCGGGCACGGACGCCCCGGCCGCCCGCACCTCCCCGTTCGCACCGTCCGCGCAGACGTCGCTGCTCACGGACCGCTACGAGCTCACCATGCTGCAGGCAGCGCTGGCAGACGGCACCGCCGACCGGCACTGCCTGTTCGAGGTCTTCACGCGCCGGCTGCCCGCCGGCCGGCGCTACGGCGTCCTCGCGGGCACCGGCCGCGTCCTGGAGTCGCTCGCGACGTTCCGCTTCACGGACCTCGAGCTCGCCTGGCTCCAGGAGGCGCGCGTCGTCGACGACCGCACGCTCGACTACCTCGCCGGCTACCGCTTCACCGGCTCGATCACCGGGTACGCGGAGGGCGACGTGTTCTTCCCCCAGTCCCCCGTGATGGTCGTCGAGGGCACGTTCGCCGAGGCCGTCCTGCTCGAGACACTCGTCCTGTCGATCCTCAACTACGACTCCGCGGTCGCGTCCGCGGCGTCGCGCATGACGAGCGCCGCCGTCGACCGCCCCTGCCTCGAGATGGGCTCGCGCCGGGCGAGCGAGCTGGCCGCGGTCGCCGCGGCCCGCGCGGCCGCGGTCGCGGGCTTCGCCGGGACGTCGAACCTCGAGGCCGGGCGCCGGTACGGGATCGAGACGATCGGCACCGCCGCGCACGCGTTCACGCTCCTGCACGACGACGAACGCTCCGCCTTCGCGGCACAGGTCGCCTCTCTCGGGGTCGGCACGACGCTCCTCGTCGACACCTACGACGTCCGCCAGGGCGTCAAGAACGCCATCGCCGCGGCAGGCACGGGGCTCGGCGCGGTCCGCCTCGACTCCGGCGACCTCGGCATCCAGGCGGTCGAGGTGCGCAAGCAGCTCGACGGGCTCGGCGCGACCGGCACCCGCATCACCGTCACGTCCGACCTCGACGAGTACGCGATCGCCGCCCTGGCCGCGGCCCCCGTCGACGCCTACGGCGTGGGCACCTCGCTCGTGACCGGCTCGGGAGCCCCGACGTGCGGCATGGTCTACAAGCTCGTCGCCCGCTCCGACGCCGACGGCGTCCTGCAGCCGGTCGCCAAGGCCTCGACGCTCAAGACGAGCACGGGAGGACGAAAGGCGGCGGCACGCCAGTACGGCGAGGACGGCAGGGCCGTCGCGGAGGTCCTCGTCACGGGGCCCGACGACGTCGTCGCCGCCTGGGAGCCCGGTGACGACGAGGACCTGCGCCCGCTGCACGTGCCCCTCGTGGTCGACGGCGCCGTCGACTCGCGCTGGATCGGCGCCTACGGGGTCCACAACGCCGCGCGACGGCACGCCGAGGCCCGGGCCGAGCTGCCCCGCGGTGCGCGACGCCTCTCCGCGGGCGACCCTGCGCTGCCGACCGTGACCCGCCGGCTGGGATGACCCCCCAGGGCACCGCGGTGCCCGCGAGGACGACAGAGGACCTGCACGCTCGACGAGCGTGCAGGCCCTCTCGTACGGGAACGGACCCCGCGTGCCGAGGTCCCCCTACTTCTTGCCGACGAACCAGCCTCGGAGCACCGCGACCCGCGCATCAAGCTGGTCGACGGTCGCGAGCGGCACCTCGGGCCCACCGCAACGGCGACGCAGCTCGGTGTGCACCGTGCCGTGCGGCTGCCCGCTGCGACGCGCCCACGCGCCGACGAGCTGCGAGAGCTCCTTGCGCAGCTCAGCGGCGCGACGGTGGTCGAGCTCGCTGCGCTCGACCTCGGCCGCCCGGGACTTCTTGGACCGGGCGGACATCTGGTCGGCCTGACGCTGGCGCAGCAGGCTCGTCACCTGGTCCGCGTCGAGCAGGCCGGGCAGCCCGAGGAAGTCCTGCTCCTCGTCCGAGCCGACGTCCGCCTCCGTCCCGAACTCGCCACCGTCGAAGAGCACGCGGTCGAACGACGCCTGTGCCTCGAGCGCCTGGAAGGACCCCTGCATGCCGTCCGCGAGATCGTCGGACGCCTTGTCCTCCCGGTTGGCAGCGGCCATGAGCGCGTCCTCGGGGTTGTACATGTCCCCCTGCTCCTCGGCCGTGAGCGGCCGGTCGAGCGCGTGGTCACGCTCGAGCTCCAGGCCGTTCGCCAATGCGAGCAGGTGCGGCACGCTCGGCAGGAACACCGACGCCGTCTCGCCGCGCCTGCGAGCACGCACGAAGCGGCCCACGGCCTGGGCGAAGAAGAGCGGGGTCGCGGTCGACGTCGCGTAGACGCCCACGGCGAGCCGCGGCACGTCGACGCCCTCGGAGACCATCCGGACGGCGACCATCCACCGACCGTCACCGTCCGAGAACTCGTCGATGCGTCCGCTCGCGCCGTCGTCGTCGGACAGGACGACCGTCGGCGACCTGCCCGTGATGCGGGCCAGGTGACCCGCATAGGCACGGGCGTCGGTCTGGTCGGTCGCGATGACCAGGCCTCCCGCGTCGGGGATCGCCCGGCGGACCTCGGTCAGACGCTTGTCGGCCGCCGCGAGCACCGACGGGATCCACTCGCCGTCCGGATCGAGAGCGGTGCGCCAGGCCTGGCCCGTCATGTCCTTGGTGAGCGCCTCGCCGAGCCGGGCGCTGACCTCGTCGCCCGACTTGGTGCGCCAGCGCATCTGCCCCGAGTACGACAGGAAGATCACGGGGCGCACGACGTGGTCGCGCAGCGCGTCGCCGTAGCCGTAGGTGTAGTCCGCGGCCGACCGGCGGATGCCGTCGGCGCCGCGCTCGTACGTCACGAACGGGATCGCCGCCGTGTCCGAGCGGAACGGCGTACCGGTCAGGGCGAGGCGACGGGTCGCGGGCTCGAACGCGTCCCGGACGGCCTCTCCCCACGACAGGGCATCGCCACCGTGATGGACCTCGTCGAGGATGACCAAGGTCCGCTCGGCCTCGGTCCGCGCGGTGTGCAGCGCAGGCTTGGCGGCCACCTGGGCGTACGTGAGCGCGACCCCGTCATAGCTGGACCCGTGGCGGCCCTGGCTGTTGCGGAAGTTCGGGTCGATGCGCACACCCACGCGAGCGGCGGCATCTGCCCACTGGTGCTTGAGGTGCTCGGTCGGAGCGACGACCGTCACACGACGGACGACCCCCTGCTCGAGGAGCTCGGTCGCGACGCGGAGCGCGAACGTCGTCTTGCCCGCGCCAGGGGTCGCGACCGCGAGGAAGTCACGCGGCGAGCGGGTGCGATAGAGCTCGAGCGCCTCGGCCTGCCACGCACGCAGCTTGGACGCCGTGCCCCACGGGGCACGACGAGGAAAGGCCGGCGACAGGTGCGACGCGGCGGCCGAGGACGCCCCCAGCGGAGCCGACGGGGGAAGGTTGGAGGACGGGCGAGCGGACGAGTTCGAGAGAGGCTGCCCGCTCACTTGCCGGAATCACCCTCGCCGTCCTGCGGGGCGCGAAGGCCGTCGTAGATCTCCTTGCACGTGGGGCACACGGGGAACTTGTTGGGGTCCCGTCCGGGAACCCAGACCTTGCCGCAGAGCGCGATCACGGGCTTGCCGGACAACGCCGACTGCATGATCTTCTCCTTGCGCACGTAGTGCGCGAAACGCTCGTGATCCCCGGGCTCGACCTCCGCCGTGGTCTCCGTGCGCTCGAGGACGCTCGTCGACGTCCCGCTGCTCGGGTCGCTGTCCGGGACGATCGGTTCCGGTCCGGACGGGCTGCCTGCCGCAGGTCCGTTGGTGGGGAGGGTCAGGGGTTCGATCATGATCTCGAGTCTACGTCGGGGAAGGAGAAACCCGTCGGCTCCGACCAGGGGCGTGATCGGAACCGACGGGCGACTGTGGGTCAGGCCTGCGCGGCCTGCCGAGGTGGGGTCGGTCAGAGACCCTGCCACTCCGGCTTCGAGAGGAACGTCTGGCGGTAGTAGTCGCCGAGCTGCAGACGCGATGCCGCGGCGTCGTCCACCAGGACGGTCGCGTGCGGGTGCATCTGCATGACCGTCGCGGGCCACATCGCGGACACAGGGCCCTCGACGAGCTGGTGGACGGCTTCCGCCTTTCCCTTGCCCGAGGCGAGGAGCACGAGGTGCTTGGCCGACATGATGGTCGCCAGGCCCTGCGTGAGGCAGTGCTGCGGCACCTGCGCGAGGTCGTCGCCGAAGAAGCGAGCGTTGTCCTCACGGGTCTGCGCGGTCAGCGTCTTGATGCGCGTCCGTGAGGCGAGGGACGACCCCGGCTCGTTGAACGCGATGTGCCCGTCCGTGCCGATCCCCAGGATCTGCAGGTCGACACCGCCTGCGTCGACGATCTTGCGCTCGTAGTCGGCGCACGCCGCGACCAGGTCCTCGGCGTTCCCGTCAGGACCCTGCACGGCGTCCGGCGCGAAGTCGACACGCGAGGCGATCTCCTTCTCGATGACGTTGCGGTAGCGCTCCGGGTGGTCCTCCGCGATCCCGACGTACTCGTCGAGCATGAAGGCCTTCGCCTGGGCGAAGGAGAGCCCCTCCTCCGTGTGGCGACGGACGAGCTCGTCGTACACCTTGAGCGGGCTCGACCCGGTCGCAAGACCGATCACCGAGGTCGGCTTGGCACGAAGCAGCCTGTCGATCGCCTCGGCGGCAAGCACCGCGAGCTGATCGGCGGGCGCAATCACAACTTCCATCAGGACACCTTCCTACGGCCGGCGATGGCTGCTCCCACCGCGGCAACGGGCACATCACTGGGGGCCAAGGAGACACGCTTCTCCAGCTCCAGCGAGGACAAGAACGGCGACGTGCTCGCCTGGGCGACCAGGGCCTCCTGCACGGCGTCGAGAAGGGGCTGACCGAGACCGGTCACGCCACCTCCGAGGACGACGTGCCGGACGTCGACCGTCAGCTCGAGGATACGGACAGCGCTCGCCACGGCAGCAGCGAACTCGCCCTTGATCCTGAGAGCCTCGGGGTTCCCGGCCGCAGCCGCCTCGAAGAGCTCGAGCGGTGCCGGGCGGCCGAACTGCGAAGGCCAGCGAGCGCTGAGCGCGGTGCCCGAGGCGTAGGTCTCGACACATCCGCGCTGTCCGCACGCGCACAACGGCCCGTCGGGATTGATCGGGATGTGTCCGATCTCGCCCGCTGCCCCGCTCACGCCACGGCGGAGCCGCCCTCCCAGCACGATGCCGGCCGCGAGCCCCGTTCCCAGAGCGAGGAACGCCAGGTCCTGGCCGTCGGCACCCATCGCGTGCGAAGCACCGAGCGCCGCGACGTTCAGGTCGTTGTCGACGTCCACGGGGATTCCCCCGAAGATCGACGACAGCTCGTGGGCGAGCGCGAACGGCTCGCCCTCGATCCCCAGGTTCACCGCGTGCATCACGGACCCGCTCTGCGGGTCGACGAGCCCGGGGACCCCGAGGCCGAGCCCCGCGAGCGCGGCAGGCTCGAGGCCTGCCGCGTCCGTCAGCGACCGGACTGCTCGGGCGGCACTGGAGACCACACCCTGCGGGCCTCGAACGGTCGGCAGTTTGACCGACCCCTCGATCGAGCCGTCCGGTCCGAGCAGGACGCCGAGGACCTTGGTCCCTCCGACGTCCAGGCCGACCGAGTGGCCGCCGGGCAGGGCGGCTGCCTCGCCGAGCGACGAGGCAGCCGTTCTCACCTCGCTCACGTCAGCCCTTCACCGCACCCGAGACGAGGCCACCGGTCATACGTCCCTGGACGATCAGGAAGAAGATGACGACGGGGATCGCGATGAGCACCGATCCGGCCATCAGCCCGCCCCAGTTCGTCGCCTGGGTCGCCTGCTGGAACGTCCGCAGCCACAGTGGGAGCGTCATCGACTCGGGACGCGTCATGATGATCAGCGCCATCACGAACTCGTTCCACGCCTGGATGAACGCGAAGACTCCGGTCGCCACGAGGCCAGGGGCAAGGAGCGGGAAGGTGATCCTCCAGAAGGCCTTCGAGCGCGAGCAGCCGTCGATCATGGCTGCCTCCTCGAGCTCGGCCGGCACACCTGCGACGAACCCTCGCAACGTCCAGATCGTGAACGGCAGCACACCCGACAGGTAGACGATGCCCAGACCGATGATCGTGTTGAGGAGCTGCCACCCGTCGACGATCCGGAAGATCGAGATCATCATGGCCTCGCCCGGGATCATCTGCACCGCGAGGATCGCGACGATGAACGCCTTGCGGCCCTTGAAGTTGAACCGGGTCACGGCAAGGGATGCCATGAAGGCCAGGACCATGGAGATCACCAGCACGAAGAAGGTGACCATGACCGAGTTGCCCAGTGCGGGCAGGAAGGGCGCGCGCTCCTGGTTGAAGATCGCGTCCTCGTAGTTCTGCCAGGTGAACGCCGAACCCGGGAAGTAGGTCAGGTCCTTGTTGCGGATGAGGTTCGTCGGCAGGAACGACGAGTTGATCATCCAGTAGACGGGGAAGGCCGAGCACAGGAAGACGATGACGGCGATCACGCTGTACATCGCGTTCGAGACCTTCTTGCGCTGCCCCTCGCGGGTCCGGCGCGGGCCGCTCCCGGAGGACCGGGGCGCTGCGGTGGCCGTGCCCGTGACAGTGGGGTTGAGGGTGCTCACAGCTCCTCCTCCTTGATGGTCTGCCGCACGTAGTAGTACGAGATCCCCATCATGATGAACACCAGGATGACGGCGATCGCGCTGGCGGAGCCGTAGTGCCCTTGCGCCATGCCCATCTGGTAGATGTACACACCGATCGTGTTGGTCTTGTCGGCGATGCCACCGATACCCTGCAGTGCGAAGATCTGCGTGAAGACGCGCAGGTCCCAGATGATCGACAGGATGATGAGCACGACCATGATGCTGCGCACGTAGGGGACCATGATCAGCCGGAAGCGCTGTGCCGGCGTCGCGCCGTCGAGGGATGCGGCCTCGAGGACCTCGCCGGGCACCTGGGTCAGGCCTGCGTACATCGTGAACGCGACGAACGGGACGCTCTGCCAGACGATGATGAGCGTGGCGACGAGGAAGAACATCCACGGGTTGATGAGCCAGGAATGGCCCATCCAGTTGTCGCCGGTGATCTTCGTGAGGATGTTGTTGACGACGCCGTACTGGGTGTCGAAGATCCAGCCCCAGACGATGACCGCTGCGAGGGCCGGCATGGCCCAGGCGAGCAGCAGCCCGACCGACACGAGCAGCCGGAAGAACTTGTTGAGGCGCATCATGAGCAGGGCGAGCAGGATTCCGATCGCCATGGTCAGGAAGACACAGACCACCATGAAGGCGAAGCTGCGGGCCAGGACCGTCCAGAACACCGGGTCGGCCAGCGTGTCGGTGTAGTTCTTGAAGCCGACCCACTCAGCAGGCACGCCCATGAGCTGGGCGCGCTCGTACTTCTGGAACGACATGATGAAGAGGTTGACGAGCGGGTAGCCGACCATGACGGCCAGGACCAGGAGGCTGGGAGCCAGCAACAGCCACGGCAGCTTGGCCGACGGCTTCTTCGGGGGCTTGAGAGTGTCCTTCAGCTCGACCGCTGGGGACGACTCGAGGGTGGATGAGCTCATTTTCTCACTCCGTCGAGGGGTTGCACGGTTCGAGCAGGACCGTGCAGGTACAGGTGGTGCGCGCAGGGCCAGTCATGCCGAGGGGTGGGAGCTCCGCGGAACTCCCACCCCTGCGGCATCTGACAGGGGCCCCTCCTCACGGAGGGGCCCCGTGGGATCAGCTGTTGAGGGTTTCCTCGATCTGCTGGTCGAGCTTCTCGGCGATCGCCTTCACGTCGCCACCCTGGGCGATCTGGACGAACGCGTCCTGCAGGTAGCGCTTGGCCTCGACGTCAGCCCACTTCGGCGACGCGGGGACGCCCTTCGCGGTCGCGGCGGCAGCCGCGCCGGCCTCGATGATCTCCCCTGCGGGGAGGAACTCGGCCTGCGAGATCTTCGCCGGGATCAGGCCCTCAGCCGCCATGAGCTTCTGGTAGCCGTCGCTGAGCATGATCTCGTACGCCTTGAGCGCAAGGTCAGGGTTCTTCGACTTCGACGCGATGGCGATGTTCGAACCACCGGAGAGGACGACCGCGGGCTTGCCGGCCTCCTTGCCCGGGAGAGCGAACGCGTGCAGGTCGGCGCCGTAGGTGTCGGGGCAGCCGGGGGCCTTGGCGTCAGCCGGAGCCTTGATCGACCACTGGACCCAGATCGGGGCCGAGAGGAAGCCGATGTTGCCCTCGCAGAAGGGAACCTGCTGGTCGGTCTCCTGACCGTCCTTCGGCGCGCGCGAGGCGGTGTTCATGATGTCCTGGACCTGCTCGAGACCCTGGATGCCGCCCTCGGACGAGAAGCCGGCCTCCCACTTGCCGTCCTTCTCCTCGGCGATGAAGCCGCCGTTCTCCCAGACGAAGGGCAGAGCGTTGTACCAGTCCTGGCCGGGCCAGTAGATGCCCGAGCGCGTCTCGGTCGTGAGGGCCTTGCCCTGCGTGACGTACTCGTCGAGCGTCGTGGGAACCTTGAAGCCGTCGCCGACGACCTGCTGCGAGTAGAAGACCGCACGCGAACCGGCGTAGTACGGAGCGGCGTAGAACTTGCCGTCGTAGGTGCCTGCGTCGACGAACGCGGGGAGGAGGTCTTCGCCGCCCAGGGTGTCGAACTCACCGGTCAGGTCCTTGAAGAACCCGGCCGACGTGAACGCCGGGGCCTGGGTGTTGCCGACCTCGACGATGTCGGGGCTGTCCGAGCTGGCGAGCGAGGTCGTGAGCTTGTCGACCAGGCCGGTCCAGGACTGCTCCTCGATCGTGAGGGTCGAGCCCTCGTTCTCCTTCTCGAACGTCGTCTTGAGGTAGTCGCGGGCTTCCTGCGGCGTGTCGGTGCCGACGAGCCAGACGCGGATGTCACCGGACTTGGCTTCGCCGGAGGCGCCGTCGCCGGAGCCGGAGTCGCCGGAGCCACAGGCGGTCAGGGCGAGCGCCAGGGTGATCGTCGAAGCCACCGTGGTGGCGACGAGGCGGTTCCTCTTCACTGGGGTACTTCCTCTCGGTAATTCGAAGTGGCGGCGTCGATGACACCACCTGAGGTGATACGGGAGGTACTGCGGTACTGCTACTGGGATTACTGCAGGACCGGTTCAGCCCGTCGGGGACTCAGGAGCAGAGCTCATGAGACGCCCAGCTGGCCGGACAGAATCAGGACTGCCGCCCCGGCGAGGACGACGTCCTCGTCGAGAGAAGCCATCCGGAGCTCGAGGCCGGTGTTGATGGCCGGCATGGTTCGAGCGTTGATGGTGTCGATCGCTGCGTCGCGCAGAGGACCGTCGAGCAGGTCCGCCGGACCGCTGATCAGGATCTCGCCGAGGTTGAGCGCTGACACAACAGGCGCGAGGGCGATGCCCAGGAGCCTGCCGACCGAGGCCAGGACGGCATCGGAAGATTCCTTGTCGAGGCCGTCCACGGCACGGCGCAGAGCCGGCACCGAGAGAACGGTCTCGAGACAGCCCGACCGGCCGCAGGCGCAGGGCAGACCGTCGTCGACGACGGTCACGTGGCCCAGCTCGCCGGCCGCGTCGGCGGCCCCACGCACGCGGGACCCGTCGAGCATGATGCCCGCGCCAACCCCCTCGCCGACGGTGAGGACCATGAGGCCGGTGCCGTCCGCGCCGCCGAACGTGAACTCACCGAGGGCGGCGATGTTCGCGTCGTTGGCGACGTGCACGGGCAGCGCCAGGCTCTCGCTGAGCTGCTCCGCGAGCGCGACGTCGTACCAGCGGCGGTTCGGCGCCTCGACGATCCGTCCCTCGCTGTCGACGACCCCCGGAGAGCCGATGCCCACACCGAGCACCGGACGCGTCGCGACGGCGATGAGCCCTCGGCAGAAGCGCGTCAGGAGGTCCACGAGCTCGGTGCCCGCACGTCCTTCGATCGGCAGGCTCTGCCGCACCACGAAGTCACCCGTCAGGGACATCACGGCACCACGCATGAGAGCGTCGTCCGTGAGGTCGACCGAGACGATCTGATAGGCGCTCGTGCGCATCCCGATGAGGATGGCAGGCTTGCCGACGCGCTGGCCGGGACGGATTCCCAGCTCCTCGACGAGTCCCTCGGCGATGAGCACCGAGACCAGGTCGGAGATGGTGACCCTCGTCAGCGAGGTGGCTCGGGCAAGGTCCGCACGGGACGTCGGCCCCTCGTGGAAGAGGTGCTGCAGGACGAGCGAACGGTTGTGCGCGCGTGCGTGCTCGGGAAGCACCTTGGAGGTGGGCCTGAGACCTGTGCTCAGACCTCTCCGTGTGACTGCACTTCGCGTGACTGCCGTTGTCATGTTTGTTAGTAGACCTCCTTTACTAAGCGCATGTCAACCTGTCCGAGGCGTCGAGACCAAACCGTTGTACTTCGTTCGGGCCGCTGCGATTTCCCCCCGGGGCCCGTGGAGGTCAGACCACACGGGAGCCGCGAGATGCCGCCGTTCCGAAGGGACCGGTCGTCCTCGCGGGCCTCAGCGTCCGATCCAGCCGCGGGCGCCCTCGTACGTCACGGAACGGCTCGCGACGGCCACGGCCTCCCGTAGCGCGCTGACCCACGACCGCCCTCGGGACACCTCCGCGGCGAACGCACCGTGCAGCACGTCCCCCGCCCCCAGGGTGTCGACCACGGCACCCGTCGGCGGCACAGGGAGGTAGGAGCGGACTACGCCGTCGAGCACCTCGACAGGAGCGCCCCCACGGGAGCGCGCGACGAAGCCCGGGCCCAGGGCCGCGACGTCCTCGAGCACCCGGCCGACGTCCCCGCCGGGCATCCTGAAGTCCTGCGAGAGCACCACCGCATCGCACAGCGCGATCAGCTCTGCGGTGCCGTCCTTCCACGAGCCGCCGTCGAGCGCCACGAGGACCCCCAGCTCGCGCGCTCGTACCGCGAGAGCGTGCGCGAGGCGAGGGTGATGCCCGTCGAGGAGCAGCACGTCGCGCTCTCGTCCTCCGACGCACCCCGGCCGCACCAGGTCGAAGACTCCGCTCACCGCGCGCTCGCCCCCCGCGGCGACCGGACGGCCCGTGGCGTTCGTGCTGACGACGGCACGCTCGCCCGTCCCGGCCGTCACCAGGACCGTCGACACCGCGGGCCCTCTCGCCTCACCGTCGGGGACGGCGGACCCGCCCGTCGTCACGTCGATCAGCTCGACCCCGGTCGCGACCACGTCGGCGCGCACCACCTCGGCGAGCATCCCCGCGCCGATGGCGGTGACGAGGCGCACGGGCACCCCGAGCGCCGCCGCCGTCGCGGCGGCGTTCGCCGCAGGTCCGCCGAACGTCGCGCGTTGTGAAGTCGCGACGACCTTCTCGTCGGGACCGGGTAGCGCGTGCACCACCTGGGTGATGTCCAACGTCGTGAGCCCGCAGCAGATCAGCACGCCTCATCCTCGCTCATGCGGCAGGGAATATCCCCCTGCTCCATACGTTTGCATCTACATGCGACTTGGCTTCTACACCTTCGGCGACAACGCCCCCGACCCCACGACCGGCGAGCAGATGCCGGTGTCCCAGCGACTGCGCGACGTGCTGGAGCGGATCCGCCTCGCGGACGAGGTCGGGCTCGACTACGCCGGCATCGGCGAGCACCACCGGCCCGACTACGCGATCTCCTCCCCCTCCACGATGATCGCCGCGGCGCTCGCCCAGACCGAGCGGATCACGGTCGGGAGCGCCGTCACGATCCTCTCGACCGAGGACCCCGTGCGCGTCTACCAGCAGTTCGCGACGATGGACCAGTACTCGGGCGGGCGCGTGGAGCTGCTCGCCGGCCGCGGCTCCTTCATCGAGTCCTACCCGCTCTTCGGGGCGGACCTCGACGACTACGACGCGCTCTACGACGAGAAGATCGTCCTTCTGCGCCTGCTCGACGAGGGCGGTCCCGTGACGTGGTCGGGCAAGTTCCGCCCGCCGCTCGAGGACGCGACGATCCTGCCCCGTCCGTTCGACAAGCCGGGGCGCGGCGAGCACCTCGACATCGCGATCGCCACCGGCGGCAACCCGCAGTCCTCGGTACGTGCGGGCGTCCTCGGCCTCCCCGTCAACTACGCCATCATCGGTGGCAAGCCCGCGCAGTTCGCCCCGCTGGTCGACCTGTACCGCCGCGCCGCGACGCAGTCCGGGCACGACGCCGCCGCGCTCGAGGTCTCGGTGTCGACCATGGGATTCCTCGCGGACGACGGCAAGCAGGCGCGGGACTTCTTCTACCCGTACTACCTGCAGAACATGAAGAAGATCTCGGCGGAGCGCGGCTTCCCCATGCCGAACCGCATCTCCTACGAGGCGACGGCCGCGCGCGGCGGGGCGTACTTCATCGGTGCTCCCGAGGAGATCGCGGAGCGCATCGTCGAGCTGCACGGCGCACTCGGCCACGACCGCCAGATCTTCCAGATGGACCTGTCCGGAGTCCCCCAGAAGGAGTCGTTGCGCGCGATCGAGCTGCTGGGCACCGAGGTCGCGCCGCGCGTCCGGGAGGCGCTCGGCTAGGCCGCGACGACCCGCCCTGCACCCGGCCGAGGCGCACGGCGGGTCTCCGGGGATGGAAGCGTTCCCGCGGATCGGGGCACGAGATCGCGGACCCACGCGCGGCACGCGCCCCGCACGATGCCGTGTATCGGTGCGATGTCGGGGAGTTCACAACACGGTCACGATCCGCCCGAACCACCGCCCTCCGGGCGAACCCCCACCTAGTGTCGTCGCATGCGCACCTCGCCCCGCACTCCGTCGATCATCACGGTCACCCTCCTCGGCAGCCTCCTGCTCGCGGGGTGCTCCGCCACGGACCGCGGCACCGGGGCGTCGGACGCCGCCGGAGCGATCAGCCAGGACAGCGTCGCGCAGGACGCCGCCGACGGCGGGCCCGGGCTGGTCGGCGCGTCGGTCCCCGACGAGGACCGTGAGGTCATCACCACGGGCGACCTCACCGTCGTGGCCCCCGACCCGCGAGCAGCGGTCCAGGCCATCAGCGAGCTCGTCGAGACCGCCGGGGGCCGCGTCGAGAGTCGTGCCGAGCATGCGGGCGAGGACGGCCAGGCCTTCGGCAGCCTCACGGTCCGAGTCCCGGCCGTCAAGGTCACGGCGACCGTCGACGCCCTGGACGGGATCGGTGAGGTCCAGGACGTGACCCTCGACGCCCAGGACGTCACCGCGACGGCGATCGACCTCGACGCACGCATCCAGGCGCTCGGCACCTCTGTCGCCCGCCTCCAGACGCTCATGGGCGAGGCCGCCACGACCGCCGACCTGTTGGCGGCCGAGAAGGAGCTCACGGCACGGCAGGCGGAGCTCGAGAGCCTCCAGTCGCAACGTTCGTCGCTCACCGACCGGGTCGACATGTCCACCCTGACGATCCAGGTCCTCTCGCAGGATCCCGAGGTGACGATCCGGCCGGCCGGCTTCCTCGGAGGCCTCGCGGCCGGCTGGGCCGCCCTGCTGGTCGCGCTCAACGCGCTCGTCGTCGCCGTCGGCGCACTCCTTCCCTGGCTCGTGTCCGCCATGCTCGTGCTGCTCGTCGTGCGAGCCGCTCTGAAGGCCCTGCGGGCCAGGCGCCCGGGTGCCGCCCCGCTCGCCGGACCCGAGGGCGGCGCCTCGTCCCCGGGCGACGGCGGGGACGGCGGAGGGGGCGACAGCGACGAGAGCGCCCACCTCGCCGGGTCGGGTGGTCGCCGTGGTTGAACCGTCGGCAGTCGAGCAGCACGATCGGCGCCTGGAGACCTACCGGCGACGGGTCGGTCGCCTGTACGACGGCGCAGCCCCGGTCGGGCACCTCGTGACCCGGGTCTGCACGCACTGGGAGACCGTGGGGCCACACTCCTTCCCGACCTACGTGAACCCCGAGGAGCGTCTGCAGTGGCGCGTCCACTTCGACGACCCCGACCGCACGGACGCCTTCAGCGACGACCAGGACCGGCACGTCGCGGATCTCCGCGGTCGGGAGATCGACGCCTGGGAGGCCGGTCGCCTCGAGCTCGCCGACCACACCCTGCGCATCGAGTGGCTTGACGGCGACGACGCGGCGGCGGCCTGGCGGGCGAACGGCTGGTCGTGACCGGTCGACGGCGGGTACGACGACGAAAGGCCGCCCCGTGGGGCGGCCCTTCGTCGTGACAACTGGGGTGATGCGCCGCCCGAGGGCGACGTGGTGGAGGTGCGGGGAATCGAACCCCGGTCCGGTGGCGCAAATCCAGGACTTCTCCGGGCGCAGTCTGCTGTTGATTTTCTCGGCCCCAGCACTCACACAGACAAGGTGCTGACGGGCTAAGTCATCTAAGAGTCCCTACGCCGCCGATGACGAACGTCGTAAGCAGTGGCTCTCTAGCTGACGCCAGGAACCGGGGCGAGAGCAACCCCGGGCTGACGGACTTCGAAGACTCGCTCAGGCGGCGAGTGCGAAGTCGGTGCGCTTGGAATCGGCACCTATTGGTTTGCAGACGTCGTTTACGAGATAAGTCTGCATCCTCGGCCCGCTTCTCCTCGAAGCACGACCACCGTCGAAACCGATCACCCCCTGTGCAGTTGTCAATCACCGGCCGAGCACCACCCCGTCCGTCCGCCTGTGGCGTCCGTCCGGTTCGACACCGGGTCAGTGGTACCAGCCTACGGGATCAACACCACCGTGGGCGACCGTATTTCCGGTGCTACTTCTTGCGGCTCAGCGCGTCGACGAGCAACCCACCGGCGATACCCAGCAGGAAGACGTCCTTGGCGAGACCGATCCCCTGCGGGGTGGGTCGGATCCCGTCCTGCTCGGTCATCCCCGGCGTCTTGAGGTACATCGAGACGAGCCCGGCGGAGAAGGCGCCCAGCCCGAGCGCGACCACACCGGTCGGCACGAACGGCACGAGCAGGGCCGTGCCCAGCGCGATCTCGGTCGTGGACAGCGCCTTGGTGAACTGCACGGGGTCCTGGTCCTCGAGGAACGGGAACGTCCCGGCGGCCATCCCGTGGATGCCTTGCGCGGTGGCCTCGTCGGCGCCACGCTTGGTGAGCCCTGAGTTGAGGATGAATGCGCCTGCTGCGACGCGCGGAATGTACTGACGGAGCTTGACCACGGGGCCTCCTCGGCAAGGTGACGACGACTACCCTGCGACGCTACGTCGTCGGGCAGCCGGATGCACGTCCACCCGCCGAGCGCCGCCCACGGCGCCCGACGACGTCACTCACCCTCGCGCGCACGTCACCGGTTCTGCCGGTGGCGCATCGCGCGATGCGCCTCGCGGTTGTCCTGCTGCTCGCGCAGCGCCTGACGCTTGTCGTACTCCCGCTTGCCCTGCGCGAGCGCGATCTCGACCTTCGCGCGGCCGTCGAGGAAGTACAGCGAGAGCGGCACGATCGTGTAGCCCTTCTCGCGGGACTTCGCCTCCAGCCGCAGGATCTCGTCCTTGTGCAGCAGCAGCTTGCGCTTGCGGCGGGGGGCGTGGTTGTTCCACGTCCCCTGCGAGTACTCCTGGATGTGCACGTTCTCGAGCCAGGCCTCGCCGCCGTCGACGGCCACGTAGCCGTCGAGCAGCGAGGCCCGGCCCTGGCGCAGGGCCTTGACCTCGGTGCCGCTCAGGACGAGCCCGGCCTCGAACACGTCGACGATCAGATAGTCATGGCGGGCCTTGCGGTTGCTGGCGATGATCTTGCGGCCAGTCTCCTTCGCCATGAGGGCATCTTCCGATCTGCTCGAGCTCCGTGGTGCGCCCAGGACGGGCCCACCCGCGCCGTGCGGCGCGACGTCCCAGGTTACGCGAGTTCGGCCCGCGACCCGTAGGTCTTTACGTCAGAGCATGCTCTCCGGGTCGACCGTCCCGCCGTTGACGTACACCTCGAAGTGCAGGTGGCAGGCCTGGCTGGTGCCCGTCGTGCCCGAGTACCCGACGAGGGTGCCCTTCGAGACGCTCTGGCCCGCGCGGACGGCGAACCTCGACAGGTGGTTGTAGCTCGTCATGAGGTTGGACCCGTTGACGGTGCCGTGGTTGATCATCACCTGGTTGCCGAGGCCGCCGTAAGGCCGGGCGAACAGGACCGTGCCTCCCGCGGCGGCATAGATCGGGGTGCCGCAGTAGGCGCGGAAGTCCGTGCCCGCGTGCAGCCGGTACGTGTTCGGCAGCACCGGGTGCTGGCGCATCCCGTAGCGAGAGGTGATGTGCGGGACGGCGGTCGGGTAGGACAGGAACTTGCCGGTCGAGGCACCCCCGCCACCGCCACCGCCGCCGCCCCCACCGGAGCCA
Source organism: Oerskovia sp. USHLN155 (assembly GCF_037145535.1). NCBI lineage: Bacteria > Bacillati > Actinomycetota > Actinomycetes > Micrococcales > Cellulomonadaceae > Oerskovia > Oerskovia sp. USHLN155. The sequence continues at coordinate 322,010 of NZ_JBBCXG010000002.1, forward strand.
CCGCCGGAGCCGCCCCCACCACCGGACCCGCCGCCCGTGGCGGGCGGCGGCTGCTTGGCCGCCTCCTCGGCGGCCTTCCGGTCACGCTCGGTCTGGGCCGCGATGATGCCCTGGAGCTCGGTGGTCAGAGCCGCCTGCGCCTGCTCGTTGGCCGCCATCTGGGCGATCGCGGCGTCCTTGCGCGACTCGATCGTCGCCTGCTTCGCCTGCTGCTCGACGATCAGTCCCTCGATCTCGGCCTTGCGGTCGGCCGCCGCCGTCCGCGCGGCATCGGCCGCGACGACGTTCTCGTCGGCCTGGACCTTCAGGTCCGCGATCGTCTCGCGGATCGCGGTCAGCCGAGCCTCCCGGTTGCGTGCGATCGACTCGGCCTCCTGGAGGTCCGTGAGGGTCCGGGCCTGCGTGCGGGCCGCGGTCGTCGACATCGCGTACTGCTCGATGAAGTCCTCGGTGCTCTGTGCCCCGGTCACGATGCCGAGCCCGCTGACCTCCCCCTGCCCCCGGTAGGCCTGGCGTGCCATCTCGGCGATGCTGGACTTCGCCGAGCTCGCCTTGCCCGCGGACTCCTGGATGTCGAGGCTGATGGCCTCTTCCTCGGCCTGAGCGTCCTGGAGACGCACCTCGAGCTGCGCGGCCTCGCGCTGGGTGCGCTCCAGCTCGGCCGTCGCCGTGTCGAGCTCTGCCTGTGCCACCGGGAGACGGCCCTCGATGGTCTGCAGGTCGAGGATCGCCTGGGCAAGTTCTGCGTCGGTACCTTCGAGCTGCGACTCGAGACCTTCGCGGTCCTTGAGCGCCTGGCTCTGTCGGCGTTCCGCGGCCGCGCGCTGGTCGTCCAGGTCGTCGGCCGTCGCGGCGACAGCGGTTCCCAGGAGAAGGAGCAGGGCGGTTCCGCCCGCGGCGAGGCGTCGGGTCAGCTGGGACATGTCACACCCTCGTGTATCGGCTGAGCGTGACGACCGAGGAGATGGCCGCCAGGACGAATGCGATGAGGAGGAGCAGCGGCGCGATGCGCAGCACGTCCGCCTCGGAGATGTAGGCGATCCAGCTCACCGAGCTCTGGAGCCAGTCCGTCACGAGGTACTTGACCCCGAGCCAGAGGCCCCCGACCGCGAGGAACGCACCGACGACCGCGGCGATCGCCCCCTCGAGGATGAACGGCAGCTGGATGAACAGCTTGGACGCCCCGACGAGCTTCATGATCTCGGTCTCGCGCTGACGGCTCATGGCGGACAGACGGATCGTCGTGGTGATGAGGAGCACCGCGGCGAGCATCATCACGACGGCGAGGCCCCCGGCCATGAGCGAGGCGCGGTTGAGCGCCAGGAAGAGCGAGTCGAAGATCCGACGCTGGTCCTCGACCCCTTCGACGCCCGGACGGCCGGTGACGACGTCGTTGACGACCTCGTAGTTCTCCGGGTTGGAGAGCTTGAGGCGGAACGAGGCCTGCATGTCGTCGACCGTCAGCTGCGTCCCGTTGTACCCGTCGGGGAAGCGCTCCTGGAAGGCCGCGAACGCGTCCTCCTTCGACTCGAAGAAGACGGTCTGGACCTCGTCGCCGAGCTCGCTGCCGAACAGCACCTCGAGCGAGTCGATCTGCTCGGGCGACGCCTCGCCGCCGGCGCACGTCGGGTTCGGGGAGTCGATGGGACACAGGAAGACGGAGACCTCGACCCGGTCGTACCAGTCGTCCTTGAGCTTGTCGATCTGTAGCTGGAGGAGCGCGGACGCACCGACGAAGGTCAAGGACACGAAGGTCACGAGGACGACCGAGATGGTCATCGCGAGGTTACGACGAAGGCCTGCGCCGATCTCGGCGAGGATGAACTGGGCACGCACCTGCTACCACTCCCCCCGGCCGGACTGCTGCATCTGCGTCGAGCTCGCGGCCGACCCCTGGGTCGTGCTCGCCGGGGCCGCCTCGACCTGCGCGGGGCGCTCGATCGCGGGCACAGGGCGCACCTCGACGGGGGGCGACCACGGTCGCGCCGCGAGATGACCGGTGGGCGCACGGAGCGCGTCGTCGTCGGGCATGGGGACCCCCGCGCCGTAGACACCGTCCTTCTGGTCGCGCAGCACGACCCCGTTCGAGAGCTCGATGACCCGCTGACGCATCTGGTTCACGAAACCGGAGTCGTGCGTGGCCATGACGACCGTGGTGCCCGTGGCGTTGATGCGCGACAGGAGGTTCATGATCCCCAGCGAGGTGTTGGGGTCGAGGTTCCCGGTCGGCTCGTCCGCGAGCAGGATCGAGGGCCGGTTGACGAAGGCGCGCGCGATCGCGACGCGCTGCTGCTCACCACCCGAGAGCTCGTGCGGGCGGCGCTTCTCCTTGCCCTGCAGACCGACCGTCTCGAGGACCTCGGGAACCGTCACGGCGATCATGTGGCGCGGCTTGCCCGTCACCTGGAGCGCGAACGCCACGTTCTCGAAGACCGTCTTGTTCTGCAGCAGCCGGAAGTCCTGGAACACGACGCCGATCTGCCGGCGCAGCGACGGGACCTTCCAGCTCGACAGGGTCGACAGGTCGCGCCCGGCGACGAAGACCTTGCCCTGGGTGGGCCGCTCCTCACGCAGAGCGAGCCGCAGGCACGTCGACTTCCCGGAGCCGGACGCACCGACCAGGAAGACGAACTCTCCGCGCTCGATCTCGGCGGACATGCCGTTCAGGGCAGGTCTGGCGCCACGGGCGTAGACCTTCGAGACGTTCTCAAAACGGATCACAGGGGTTGACCAGTCTCTCGTTGGGGGAAGCGAAAAGTGTTCGCTGGTCGCCCACGAGAGTAGGCACGCCCGAAAGGCCTGACACCGCTGACACGCCGGGTACGTCCGTATCCGGCGCTCTGGCGGGACGTTTCACCCCGGGTGACGGAAGAGGCCGGGACACGAGGTCCCGGCCACGTCGTCAGGCCTGGTCAGCGCTGCGGCGCCACCGGATCCCGGCCTCGATGAAGCCGTCGATGTCGCCGTCGAACACCCCCGAGGTGTTGCCGACCTCGTACTCGGTCCGCAGGTCCTTGACCATCTGGTACGGGTGCAGGACGTAGGAGCGCATCTGGTCGCCCCAGCTCGCCTTGATGTCGCCCGCCATGGCCTTCTTGGCCGCGCTCTCCTCGGCCTGGCGCTGCAGGAGCAGTCGCGACTGGAGCACGCGCAGGGCCGCGGCGCGGTTCTGGATCTGCGACTTCTCGTTCTGCATCGAGACGACGATCCCCGTGGGGATGTGGGTCATGCGCACGGCCGAGTCCGTCGTGTTGACGGACTGCCCGCCGGGGCCCGACGAGCGGAACACGTCGACCTTGATCTCGGACTCGGGGATCTCGACCGAGTCCGTCTGCTCGATGAGCGGGATGACCTCGACCGCGGCGAAGGACGTCTGACGGCGACCCTGGTTGTCGAACGGCGAGATGCGCACCAGGCGGTGCGTGCCGGCCTCGACCGACAGGTGCCCGAACGCGTAGGGCGCCTTGACCTCGAACGTCGCGGACTTGAGCCCCGCCTCCTCGGCGTACGACGTGTCGAGGACCTGGGTCGGGTAGCCGTGACGCTCGGCCCAGCGCAGGTACATGCGCATGAGCATCTCGGCAAAGTCGGCGGCGTCGACGCCGCCCGCACCGGAGCGGATCGTCACGACGGCCTCACGCGCGTCGTACTCGCCCGAGAGCAGCGTCTTGACCTCGAGCACGCCCAGGTCCTTGCGGATCAGCTCGAGCTCGGAGGCCGCCTCGGCAAGGGTCTCGGCGTCGCCGTTGTCCTCCGTGGCCATCTCGACGAGCGTCTCGAGGTCGTCGATCCGGTCGCTCATGTTCGTGATGCGGTCGAGCTCGGACTGCGTCTGCGACAGGGCCGTCGTGACCTTCTGGGCGGCGTCCGGGTCGTCCCACAGGTCCGGCGCCGACGCCTTGTCCGACAGCTCGGCGATCTGGACGCGCAGGGCGTCGGGGTCGCTCACGGCGCTGATGGTGTCGAGCGTCGATCGGAGGGCGCGGATCTCGTGCGGGAAGTCGATGGTGGCCACGGTCCTCAAGGTTACGCGACGACGGCGACCCGCACGGCCCGGTCCCGCGGGTGCGCGCCCGCGGTACCTCTGTCAGCCGCCCGACGACGGCGCTCGGGTCCCCTGGGCAGGCTCGGCCAGGGCGTCGGGTGCGGTGGGCGCAGGTTCGCCGGGCGCGGAGACGGCGTCGGCGCCGGGCTCGGTGGCGGGCTCGGCGGCCGCGGCGGCCCGGCCCTCGGCCCGTGCCCTCGCCAGGAGGGCCTCCAGTCGCTGCGTCCGCCGACGACGGTTGTCCCGCACCCCGATCACGACGAGCGCGACCACCGCGAGGAGGAGCAGGTGGACCCAGGGGATCGCCCAGGTCGTCACGGTGACCGTGACAGGTCGTAGGTCCGCCGCGGGGACGTCGATCGCCCCGCCGGCCTCACCCTCGGTCGTGACGAGCGCGGGCGTCACGACGACCTCTGTCGTCACGGGCCCGACGGGCCAGATCCCACCGATCGTCGCCGCCGTCGAGCGCGAGGTGCCAGGGATGAGCTCCTTGATCCCTTCGACACCGCGATCCAGGGACGAGGCACCGATGCCGAACGGTCCAGACGTATTGATCGTCTGGTCACCGGCGACCCGCAGGTTCCCGTCGTTGGTCACCTCGTAGGACACCCTGACGTCGCCCGGGGCGAACGGGTTCCACGACGGCGTGTAGGTCGCGGTGACGCCGTCGAGCGCTATCGAGGGCACGACCTCCCCCGGGACCCGCAGGTTGACGCGCACGCCGACCCTGCTCTCGACACCGACCCCCGGACCCGAGGCGGAGGCCGCTGTCGTGACCGTCGCGACGATGCCGGCGGGGTGGTCGCCGGGCGTCACGTTCTCGGGCACCGTGATGGTGAAGGGCACGATCACGGTCTCGCCCGCGGGGACCTCCACGCTCTGCTGGACCTCGAACCAGCCGCCGGAGTCCTGGGGCTCCTGGTCGGAGGTGCGGATGTCGAAGCTCCCCGTGGGGGTGAAGATGCCGTCGTTCGTGACCATGGCGAAGGTCACCGGGGCCGGACCGTGGTTGGAGACGGCGACCTGGTCCTGGATCTGGGCGCCGGGTTCCGCGACGAAGTCGAAGATCCGGCGGTCGTCGGGGCCTTCGGCCGACGCCGTGGTGACCGAGAACCGGAAGCTGTCGGGGTCGGGGGCGCTCGCGTGGGCCGCCCCGACGACGCCGACCAGGGTGAGCGCCAGCGCACCGAGGGCCGCGAGCCCCGTACGGAGCCCGGCAACGGTCCGCCTCGTCGGCCGAGGTCCTGCCTCACGTGCCTTCTTCATGTCCTTGCTCACCACGACTTCCGGTCTTCCTCGAACGGGTTGCTGCACCGGAGACGGTACAGGGCCGACGGAGATCCGCCGGCCCTGCGTTCGTCACCGTCCGTGACTCAGATCGAGCTGTCAGCTCTCCATGAGCGTGAGCGTCAGCGTCGACGCGTACGCACCGGAGGGCGTGCCCTTCGGGACCGTGAGGTTCAGGCCGGCCTTGACGCCGAACGACTGCCCCTTGGCCTCGAGCGACGAGCCGCTCGACACCAGGAGGTCACCGACCTGGACGCCGCCCGTGAGCCAGTCGCCACCGGGGCCCTCGCCCGCGGGGACCTCCTGGAGCTCGCCGGCGATCGGCTGGCCCGGCGTGACGTTGAAGTCACCGGGGATCGGGTTCGCCAGCTCGGGGACCCACCCGAGGTTCGAGGAGTCGATCTCCGGCAGTCCTGCGGCGGTGAAGCTGCTGACCTGGCCCGTGACGGTCCAGCTCGCGTCCGCACCCACGTCGTTGCGGTCGTCGGTGACGCTGATGCCGTCGAGGAGACCCGTGAACTCACGGTTCCCGGCGGCCCAGACGTCGTCGTCGGTCGTCTCGCCGAGAGTGACGGACGGGTTGGCGACGTTGAGCGCGAGCGCTCCGACCGGCGTGACGGCGACCTGGATCTGGACGTCCTCCTCACCGTGGGTCACCTCGTCGGCGGCGGCCCCGGAGGCCATCGCGACGGTTCCGAGAAGCATCGCACCGAGTGCTCCGCCGGCAATCCACTGCTTCCTTGCACGTGCGTTCATGTAAGTCTCCGTCGTTGGAGGGTGTCGGACCGGATCACCATAGCGGCGAACCCTTGTTTTGTCAGTCATCAGACAAAAGTTGCATGGTTCGTTAAGAAAGTGAACGTACTTGGTCACCTTGCGCCGCCCGTGTTCACCGGATGGTCATGAGTACCACCGACCCTCGGGACTCACCAAGCCCGTGCGCTGGACCCGGCACGTACGAGGATCCCGTCCGACCACAGCTGGGTCACCCAGGTGACGAGGACCGGGCGGGACAACCCGACGAGCTGGACCTCCGCGGTCCGTCCGTCGGGCGTCGACGCCTCGACGATGGTGACAGCATGCAGGTCGTCCAGCATCTCGGGATGCGCCCCCAAGAACTCCTCGACCGAGGCACGTACCTCCGCGTCGCTGAGCCGGAGCACCGCCTGCTCCTGGGGGGCCGGCAACTGCCCCTCGTAGAAGGTGTCCTCGCTCATCGAGTCGGCTGCGTCGATCGCGGCGGCGTCCGCCACGTCGAGAAGCCGCTTCCGGTCGAGGTGGACCCCCGTCGCCGAGACCACCACGGTGACGAGCAGGAGCGCGAACGCGACGAAGGCGCTCGTGAGGAGCAGGATCTGGCCGCTGTCCCCACGTCCCCGGACGGCAGGAACGCAGCGCCCACGCGCCGTCGGCAGCAGCGGACGACGGCGGCCCCTCACTGCCGCGCCCCCGCGTACCTGTCCACGGACGAGACGTGGGCGGCCTCGACCGGGACGGACAACGGCACCCACGACCGCACTCCCGGCGGCACGAACGGGAGAGGGACGTCGTAGCGCACGATCGTGCCGACCTCGCTGCCGGGATCGAGGCAGCGGGAGCCAGAGCACGAGATCGACAGCACGTCGGCTGGTCGGACGTCCGTGAATCCCTGGTCCGCGAGCGCCAAGGAGACCGCAACACCCGCACGCGCCTCGCCCTGCGCGACCGAGTCGGCCGTGACGAAGGCGCGAGCCGACTCCTTCGCAGCGCCCTCGACCGCGAAGGTCGCCGCCTGGATCCGTCCGAGCGTCAGCGCGAGGTACATCACGGGCAGCAGGAGGAGCAGCGCGGCCCCGAGGAACTCGACGATGGCGTTGCCCTCCTCACAGACCGTGCGAGAGCTCTTGCGACGTCCCACGAGAGCACCGTCCGCGACACGAGACCGCACCCTCTGCAGAGACCCACCGGTCGGACCCGTCCTGTCGTGCTGCCGAGCCACGGCGCCCCCGCGCCTGCTCACTGCTCCTCCTTCAGAGCGTGCCCATCCACCGTGACGACGCCCGACGGGCCGAGCAGCCCGACGACGGGCAGCGGAAAGGTCACCGTCACCTCCACGACACGCAACCCGCCGTGGTCGACCTCTCGCGCCGAGACGTCCTGCGCGAACCGCTCGGAGAGCGCCGCGTCGATCAGGGTGCGCGTGCGCGCGGCACCGTCCGCCGTGGTCCGGTCGGCCCGGCCTGCGAGCCGTGCCCCCTCGGCCGCGCTGTCGATCACGATCGCCCGCACGTGCAACGCGAGAACCACCTGGAGAACCCCCAGGAACAGGGCGAGCAGGATCACGGAGACCAGGACGAAGTCCACGACGGCCGAGCCGCCGTCCCGCACGGGAACGGCCCGACCAGTGGCCTGGACGCGTCGTCCGCGCACGTGGCTCACGGACCGCCGACGCTGTTGATCGCCTTCGTGAAGGTCTCGGTGAGCGCCGGGCCGGCGACGGCCCACAGGGCGATCACCAGGCCTGCGGTCATCAAGGTCACCAGGACCCAGCCGGGGACGTCGCCCCGCTCCGGCGCCCCCAGGCGCTGCCGGACCCGTCCGGTCAAGGTCGTCGTTCGTCTCGTCATCATGCTCCCTCGGTCGGTCGGCCGCGTCGTTCGTGCGCGGCCGTGGTCCAGGTCGTCTTCGCAGGTCGTGGGCAGGGTCGGTCGGTCGTCCGTCCGGTGCACGGGTGTCGGTCGTCCGCTCAGAGGCCGATCCGCAGGGTCGCGATCGACGGATAGATCGCGAAGCAGACGGTCACGGGAAGGATCAGGAAGACCACGGGGACCATCATGAGGACCTCCTTGCGGCCGCCCGACTCCATGAGCGCCCGACGGCCCGCCTCCCGCACGTCCTGCGCCTGGGCACGCAGGACGTCCGCGAGCGGAGTCCCCCGCTCGACCGCCACGGCGACGCCTTCGGCGAAGCGGGTCAGGCTCGTCAACGCGGTCCGGTCTGCCAGCGCTTCGAGCGCACGTGCCAACGGCACGCCTGAGCGGACCATCGAGAGCGTCAGCGCGAGCTCTGCCGACAGCTCACCGCGGGCCATGGTCGCGACGCGCTCCATCGCCGCGACGGGTCCCTCTCCTGCCCCGACGGACAGCGCGAGCAGCTCGGCGATGGTCGGGAACTCCATGAGCATGCGTTCCTCGCGCCGCGCGACCTGGCGCGCGAGCCGGTGGTCGCAGCCGAGGAGGCCGCCGAGCCCGCAGAAGGCGACGAGAGCGGCGAGAACCACGGGCGACGATCCCCGGGTCGCGGCCAGGAGCAGGGCGAGCAGCAACCCACCGACCAGGCCGAGCACGGCCCACACGACCTGTTGCGCGCGGAACTGGTCGACGCTCTCGGGACGCCCCGCCTGATCGAGGCGTCGGCGGAGCACCGCGCGGGTCGACCCGAATCTCTCGAGGCCCTTCCCGACCTCGGTCAGCCACGGGCCGACGAGGCGGTCGAGGGACGGGAAGGGCGACCGCGCCGGCGACTCCTGCAGCAGCGACGACGACGTCCCGAGCACCCGCAGGTAGGGGCCGACGCGTTCGTCCAGCCGGAACCGCCGCGCGCGCAGGCGCGAGAGGACGACGAGGAGCCCGCAACCGAGCATCGCTCCTGCGCCGGCGCCGAGCCACGACACCTCGGTACCGCTCATCGCAGGACCCGCACTTCCTCGGGCAGCCGCCCGATACGTCGCATGATCAGGTAGGCGACCACCGAGGTGAGCACCCCACCGCCGAGCACCACGGCCCCCTGGAGAGAGCTGTAGGCCTGGGCCGTCTCCGGTCGCGTGGCCAGGAGCGCAAGGACGACCCACGGTCCGGCCACTGCGAGTCGGGCGCCGTTCACCGTCCACGACTGCCGCGCCTCGAGCTCTCCTCGGGTCCTGGCGTCCTCACGCAGGAACATCGCCAGCGTGCGCAGGAGCTTGCCGAGATCCGTGCCGCCCACCTCTCTCGTCATGCGCAGCGCCTCGACGATGCGGTCCGCGACGGGATCTGCCAGCCGCGCCTTGAGCGCGTCGAGGCAGTCGGCGAACCGCCCGGTCGCCCGGAAGTCCTGGGCGAAGCGCGCGAACGGCTCGCGCAGCTCGACCGGGCCCCTCTCCCCGAGCTGCCCCACCGCCTCCGGCAGCGAGAGCCCTGCACGCACCCCCGAGGCGAGGTGGTCCACGACCTCCGGCCACACGTCCCGCAGGCTCGAGCGCCGCCGTCGGGCACGCGAACGCACGAGCGCAAGAGGTGCGGCGGCCGCCATCGACGCGAAGCACGCGGCGACGGGCATCGCCCGGGTGAGCGTGACCACCACCAGCAGGACGAAGACCCCGAGCGCCGCACTTGCACCGACCAGCGCACGCGGAGTGACCGTCGGTGCACCGGCGAGCACCAGGAGGTCCTGCGTCCTCGCCGACCAGCCGTCGGTCCGACGGGGCGGGCGAGAGGTCGGCTCCCACCAGGCCCACCACACGCAGAACACCCCGACCCCGAGCAGCAGACCCACCATGACGCCCATGTCAGCGTCCCTCGCCCGCTCGCGGGCCGACCATGAGCGCCGCGAGGTCGATCCCGGCCCGTGCGAACCGTTCCTCCGCCGGCGGGAACCCGTCGCCGCGCACGAGATTCCCCCCGAGCCGGTGGAAGAGGTCCGAGGTCTCGACCACCCCCTGCTCCACGCGGCCCGGGACCCCGACGATCTCCCGGACCTGGCGCCGCCCGTCCGCAGTCACGTCCAGGTGGACCACGACGTCGACCGCGCCTGCCACGGTCGGGACGACGAAGCGGTCCGAGACGTTCTCCCCGGCCAGCAGCGGCAGGGTGCACATCTTGGAGATCGCCTCACGGGCCGAGTTCGCGTGGATCGTGCACATCCCGGGGACGCCAGCGTTCAGCGCGACGAGCAGGTCGAAGCTCTCCGCCTCACGCACCTCGCCGATGACGATCCGGTCGGGCCGCATGCGCAGCGCCTCCTTGACCAGCCGCCGCAGCGGGATCTCCCCCGTGCCCTCGAGGCTGGGCTGACGGCACTGCATCGAGACGATGTCGCGCACGGCGAAGCGCAGCTCGAACACCTCCTCGCACGTGATGACCCTCTCGTGGGAGGGGATCGACCCGGCGAGCGCGTTGAGCATGGTGGTCTTTCCCGCCTGCGTGGCGCCCGCCACGAGGACGTTGAGACCGGCCCTGACCGAGGCGTGCAGGAACGCCGCTGCGTGCGGCGTCAGCGAACCGAGACGCACCAGGTGCTCCAGGTGCGAGGCCCGCACCACGTGCTTGCGGATGTTCACCGCGAAGTGCTCGCGCGTCACGTCCGGGATCACCACGTGCAGGCGTTCGCCCCCGGGCAGCGCGGCGTCGACGAAGGGGCTCGAGAGGTCCAGGCGCCGACCGGAGGACTTGAGCATCTGCTCGACGAGGTCGCGGACCTGGGCGCTCGTGAGGATGGTCGAGGTGAGCTCGGCGTTCCCGCCGCGTGCGACGAAGACCTGCGCGGGCGAGTTGATCCAGACCTCCTCGATCTCCGGGTCGTCGAGGTACTTCTGGAGGGGGCCGAGGCCCGCGACGGCGTCGAGCACGGCCCGTACGGCGCCGGGGACGTCGGCGAGCGGGGGCACGACGCCCAGCGCAGTCCGGGTGTCGTAGTCGGCCAGCGCGTCGGCGACGAGCTGGTCGATGCCCGCCTTGTCGCGCAGCGGGTCGACGCCACGGCGGCGGATCAGCTCGCGGACCTCACGCTCGAGGATCGCCACGCCTGCGGTGCTCATCGTCGTGCCACGCTCCCCTGCGTCCCTGCGCGCCCCCCGCGCAGTCGACCACCCGTCGGGGTGGTTGCGCGCCGAGACTAGGGCACGACCGGCCGGGTCCGCACCCACCCCTGTGGACAACCGCTCAGAATCCGCGGCATCTCGCGGATCCCGCCGCGACGGATGTCCGAATTATGGTCATGGCCCCGCGAGCTCCGGGCAGGGCAGCAGCGCGGGGCGCCACGGCGAGCACCGCCCCGGCATAGGGTCGGCGCATGTCTGCGAGCATCCCCGCCGTCCCCCGCCCCGCCCAGCCCCAGGTCCCCGGCCGCTGGCGCGCCGCGGCCGCCGCGACGGGCCTGCTGCGCCCCGACGGCTCGGTCGCGTCGACGATCTTCGCCGAGATGACGAACCTCGCGCTGCGCACGGGGGCGATCAACCTGGGCCAGGGTTTCCCGGACGTGGACGGCCCGCACGCGATCAAGGAGGCCGCGATCCGCGCGATCGAGAACGGTCACAACCAGTACCCGCCGGGCACGGGCATCCCCGTGCTGCGCGAGGCGGTCGCGGACCACCAGCGCCGCCACTACGGTCTCGACCTGGACCCGGACACCGAGGTCCTGGTCACCACGGGGGCCACCGAGGCGCTGGCCGCGACGATCCTGGCCCTCGCGGGTCCGGGCGACGAGGTCGTGACCCTGGAGCCCTTCTACGACTCGCACGCGGCGTGCATCGCGCTCGCCGGTGCGACGCACGTGCGCGTCCCGCTCCACCCGACCCCGGACGGCTTCCGCCTCGATCCCGTGCAGGTGCGCGCCGCCGTCGGGCCGCGGACGCGGTTGATCCTGGTCAACACGCCGCACAACCCGACCGGGACCGTCCAGACGCGCGCCGAGCTCGAGGTGGTCGCGGACGCGGCGCGGTCCGTGGACGCGGTCGTCGTGACGGACGAGGTCTACGAGCACCTCGTGTACGACGACGCGGTGCACGTGCCCGTCGCGACCCTGCCGGGCATGGCCGAGCGCACGATCACGATCTCCTCGGCCGGCAAGACGTTCTCCTTCACGGGCTGGAAGATCGGCTGGCTGCACGGCCCGGCGCACCTCGTGGAGGCCGTGCGGACGGTCAAGCAGTTCCTGACGTACACGTCCGGCTCGCCGTTCCAGCCGGCGATCGCGCAGGCCCTGGCCGACGACGAGGCACCGCGCGCCCTGGCCGCGTCCCTCGCGGCCCGACGCGACCTGCTGTGCGAGGGCCTGGTGGCTGCGGGCTTCGAGGTCGTCGTGCCGCGGGGCACGTACTTCGTGGTCGCCGATGGCGCGCCCCTGGGCTTCGAGGACGGCACCGAGCTGTGCCGCCGCCTGCCCGCCCTGGCGGGCGTCGTGGGCGTGCCCGTGAGCGCGTTCTGCGCCGCGTCACCTGGCGACGAGGACCTCTCGGGCCCGACGACGGCGCAGGCCCTGGCCTCGCGGGTCCGGTTCACGTTCGTCAAGCGCGAGGACGTGCTCCGCGAGGCGGTCACCCGCCTCGCGGCGCTGCGCTGACGTCCCTCAGGAGGCGCAGACCCCTTCGAGGAGCGGAGGCGGGGTGGTCGTGCCGGCGTCGGCAGGCGGTGCCACCTCACCGGTCGTGCCGGCGTCGGGGACCGTGGCGCCGGTGTCGGGAGCCGTGGCCCCCGTGTCGGGCGCCACCGCACCGCCGTCCGCCGGTGGCGCGGGCGTCTCGTGCCCGGGCGGCGGCTCGTCCGCCGCCATGCGGTCCCAGATCGCCTGGGCGTCCTTGGTCCACACGACGCGGTTCTTGTCCTTCGGAGCCTCGACCACGGGCAGTGGCGTGAAGACGATCTCGCTCGGTTCGATGTCCTTGAGGGAGAAGGCCAGCCCGGCCAGGGAGTCGAGGCCAGCGAGGTTGGGGCTGGCGCTGATCGAGGAGAGCACGGCCTTGATGAGGCCGTAGAGCTGCGGGGTGTCGGTGATGATGTTCTTCGACAGGAGCTCGCGCATCATCGAGTCCAGGAACGCCTGCTGGCGGGCGATCCGGGCCAGGTCGCTGCCCATCTCCAGCCCCATGCCGCTGCCCTTGCGCGCTCGCAGGAAGCTGATCGAGGTACGGCCGTCGAGAACCTGCTCGCCCGCAGCGATGTTGAGGTCGCGCGAGTGAGAGCCACCCACGACTGGCTCCGGGAAGCACATCCGGACGCCACCGAGCGCGTCGACGACCCCGATGACTCCTGTCATCTTGACCACGACGTGGTCGGTGATGGTCAACCCGGTCAGGTCCTGGACGGTCGTGATGGTGCACGCCGCGGCGCCCACCATGTCGTCCACCCCCCCGGACCCGATCTCGAACGCGGAGTTGAACATCGCGCCCGTCTGCTTGCGGGTCGTCCCGCCGTCGGACAGGTTGCACGCGGGGATGTCGACGAGCGAGTCGCGCGGGATCGACACGACCTCGATCCGGCTGCGATCACCCGAGATGTGGACGACGAACGTCGTGTCGGAGCGCATGCCCTCCTCGGCTCCGGCGAGCTCGGCGTTCTCCTCGTCGCGGTAGTCGGTCCCCATCACGAGGATGTTGAGCGACTTCCCCGCGTACGGGTCGTCCGGGTCGCGCGGCGGCTCGGGCGTCGCCGGCGGGTCGACCAGTGCCGAGACGTCGCTGACAGTCACTGCCGACTGCCAGTCCATGTAGGCGGCGGCCCCGCCCACGACGCCGAAGGCGAGGCCTGCGGTGGTGACGAGTCCGATGGCACGAAGGACCTTGTGCGTGCGCTGGGAGCGCGCGTGATGAGGGCCGCTCTTCGAGGCGGTCTTCGGGCTGGGCATGGGACGAGCCTAGTTCCACCGCACGGCCAAGGCCTTCGTGTCGTGCAAAGGAAATGTGAAGTGTCGTGCCGGATCTGCCGCCCGCGCGACCTTTCGCTGCCCGGCACCAGCCCCTCGACGCGCAGCGGCCGAGCAGCGCAAGAGCCACCGACAAGCCGCTCCTGGGCGCCCCGCGCAGGTTCAGGCGGGCAGGTGCCAGCCGCCCTTGCGGAACGCGGGCGTCGCGAGCCCGAGGACGAGGAGGGAGGCCACGACGGCCCCCAGCATGACCGTGCTCATGGCGACCGCGTCGCCGCCGAGCACGCCGACCAGGGGGCTCACGAGGCCCGCGACCCCGGCCTGGAAGGCCCCGATGACCGCGGCCGCCGTGCCGGCCCGCTCGCCGTGCCGGGTCAGTGCCAGCGCGGAGGCGTTGGCCGGGATGAGCCCCTGGAGCGCGAGCGTGAGCCACAGCGCGGCCAGGAGCCCGATCAGCCCGCCGGCTCCCGTGAGCGCCACGACGAACAGGCCCACCGCGAACACGCCCTGGAGGACCAGGGCGGCGCGCAGGATCCGCACGGGGGCGACGCGCCGCACGAGCGAGGCGTTGACCTGGGCCGAGATCACGAGGCCGATCCCGTTGACCGCGAACAGGGCGGCGAACTGCTGGTGGGTGAGGCCGTAGCCCTCCTGCAGGACGAACGGCGACCCGACGACGTAGCTCATCAGGACGGCCATGCCGAGCCCGGGGAGCACGGCGAGGGCGACGAAGTGGCGGTCCTTGAGGAGCGCCCCGTAGCCGCGGAAGACGCTGCCGACCCCGCCCGCCTGACGGCGTTCGGTCTCGAGGGTCTCGGGCATGAAGCGCAGCACGATCAGCCCCAGGACGAGGCCGAGGACCGCGAGGACCCAGAACACCCAGCGCCAGTCGCCGTGCCCGGCGACGAACGAGCCGATGGTCGGCGCCAGGAGCGGCGCGAGGCCGATGACGAGCATGAGACGCGACAGGATCCTGGCGGCGTCCGAGCCGGTGAACCGGTCGCGGATCACGGCGATCGAGACGACCTGGGCCGAGGCGTTGAAGAAGCCCTGGAGGACGCGCAGGACGATGAGCCAGCCGATCGTCGGCACGACCGCGCACAGGACCGAGGTGACGACGTGCAGCGCGAGACCGATGATCACTGGCGCCCGGCGCCCGTACCGGTCGGACAGGGGGCCGATCACGAGCTGCCCGAACGCACCGCCGACGAGCATCCCCGCCAGGGTGAGCTGCGCGAGGGCAGGGCTCGCGTCGAGGTCCGCTGCGACGTCGGGCAGGGACGGCAGGTACATGTCGACCGTGAACGCCGGGAGCGTGGCGAGGGCTCCGAGCAGGAGGACCCACTTGACGGTCGAGCGGCCGGGGCGCCGGGCCGGGGCGGTGGGTTCCGAGGCGGAGCGGGTTGCCGGCGGGGTGGGTGCAGTTCCTGCCGGGGGTGTCTCCATGGGTTCGATCATAACGATTCGACAGCCCGCCCACCCCCGGATCCGGGTCCTGGTTTCGTGACGTGCCCGACGCCGGGGCCGCCCCGGCCGCCCGGCCTCACCGCACGCTCAGCGCCCCAGCAGGAGCCACGTGAGAGCGAGGGAGGCGAGCGCGAACGCCGGGACCACCCACGTGACCGTGGCCGACAGGAGACGTGACCCCCGGGCCGGAGCTTCCTGCGGTTCGCCGGGCAGCGGCGAGACGATCGGGTCGTCGAGCGTGCCCCTCCTGGCCTGGACCGCGCCCCACACCGTGCCCACGGTCAGCGCGAGACCACCGGCCACCGCCACGGGCGAGGCCGGGAGCGTGACGAGGACGCCGTCCAGCAGGACGGGGACGGCGACGAGCACCGCCATGCACCCCACCAGGGCGAAGAACGACGCCACCGGACGCTCCAGGCCCCGTCGCAGCACCGTGGAGCTGAACCGGTAGAAGAGCAGGATCGCCGCCCCGAACACCGCGATCGTCGCGAGCATCCCGGCCGTCACGTCGACGCTCGGCACCTCGCCGGCTCGTCGGGCCAGGACCACCGCCGAGCCGCCCCATCCGAGGAGCAGCAGCCCCAGGAACTGGGCGGAGGTCGGCCCGAGCACCTTCACGACCTCCCACCGCCCGTCGGGCTCGACCGGCAGGTCGAGGCTCCGCGCGTACGCCACGGGGTCCCCGAACGCCTCCGCGGCCGGCTCGCCGCTCTCCGCGCAGTGGGACTCGACCTCCGCGAGCGCCGCTCCCAGGGCAGCCCCTGGTACGTCGAGCAGCCTCAGCTCGATCACGAAGGCCTCGGCCCACTCCTCCTCGACGTGCGGCGCGAGACGCCTCTCGGTCGCGTAGCGCGCGGCGGTCCGCTTCTCGCTCGTGCGGGTCATCGGTTCTCCTCGGTCGGGGTGGGTCGACGGACGGGCTGGTCGGCGAGGCCGGGGGGCTCGGCCCCGGCGTCTGTGCCGGTGACGAGGCCGCCGGTCGTGCGGGTGAAGGCCTCCCACAGCGCGGCGCGCTGCGCGAGCTCGTCGCGGCCCGCGTCGGTGAGGTCGTAGTACTTGCGCCCGGGGCCGCCGTCGCCGGCTCGCCACTCGACCGTGACGAGACCGCCGGCCTCGAGGCGCCCGAGCAGGGGGTAGAGCGTCCCGCCCTTGATGACGCCGAGTCCGCCGTCGGCGAGGCGTGCGGCGATCGCGTACCCGTAGGTGGGGCCGTCCGCGAGGATGCGCAGCACGCAGACGTCGAGGACGCCGCGGAGCCACTCGCTGGGCCAGGTGTGCTCGGACATGGCTAGATCGTGTCGCTAACTAGTCAGTCTGTCAATCTAGCCACGACCGAGGCCCGACGGCGCCGCCCGCGGGCGCGATCGCCGAGCGGCAGGGCGCGGCGTGGGTGGCACGAGGCATCCTGGGAGACATGTGCGGACGCTATGCCTCCTTCCGGGACGCCCAGGACCTCGCCGACGAGTTCGCGATCGCCGACCTCGCGGACGACGCGCGGCTCCTGCCGCCGTCCTGGAACGTCGCCCCGACCGACCCCGTACGGATCGTCGTCGAGCGCGCGGCCAAGGACACGGGCGAGGTCCGGCGCTCGCTGCGCGTGGCTCGCTGGGGCCTGGTTCCGAGCTGGGCCAAGGACCCGGGGGTCGGTGCACGCATGATCAACGCACGGGCGGAGTCGCTGCTCGACAAGCCCGCGTTCGCCAAGCCGTTCGCGGCCCGGCGCTGCCTGGTCCCGGCCGACGGGTACTACGAGTGGCGGAAGATCGAGACGCCTCCGGCTCCCGGATCCACCGCCCGCAGGCCCAAGGTGACCAAGCAGCCGTTCTTCATCCACCCGGACGGACCCGCGGTCGCAGCGTTCGCTGGCCTCTACGAGTTCTGGCGGGACCCTGCCAAGGCCGACGACGATCCCGCCCGCTGGCTGGTGTCGACCACGATCATCACGACCGACGCGGCCCCGGCGCTCGCCTCGATCCACGACCGCATGCCGCTCACGCTCGCCCCGGACCGGTGGGACGCTTGGCTCGATCCTGCGGTCGGCAAGGACGAGGCCGCCGGACTGCTCATCGCGCCCGAGGTCCGCATGATGGCCCAGGAGGTCGCGCCGCTCGTCAACAGCGTCGCGAACGACGGCCCGGAGCTCGTCCAGGCCGTCTGAGGTCCGACCTCAGCCCTTGTACGCCCACTGCAGGCGCACGGGCTCGATCACCCCGAGCCCCGGCACCTCCCGCTCGGGCTGCGCGGTCAGGGCGAAGCGCGAGTCTCGCGACAGCAGGGCCGCGGTCTCGCGGTCCAGGAGCACGGTCGTCGGCTCGGCGATCTCGGTGAGCCGCGAGGCCAGGTTCACCGACGGTCCGAACACGTCGCCGAACCGCGAGAGCACCCGGCCCCAGACCAGGCTGACCCGGACCGGCGGCACCTCCATGCCCTCCCCGGCCCGCTCGCCCTCCTCGGCGAGACCGAGCGCGACCCTGGCGCCCGTCGCGACGTCGTCGGCGACGTAGAGGACCGCGTCGCCGATCGTCTTGACGACCCGCCCGCCCGCCGCGGTGATGATGTCGCGCGCACGGGTCTCGAAGAGCTGGACGAACTCCGCGAGCTCGCTCGACCCGAGGCCCGCGGTGCGCTTGGTGAACGACACGATGTCCGCGAAGCCCACGGCCCGCGGCAGCGGCAGCGCCTGGGAGTCCGTGACGTCCCCGGCCCGTGCCTCGGAGAACTCGACCGTGAACCGCGCCGCGACCGCCGCGAGCTGACGGCGCCACGCGTGGCGCAGCTGGGTCTCCAGGACGGGCGCGAGGTCCGGCAGCCGGTCCAGGACGAGCAGGCGGGCGCTCGTGTCGTCGAGGTCGAAACGCTTGGTCATGTGCTCGACGAGCGCCTCGACCTGCCACAGCACGAGCCGCTCGGTCGTGTGCCCCATCGACCGGATCAGGGTCGTGAGCGACCGGTCGTCGAACTTCTCGCGCTCCGCGACCGAGTAGATCTCCTCGAGGGCGACCGCGTCGTCCTCGGTGAACATCTGCTCCTGCTGCTCGGTGATGGGCAGACCGAGCGCCTGCCAGTAGGAGCGCACCTGACGCTCGGTCAGCCCGGCGCGCTCGGCGAGCCCCTCGACCGTGAGCGCTCGAGGACCGCCCAGGAGCGCCTCGTCGAGGTCCGCCTCGACCGGCGACGGCGCCGAGGGCGGGCTGTCGGGCCTGGCGGCCCCCGCGAGCGCGGACAGCGCCGCCGCGTCCGCTCGGCGCTCCGGCCGACTCTCCCCCGCCGCCTCGGTGGTCTCGATGGTCTCGTCGGCTGCCTCAGGGATGTCGTGCGTCACAGACCGATCCTAGTTCAGGGGACCCGGCATCCCGCCGCGCTCCCCCGCCGCGACCTCGTCGGACGGCCCGCCCGGCGCGCCCGCACGTGCACCGTCCCGGAGCCGCAGATGGTGCACGTCGCCGCTGTGCAGCACGCGCTCCGTCCCGTCCGCCTCGCGCACGAGCAGCGAACCGTCCGGACCGAACCCGCACGCCTCACCGGCCACCTGACCGCCGCCCGTGAGGTCGACCCGCACCTGCGCCCCGAGGGTCGCGCTGACCTCGGCGCACTCCTCGGCGAGCCCGGCCTCGACGGCATCTCCCGCCGCCGCCTGCCACCGCCCCAGGGTCTGCGCGAACGACTCCTCGAGCGCGGTCAGCAGCACCTCGCGGTCCGTCGTCGCGGCGCCGACCAGGGCAAGAGACGTCGCCGACGGGACGGGAAGCTCGCGCTCGCTCTGCAGGACGTTGAGCCCGACGCCCACGATCGCGCCGCCGTCGGGCAGGAGCTCGCACAGGATGCCCGCGACCTTGCGGTACGTGCCCCACCCGGCCTCCTCCCGTGCCGACCCGTCGGCCGCGCCGGGCGCCGCGACCAGGACGTCGTTGGGCCACTTGACCACGGCCTCGACCCCCGCCGTCGCTCGCAGGCACCGGACCGTCGCGAGGCCGGCGAGCAGCGGCAACCAGCTCAGGCGCTCGCGCGGCACGTCGGGGCGCACCAGGAGCGAGCCCGTCAACGCGGTCCGTGCGGGCGTGTCCCACTCGCGGCCCGAGCGACCACGCCCGGCGACCTGGTGCTCGGCCACGAGCAGGGCGGGCGCCGGCCAGGCCTGCGGGTCGGCAGCCACGGCCGCCGCGAGCTCGGTGTTCGTCGAGGCCGACTCCTCCACGACCTCGAGCCGGGCGAGCGGGCCGTGCGGGGCCACGAGAAGGTCCGCCAGAAAGCCGGGACGCAGCGCGGGGTGGTCGACAGTCGTCATGTGCCCATCATGCACGCGTGCACCCCAGGTGCGGCAGAGGCGACGGCCGCGCGCTCACCCCGGAGGCGACACGTTGTGGGAACCCTCCAACGGCCGCGCCCACGCCGGTGCGATCCCTCGCACCCCCTTGGTCCCACCCACCAACTAGGCTCGGCTGCGTGAACGAACCTGTCGCCGGCACCACCCCGGCCCCCACCGGTCACCTCATCGGCACCGCAGCGAAGCTGGCCGACCTCGACCGTCGGCGTGCCGAGGCATCGGTCGCGCCCGAGGAGGCAGCGCGCACCAAGCAGCACGCCCGGAACAAGAAGACGGCCCGCGAACGGATCGAGGCCCTGCTCGACGAGGGCAGCTTCGTCGAGCTCGACGCGTTCGCCAAGCACCGCTCGGTGAACTTCGGGCTCGAGAAGAAGCGGCTCGCGGGCGACGGCGTGGTCGTGGGGCACGGCACGGTCGACGGCCGCCAGGTCTGCATCTACTCGCAGGACTTCACGGTCTTCGGCGGCAGCCTCGGCGAGGTCCACGGCCAGAAGATCACCAAGGTCCAGGACCTGGCGCTGCGCACGGGCGTCCCGCTCATCGGGATCTCCGACGGCGGCGGCGCGCGCATCCAGGAGGGCGTCGCGGCCCTGACCCAGTTCGCGGAGATCTTCCGTCGCAACGTCGCGGCCTCCGGCGTGATCCCGCAGATCTCTCTCATCCTGGGCCCGAGCGCGGGCGGCGCGGTGTACTCCCCCGCGCTCACGGACTTCATCGTCATGGCCGACCAGACGTCGAACATGTTCATCACGGGCCCCGACGTCATCCGCGCCGTCACGGGCGAGGACGTGGGCTTCGAGGAGCTGGGCGGCGCCCGCACCCACAACGAGCGCTCGGGCGTCGCGCACTACATGGGCACCGACGAGGACGACGCGATCGACTACGTGCGCCACCTCATCGGCTACCTGCCGCAGAACAACCTCTCCGACGCGCCGAGCTTCGCCCCCGAGGACACGGAGCTCGAGGTGTCCGAGGACGACCTCGAGCTCGACACGCTGATCCCCGACTCCGACACGCAGCCGTACGACATGCGGACCGTGCTCGAGCACGTCCTGGACGACGGGGACTTCCTGGAGGTCCAGCCGCTGTTCGCGAAGAACGTGATCGTCGGGTTCGGGCACGTCGAGGGCCAGTCGATCGGTGTGGTGGCGAACCAGCCCCTCGCGATGGCGGGGACGCTCGACATCGACGCGGCCGAGAAGGCCGCGCGGTTCGTGCGCACGTGCGACGCCTTCAACATCCCGGTCCTGACGCTCGTCGACGTCCCGGGCTTCCTCCCGGGCGTCGACCAGGAGCACCAGGGCATCATCCGCCGCGGCGCCAAGCTCATCTACGCGTACGCCGAGGCCACGGTCCCGCTCGTCACGCTCATCACGCGCAAGGCGTACGGTGGCGCGTACATCGTCATGGGTTCCAAGCAGCTCGGCGCGGACGTGAACCTGGCCTGGCCCACGGCACAGATCGCGGTCATGGGGGCCGGTGGTGCGGTCAACATCCTCCAGCGCGGAGCCCTGCGATCAGCGGCAGAGGCAGGGCTGGACGTGGACGCCGAGCGCGCCCGCCTGGTCGCCGAGTACGAGGAGGCCATCGTGAACCCGTGGGACGCGGCCGAGCGCGGCTACGTCGACGCGGTCATCCGTCCGTCGGAGACCCGCGTGCAGGTCGTGCGGGCGCTGCGCGCCCTGCGCACCAAGCGGGCGAGCCTGCCTCCCAAGAAGCACGGGAACATCCCGCTGTGATCCTGGAGACGCGATGACACCCGGGTCGCCACCGGCCCTGCCCCCGATACCGCCACCGAACGACGACACCAACCGCGAGGACGACATGCCCGACGAGCAGCACGACGACCACGCAGGACACGGCCACGAGCACCCGGCCGACGGCCACGACGGCGCGTCGCACGGCACCGAGCCCCTCGGCCCGGTCGACGACGCCCCGATCCATGCGGCCGTGGACGCCCTGGCCGCAGCCCTGCACGAGTACGTCGGCACGGCGGTCGGGGTGCGCACCGAGTTCGGCGCGTCCGAGGCCGACGAGGACCCGCGGGTCCTCGCGCTCGAGGCCGCGATCGGCGCGCTCAACGCCCAGCTCTACGACGCGCTGCACGACTCGCTGGGCATGCACCCGGACCTGAGCTCGCTCGTGTGGGGCGCGGAGGAGGACCTCGGGACCGGGGCGGACGCCGACGCGCCGCCCGCCCCCGAGGTCGCCGAGCCGTTCTACCTGGGCTTCGTCGTGGGGCCGGGCCAGACTCCCGACACGTCCCTCGACGCCGTGATCGACTTCCTCGACAACGCGGGCGAGCAGGTCGTGGCCGCGCTCGTCGAGTCGGGCTTCGACGTCCCCGAGTGGGCCGCGTCGCGCGGTGAGGCCGCGGACTTCGACGGGTACGGCGACGCGGACGACGAGGCGCCGGAGGCCGAGCGGTGAGCGAGACGGGTGCTGCGTCGTCGGGCCGGGAGCTGCGCGTGGTGCGCGGCGCCCCCGACGACCTCGAGGTCGCGGCGCTCGTCGCCGGGCTCGCCGCCGCGGCGGCCGCGTCGCACGTGCCCGACGACGAGGCCCCCCTGCCCGAGTGGACCAACCGGTCGCGCAGCCTGCGAGGCACCGGCGCGGGCGCGACGGCCAAGAGCTTCGGCGGACGCTCGGGCCGGCACAACGCCGACGCCTGGCGGTGGAGCCTGCAGTCATGAGCCAGACCACGACCGTCCTGGTCGAGCTCGCGGACGACCCCGGGGCCGTCGAACGTCCGCTCGCGGCGGACGGCACCGGGCTGGTCCTGCCCCCGCTCCCGGCCCGCACCGGCTGGCGCCGGTGGGCGTGGACCGTGCCGACCGTCCCCGCGGTCGTGCTCGTCACCTACCGCCAGCTCGCGCCCTCCCAGGGCTGGCCGCTGCCCGCGGCCGTCCTGGGCGTCCTGGCCGTGCTGCTCCTGCTCGTCGCGGTCCTCGCGCTCGCGCGCTACCTCGACGACCGCGACGCGCAGCGCGAGTCGCGCGCACGCGACGCCCTGCTCGCCGACGCCGAACGCACGACGGGCTCGGTGCTCGTCGACAGCACCGCGGGGTCCGGCGAGGCCGCTGCCCTGCGCGTCCTGCCCGACGGCGCCGCTCGCGTGAGCGGTCGGCTCACGTTCTCGGTCGACCATCTCCCCGTCCGGACGTCGTTCACCGTGCCCGTCCCGGCGGGGACGGACGGTCCGCGCTCGGGCGACCCCGTCGCGGTCTGGTACCCCCGCGGCACGGACGGGCGACCGCGCGTCGTGCTCGTGCGCTACCAGCGCTCGTGGGCCGACGACCTCCTGGGCGCGATGCACCCGGAACACGCGGCCGGTGCTGCCCCTTCGGGGGCCGCGGCCACCGCCGCGTCGCCCGACGGCGCTCAGCCCCCTGCCGCGGAGTCCGCGCACCAGGACTTCCTCGTGGCCCTGGGCCGGGAGGGTGCCGAGCACCCGCACCTGGACGTCGAGCAGGTCCCGCCCACCGGGGCGTGGCGGACCGTTCGCGTCGACGTCTCGCTCCCGGGGAGCACCCGGTCCGTCCTCGTCTACGAGGACGACGACGAGCTCGTGTACATCGGACCGGACGGGGGCGCCCCGCAGCCGCTCGACCCCACGGACCCGTCGGCCGCGCTCGACCTGGCAGAGCGGCTCCTGCGAGGGAGCTGATCATCCTCGCGGACGACGCCGCCGCCGGTACCACGCAGTAACCTCTACCGGGTGACCTCACCCACGTCGCCGGCCGAGCCCGGCACCCCCACCGCCCGGACCCCCCGCACGCCCACGGCGATCGACGCCATCGCCGACGCCTACGTGCGCACCGTCGCCGACCTGAACCCGCTCGCCGCCACGGCCATGGGGCTCAGCGGCTACGACCACCTCATGACCGACCTGTCGCCCGCCGGGTACGAGGCCCTCGCGGCCGCGGACCGGGCCGTGCTGGCCGAGCTCGCGGACGCCCAGCCCGTCGACGACGTCGACCGGGTCACGCTCGCCGCGATGCGCGAGCGCATCGGGCTCTCGCTCGAGCTGCACGAGGCGGGCGAGGACCTCGCGATGCTCAACAACATCGCCTCGCCGCTCCAGGAGCTGCGCGACATCTTCGACATGATGCCCACGGGCACGATCGAGGCGTGGGAGAACGTCGCGGCCCGTCTCGTGGCCCTGCCCGGCGCCATGGACGGGTACATCGCCTCGCTGACCAGCGCCGCCGAGCGCGGCAAGGTCGCCGCGATCCGTCAGGTCCGCGAGGGCGTCAAGCAGGCCCGCGAGCTTGCCGACCCCGAGTCCTCGTTCTTCCTGGACCTCGTCCGGGGCGAGGCCGCCGCAGCCGTGCTCGACGAGTCGTCCGCATGCGCCCTGGTGCGCAAGGAGCTCGAGCTCGGCGCCGCGGGCGCCCTGGCCGCCTACGCGAGGCTCGCCGACTTCCTGGAGAACGAGCTCGCACCGCAGGCCCCCGTGGCCGACGGGGTCGGGCGCGAGCGATACGCACTGGCATCGCGGGCCTTCCTCGGCGCCGAGGTCGACCTCGAGGAGACCTACCGCTGGGGACTCGAAGAGCTCGCACGCGTCATCGCCGAGCAGGAGGCCGTCGCGGCACAGATCGCCGGTCCCGGTGCCACGGTCGAGGAGGCCGTCGCGGCCCTCGACGCCGACCCGAGCCGCAAGCTCGACGGCACCGAGGCGCTGCGCGCCTGGATGCAGGAGACCTCGGACGCCGCGATCGCCGCGCTGAACGGCGTGCACTTCGACATCCCGACCCCGGTCCTGGACCTCGAGTGCATGATCGCCCCGACCCAGACCGGCGGGATCTACTACACGCCGCCGAGCGACGACTTCTCGCGCCCCGGGCGCATGTGGTGGTCCGTCCCGCCGGGCGTGACCGAGTTCAACACCTGGCGCGAGAAGACGACCGTCTACCACGAGGGCGTCCCCGGCCACCACCTCCAGTGCGGCCAGGCCGTCGCCGCGCGCGACACCCTCAACTCGTGGCGCCGTCTCGCCTGCTGGGTCTCGGGCCACGGCGAGGGCTGGGCCCTGTACGCCGAGCGCCTCATGGCCGACCTCGGCTACCTCGACGACCCGGGCGACCGCCTCGGGATGCTCGACGGCCAGCGCATGCGCGCGGCCCGCGTCGTGCTCGACATCGGCGTGCACCTCGGGCTCGACGCACCCGAGGAGTGGCGCGGCGACTCCGAGGACCCGCGCTGGGACGCCGACAAGGCCTGGGAGTTCCTCAAGGCCAACGTGAACATGGACGAGTCGTTCGTGCGCTTCGAGCTCAACCGCTACCTCGGGTGGCCGGGCCAGGCCCCGTCCTACAAGGTCGGCCAGCGGCTGTGGGAGCAGACTCGCGACGCCGCCCGCGCGGCCGCCGAGGCACGCGGCGAGGAGTTCGACGTCAAGGCGTTCCACGAGCGCGCCCTGAACCTCGGGTCCGTGGGGCTCGACGTCCTGCGCGAGGCGCTCAGGTGACGGCTGCGACGCCGGCCCCGGGCGTCCGGCTCCTCCTGGCCTCGCAGTCCCCCGCCCGCCTCGCGACCCTGCGCTCCGCGGGGGTCTCGCCCGAGGTCCGCGTCTCGGGCCTCGACGAGGACGCGGTCCTCGAGGCGGCCGCGGCCCGGTTCGGCGCGCTCGACCCCGCCGACGCGGTGCTCGTCCTCGCCCAGGCCAAGGCCGAGGAGGTCGCCCAGGTCCTCTCGCGCGAGGCGCACGAGCGCGACGACGTGAGCGACGTCGTCGGGCCCGACGAGGTCGCGCCCGTCGTGGTCGGCTGCGACTCCATGCTCGAGTTCGCCGGGGCCGTCCACGGCAAGCCCCGGGACGCCGCGGAGGCGACCGAGCGCTGGCGCGCGATGCGCGGCAGGACGGGCGTGCTCCACACCGGGCACTGGATCGTCGACCTGCGCGACCCGCAGGACGGCGGCAGCGGCGCCACGCTCGGGGCCACGAGCTCCACGACGATCCACTTCGCCGACGTCTCCGACGCCGAGATCGCGGCGTACGTCGCGACGGGCGAACCCCTCGCGGTCGCCGGTGCGTTCACCGTCGACGGCCTGGGCGGTGCGTTCGTCGAGAGCATCGAGGGCGACCACCACGGCGTGGTCGGGATCAGCCTGCCGCTCGTGCGCGAGCTGCTCGGCGAGATCGGGGTGACCTGGACCGACCTCTGGTCCTGAGGTCCGTCCGGCCCCGCGGGGCCACGGCCCGCCAGCCGGCCCGCCCGTTCCCCCCGCCCGCGCCTGCGGGACGGGGAGCGGGCGGGCCGTCTGCTTGTCGAGGGCGCACAACCACGACGCACAACCGGCCGGTCGACCCCGCCGACCATGGAGGGTTCCTACAAACGACCCCGGTGAGCCTTGGCCCGATCTCCAATCTTGTCCAGTACCGCCGGTCGCAGCGTGAACCCAGGGCGCCCGACGCGCTACCGTGAGCCGTGCCCGAGAACTCCACGAACCCCGCGACCAGCCCGACCCGACGCCTGTCGAAGGTTCTCATCGCCAACCGCGGCGAGATCGCCGTGCGCATCGCGCGCGCCTGCGCCGATGCCTCGATCGCGTCGGTGGCCGTGTACGCGGACTCCGACCGCGAGGCCCTGCACGTGCGTCTCGCCGACGAGGCCTTCGCGCTCGACGGCGCGCGCGCTGCGGACACGTACCTCGACATCGCCAAGCTGCTCGACGTCGCCCGCCGCTCGGGCGCCGACGCCGTGCACCCCGGCTACGGGTTCCTCGCCGAGAACGCCGGGTTCGCCCAGGCGGTCATCGACGCGGGCCTCGTCTGGATCGGCCCACCGCCCGCGGCGATCGACGCGCTGGGCGACAAGGTCAGCGCACGGCACATCGCGCACCGCGCGGGAGCTCCCCTGGTGCCCGGGACGCCCGACCCGGTCGCTGACGCGACCGAGGTCCACGCGTTCGCCGCGGAGCACGGGCTGCCCATCGCGATCAAGGCGGCGTTCGGCGGCGGCGGTCGCGGCCTCAAGGTCGCGCGCACCATCGACGAGATCGACGAGATGTTCGACTCGGCCGTCCGTGAGGCCACGGCCGCGTTCGGTCGCGGCGAGTGCTTCGTCGAGCGCTACCTGGACACCCCGCGCCACGTCGAGACGCAGTGCCTCGCCGACGAGCACGGCACGGTCGTCGTCGTCTCCACGCGCGACTGCTCGCTCCAGCGCCGCCACCAGAAGCTCGTCGAGGAGGCCCCCGCGCCGTTCCTGACGGACGAGCAGCGCGCAGAGCTCTACAAGGCCTCCGAAGCCATCCTGCGCGAGGCCGGCTACGTCGGTGCGGGGACCTGCGAGTTCCTCGTCGGCGCCGACGGCACGATCTCCTTCCTCGAGGTCAACACGCGGCTCCAGGTCGAGCACCCCGTCACCGAGGAGGTCTCGGGCATCGACCTCGTGCGCGAGCAGCTCCGCATCGCCGCGGGCGAGCCCCTCGGCTACTCCTCGGTCGCCACCCGGGGTCATTCGCTCGAGTTCCGCATCAACGGCGAGGACCCCGCCGCGAACTTCCTGCCGGCCCCCGGCCGCATCTCGCGCCTGCACTTCCCCAGCGGCCCGGGCGTCCGCGTCGACAGCGGCGTGACGCAGGGCGACGTCATCTCGGGGGCGTTCGACTCGATGATCGCCAAGATCATCGTCACGGGCGCCACCCGCCGCGAGGCCGTCGAGCGCGCACGCCGCGCGCTGCGCGAGACGGTCGTCGAGGGCATCCCCACGGTCCTGCCGTTCCACCGGGCCGTCCTCGACGCCGAGGACTTCGTCCCGGCCGACGACTCGGTGTTCCGCGTGCACACGCGCTGGATCGAGACGTCGTTCGCGGACGAGCTCAAGCGGCTCGCCCCGGCTGCCCCGGCCCAGGCGCCCGAGGAGGAGGAGGCACCTGCGACCGAGCGTGTCGTGGTCGAGGTCGGCGGCAAGCGCCTCGAGGTCGTGCTGCCCGCCGGGCTCGGCATGGCCGCCGGTCGCGCGCGAACCGCCAACGCCGCGCGCCGTCCGGCGCGTCGTGCCGTCGCCAAGACCAACGGGGGCAACGGCACGACGCTCGCGTCGCCCATGCAGGGCACGATCGTCAAGGTCGCGGTCACCGACGGCGCCGTGGTGGCCGAGGGCGACCTCATCGTGGTCCTCGAGGCCATGAAGATGGAGCAGCCTCTCGTCGCGCACCGCGCGGGTCGCGTCACGGGCCTCTCGGCCGGCGTCGGCGCGAGCGTGAGCTCGGGCACCGCGATCTGCGAGATCACCGACGTCACCGCCTGACCTCGGTACGTCGAACCCGAGGTTCGTCGGGCAGCTCGTGGGAGCCGCCCGACGAACCTCGGGTTCGACGGGACGCGGCTACGCGGCGACGGTGCTGTGCGCGTCGGCCGCGCGCATCGCGCGACGCCCCGAGGGGACCAGCACCGCGATCGCGATCACGAGGAACATGAGCGCACCCGACACGATCAGGAGCGACTCGACCGAGAACCGGTCCGCGAGCGGACCGAAGATCAGCATCCCGAGCGGCATCGCGAGCGCCATCACGATGCCGACGAACCCGAAGACCCGCCCCTGCCGGTCGGGCTCGACCGTCTCCTGCAGGACCGTCATCGAGGTCGTGGCGAAGGCGGGCACGGCGACGCCGAGCAGGAACATGAACGTGAAGAAGACCCACATGTTCGTCGAGAGGCCCAGGCCGACGGAGAGCACGCCGAACACGAACGTCGCGCCCACGATCATCGCGACGCGGTTCTTGAGCCCGCCCCACGTGGCGAGCAGGACGCCCCCCAGGATCGCGCCGAACGAGAACGCGAGCTCGTTGGCGGTGAGCTTCCAGACCTCCTCGCCGAACGTGCGCACGACCATGAGCGGCGTGAGGTAGGACGGGGCCACGATCAGCAGGAAGACGACCGCGTACAGCCCCAGGACCCAACGCACGAAGGTGTGGCCGCGCAGGTACCGCAGACCGCCCACGAGGTCGTCGAAGTACCCGACCTTCTCGCCCGCGGCCTCGTCGGCGCGCAGCACCTTGGTCACGGGGATCAGGGCCAGGAGCCCGATCCCGATCACGGCCGTGACGACGTCGACGAAGAAGATCGCGACGATCGACGCGCTCGCGTAGACGCCGGCCGCGACCGCAGGAGCCAGCAGCGTCATGGCCGACTGGATCGACCCGTTGATCCCGTTGACCCGCATGAGCTTGCTCACCGGGACGAGCTGAGGCAGGAGCGAGGACACCGCGGGCATCTGGATCCCCGCACCGACCGAACGGATCGCGAGCGCGGCGTAGATGAGCCACAGGTCGTCGGTGCCCGAGAGCATGAGCAGCGCGAGGGCGAGGGTCGTCACGGCGATCGACGCGTCGGCCGCGATGATCAGGAACTTGCGGTTGAGCCGGTCGGCCCAGACCCCACCGAAGATCGACACGACGGCCTGCGGCAGGAACCCGAACACCGTGGCGAGCGCCAGCACGGAGCCGGACTTCGTCTCGAGGGTCAGGTGCCACATGATGGCGTACTGCACGAGCATCGACCCGAACAGCGAGACCGTCTGGCCGCCCAGGAAGATCGTCGCGTCGCGGCGCCAGCGCGGCTTGTCGGCCTCGTCGTCCGTCGGGGTCGTCGCGGACGGGTCAACGGGGTCCACGGGGTCGTGCGAGGCGGCCGCGTGGTCGGCGGTCGTGCGGGGGCCGTAGGGCTCGGCGTCGGTGCCCGTCGAGGCATCCTCTGCGGTCGGGTCGGACACGGTGTTCGGCTCGGGATGACTCACCCGTCCATGGTGCGGGGCGAGGCGGTGCGCGTCCAGGAATTTCCGCGGGTGATCGCTCACGGACTCCTCAGCCCGCGCGGCAAGACCGACACCCGTCCACGTCGTGAGCACCCGGGCGACGTGCTGTCCCCGAGACTCCCCCGGATGGCAGGGTGGGACCGTGACGATCCCGACCGAGCCCACGCCGCCCCGCGACGCAGCCGACACCCCGCATCCACCGCGCCACCTCCAGCCCGGGGACGGCTGGGTCGAGTGCACGTGCGGCAGGCGGCACTGGGGGCTCGCGGGCGCCGCGGGGCTGCTCGTCGCCCGGCGGGGCGAGGACGGCCGCGTGAGCCACGTGCTCCTCCAGCACCGGGCACCCTGGAGCGACCAGGGCGGCACGTGGGGGGTGCCCGGCGGCGCGATCCATCCCGACGAGACGCCCGAGCAGGGAGCGCTGCGCGAGGCGCACGAGGAGGCGGGCGTCGACCCCGCGCTCGTGACGATCGTGGGCGACCAGGTCCTGGACCACGGGCCCTGGCGGTACACGACCGTCCTCGCGGAGGTCGTGCCCGGCGCGCACCTCGAAGCCCGCGCGACCGACGCCGAGAGCCTGGAGATCGCGTGGGTCGCGGTCGGTGACGTCCTCTCGCTCCCGTTGCTGGAGGCGTTCCGGGACGCGTGGCCCGAGCTCGTGGGGCGCTTCGCCGAGGTCGCCTGACCGGAGCATCGCCTCCCGGGAGCCTGTCACGCCGAGGCCCCCGGCGCACGCACGGCCCGTGACCGTCCCGCGGTGCGGGTGGTCACGGGCCGTGCGGTGGTGCGGGTGCCTACGGGGCGCCGGTCGAGGACCCCTCGGCGCCCTCGATGTCCGCGCTCCCCTTCCCGGGGCCGTGGGGGACGAGCTTGAGCCCCACGACCGCGGCGATGATGCCCGCGATGAAGACGACCTTGCCGACCGAGGCGGACTCGTCGCCGGTGAGGATCGCGTAGGAGACCGTCAGGGCCGCGCCGATGCCGACCCACACCGCGTACGCGGTCCCGATCGGGATGTGCTTGACGGCCCAGCCGAGCCCGCCCATGCTGATGGCGAGCGCGACGAAGAAGATGATCGACGGGACGAGCTGCGAGAACCCGTCGGACTTGCCGAGGGCCGTGGCCCAGACGGCCTCGAAGACGGCGCTGACGAGCAGGACGATCCACGGCATGTCAGCTCACCACCTTGAGGCCGACGACGGATCCGACGAGGAGGACCAGGAGCAGTCCGCGCAGCCAGGTGAAGGTCTCGGAACCGGTGATGAAGCCCCAGACCACGGTGAGCGTGGCCCCGATGCCGACCCACACCGCGTACGCGGTGCCGGTGGGCAGGGAGGTCATCGCCCAGGCGAGACCGACCATGCTCAGCGTCAGGGAGACGAGGAAGACGACCGTCGGTCGCCTGCGCGTGAAGTTCTCGGATGCGGACAGCGCCGTCGCCCAGACGGCCTCCAGCATCCCGGAGAGGACGAGGACAACCCAAGCCATGACAAGTAACCCCTCTGAGTCAGTCTTGTCCGTGCGGGTACTGCTCCCTCGTCCGCGCGTCCCTCGTCACGAGGAACTTGGTACCAGCGTACCGACATCGTGTCGTCTTGGCCAGGGATCAGCTCTCCTGCACCCCGGGCTCCACACGTTCCACCCCGTCTCTCCCGACCGGCCTCACCCTCGGGCGCGAGGACCCCACCAGGATCGTCGGATGCCGACACTCTTCGAGCCCTCTCCTCCCGAGGACTACCTGATGCGCCTCGCCGCCTCCGACCTGGGCCGGGGCTACAAGGCTCTCGCCACGGCCGAGCTCGACCTGCGCGACGGCCTCGACGTGCTCGACCTGGGCTGCGGCCCGGGCGCCGACCTGTCGGCGTACGCGACAGCGGTCGGGCCGTCCGGGAGCGTCCTCGGGCTCGACCACGACGCCGGCGCCGTGGCGCGGGCCCGCGCGCTGGTGAGCCATCTGACCACCGTCCGGGTCGAGGAGGCGGACGTCCACCACCTCGACCTTCCCGACGGCAGCGTCGACCGCGCACACACGGACCGGGTGCTCCAGCACGTGGCCGACCCCGGGCTCGTCCTCGCCGAGACGTTCCGGGTCCTGCGGCGCGGTGGTCGCGCGGTGCTCGCCGAGCCGGACTGGGGCACGCTCGTCGTCGACGGCCCCGACGCCGCGACGAGCGACGCCTACGGGCGCTTCGTCGTCGAGCAGGTCGTCCGCAACGGCAGGATCGGGCGCCGGCTCGCCGGGCTCGCCGAACGGACGGGCCTCGTGGTCGAGCGCGTCGTCCCCGTGACCGCCGTCTTCCGCGACGTCCGCAAGGCGGACCAGGTCCTGGGCCTGGCGCGGGTCGCCCGTCGCGCCGTCGAGGCGGGGTACCTGCGCGAGCGCGCGAAGGCACGCTGGACCGAGCACCTTGCGACGCAGCCGTTCTTCGCGTCGGTGACCCTCTTCGTCGTCGTGGCCGACCGGCCGCCGGCGTAGCTTCCCGGTCGCGGGTCGCGGCCCCGCAGTCAGCGCCGCCGTGTGGGGCGGGTCACGCGACCACGGGTTCGTGCACACCGGCGACAGGAGTACTGTTCTCGCGGAGGAAGGCAAGCCTTACCAAACTAGGACGCGAGTCCCAGGTCGGCCGGGCCCCACCGCTGCGACCACCGGCCGCCACGGCCTCCGGCTCCCGGGCTCCCCCGCCCCGCGACCCGTCGAAGGACTCCCGTGTTCGCCAACTTCCTCATCGGCCTGCGTGAAGGCCTCGAGGCCGCGCTCGTCGTCAGCATCCTCGTCGCCTACCTGGTCAAGACCGGCCGGCGCGACCTGCTCCCCTTCCTCTGGCTCGGCGTCGGTGTCGCCGTGGCCGTCTCGATCGGCTTCGGCGCGGCCCTGACCTACGGGCCGCAAGGGCTGACGTTCGAGGCCCAGGAGGCCATCGGCGGCACGCTGTCGATCATCGCGGTCGGCCTCATCACCTGGATGATCTTCTGGATGGGCAGGACGGCCCGGCACCTCAAGGCCGACCTCCAGCACAGGCTCGACGACGCCGTGGCCGCCGGGAAGTGGGCCGTCGTCGTCATGGCGCTGCTCGCCGTCGGGCGCGAAGGCCTCGAGACCGCCCTGTTCCTCTGGGCCGGCGCCCAGGCCACGGGCACCACGACCAGACCGCTGCTCGGCGCGGTGCTGGGACTCGCCGTCGCCGTCGCGCTCGGCTGGGCCGTCTACAAGGGCGCCGTCCGGCTCAACCTGCGCATCTTCTTCGCGTGGACCGGCATGTTCCTCATCGTGGTCGCCGCAGGGGTGCTCGCCTACGGCGTGCACGACCTCCAGGAGGCCGGCATCCTGCCCGGGCTGCACGACCTCGCCTTCGACGTCAGCGCGCAGATCCCGCCGTCGAGCTGGTACGGCACGGTCCTCAAGGGCGTCTTCAACTTCTCCCCCGCGACCACCTGGCTCGAGCTCGCCGCCTGGTGGCTCTACCTCGTCCCCACGCTGTTCTTCTTCGTCCGGACCGTCTGGTTCAGCGCGCCTCGCAGCAGTGCCCCCGCGCAGGCCAGCACCCCGGCACCCACCGTCACGACTCCCGGAGGAAACCGATGACCCGCTCACGGGCCACCCGCGCCGCAGCGCCGCTGCTCGCTGCCGCACTGCTCGTCCCCGTCCTGGCCGCCTGCACGCCCAACGACCCGGCCCCCGCCGGCGCGAGCAGCTCCGCGGCAGGTTCCGCGAAGCTCACGGTCGACTCGTCGGCCGACGCGTGCACGCTCTCGGCCACCGAGGCCCCCTCGGGCAACATCGTCTTCACCGTGACCAACACGGGCGACGACGTGACCGAGTTCTACCTGCTCGCCGAGGACGGCCTGCGGATCGTGTCCGAGGTCGAGAACATCGGCCCGGGCATCAGCCGCGACCTGGTCCTCACGGCCAAGGCCGGACAGTACGTCACCGCGTGCAAGCCCGGCATGATCGGCGACGGCATCCGCTCCGACTTCACCGTGACCGACTCGGGCGCGGACGTCGAGCCCACGGGCGCGGTCGCCGACCAGGTCGCGCTGGCCTCGACCAACTACGTCGCGTACGTCAAGGACCAGACCGAGCAGCTCCTCGAGGGCACCCAGGAGTTCGTGACCGCGTACGAGGCGGGCGACGACGAGGCCGCCAAGGCGCTCTACGCCCCGGTGCGCGTCCACTGGGAGCGCATCGAGCCCGTCGCCGAGTCCTTCGGCGACCTCGACCCCAAGATGGACCTGCGCGAGGCCGACCTCGAAGAGGGCCAGGAGTGGACCGGCTGGCACCTGCTCGAGAAGGACCTGTGGCAGCCCGCACCCGAGGCCAACGGCGGCGAGACCTACGTGGCACTGACGCCCGCGCAGCGCGCGCAGTACGCCGACCAGCTCCTCGCCGACACCCAGGAGCTCTTCGACCGCACGCACGAGGCGTCGTTCGCGGAAGGCATCGACGCACCCGCGATCGGCAACGGCGCCAAGGGGCTGCTCGACGAGGTCGCGACGGGCAAGGTCACGGGCGAGGAGGAGATCTGGTCGCACACCGACCTGTGGGACTTCCAGGCCAACGTCGACGGCGCCAAGGTCGCCTACGACGGTCTGCGCGACGTCGTGGCGGCCAAGGACGAGAAGCTCGCCGCGACGCTCGACGACCGCTTCACGACGCTCCAGGGCCTGCTCGACGAGCAGAAGCAGGGCGACGGGTTCGTGCTCTACACCGACCTCACCCCCGAGCAGGTCAAGGCGCTCTCGCAGGCCGTCGACTCGCTGAGCGAGCCGCTCTCGCAGCTCACCGCCGCCGTGGTGCTCTGAGGATCGACGCACCATGACGACAACGCCCGACCAGCCCGACCAGGCCGACCAGCCCGACACCGGATCGCCCGAGCACGAGAGCCCCGGCGTACCCCGCGAGGCCGCCGCTCCCGGTGACGCCTCGGGACGGGCCGAGCCACCTCTGGAGGCGCGCCCCCGATAGGGGCGCGCGCTCCTGGGGATGGCCGGCGTCGGGCTGGCCGGGGCGGGGCTCGCAGGCGGCTTCGCCGCCGGGAACGCCACGGCCCGCACCTCGGCGCCGAGCGCGGGCCCCGCCGAGGGCGACGGCGCGTTCGCGTTCACGGGCGAGCACCAGGCCGGGATCACGACCCCGGTCCAGGACAGCCTGCACTTCGCGACGTGGGACGTCACGACGCAGGACCGCGACGAGGTGGTCGCGCTGCTGCGCGCGTGGACCCTCGCGGCCTCGCGCATGACGCAGGGCCTGCCCGCCGGGGAGTTCGGGCCCATGTCCGGGCCGTACGACGCCCCGCCGGACGACACGGGCGAGGCCGAGGACCTGCCGGCCTCGGGCCTGACGATCACCTTCGGGTTCGGCCCCTCGTTCTTCACGGCCGCGGACGGTACGCCGCGGTTCGGCCTCGACGGCCGCAGGCCCGACCTCCTCGCGGACCTGCCGCACTTCCCCGGCGACATGCTCGAGGACGCGCGCTGCGGCGGCGACCTCGCGGTCCAGGCCTGCGCGAACGACCCGCAGGTCGCGGTCCACGCGATCCGCAACCTCGCGCGCATCGCGTTCGGGACGGCGTCGGTCCGCTGGAGCCAGCTCGGCTACGGGCGCACGTCGTCGACCACGACGACCCAGCCCACGCCTCGGAACCTGTTCGGCTTCAAGGACGGCACGGCCAACATCACGTCCGAGGAGTCGGCGGCGGTCGACGAGCACGTGTGGGTCGCACCGGGCGACGGTGCCGACTGGCTCACGGGCGGCTCGTACCTGGTCGCGCGCCGCATCCGGATGACGATCGAGACGTGGGACCGGGCTCCCCTGCGCGAGCAGGAGACCATCGTGGGCCGCACCAAGGGGTCGGGGGCTCCGTTGTCCGGCGGCGAGGAGCGCACCGAGCCCGACTTCGAGGCGGCGGGCCGCGGCGGCGCCCCGCTCATCGACCCGGCCTCGCACGTGCGCCTCGCGCACCCCACGAGCAACGGCGGCGCGCGCATGCTGCGCCGCGGCTACAACTACACCGACGGCTCCGACGGGCTCGGCAGGCTCGACGCAGGGCTCTTCTTCCTCGCGTACGTGCGCGACCCGGCCACGCAGTACGTGCCCATGCAGAACGCGCTCGCCAAGCACGACCTCATGAGCGAGTACCTGCGGCACACGGGCTCGGGGATCTGGGCCGTGCCGCGCGGGGTCGCCGAGGGGGCCACGCTGGGCGGGGACCAGGGTGCGTTCGTGGGCCAGGAGCTGTTCGCCTGAGCGGTCCGCCGCGCCCACGCACCACCGAGCGCTTCCCGGTCACCCGCGGACCCGGCCCGCCTCCTGGACCGCGGGACGGACCTGCTCGCCGTAGGCCTGGAGCGTCTCGTCGTTCGCGTCGTGCTGGAGGTAGAGCGCGAACTGGTCGACGCCGAGCGCCCTGAGCTCGAGCAGCCGCTCGACGTGCCGCGCGGGCGGCCCGATCAGGCAGAACCGGTCCAGGATCTCGTCGCTCACGAACGCGGTGTGCGTGTTCCCCGCACGCCCGTGCTCGTTGTAGTCGTAGTCGACGCGGCCCGCGACGAAGTCGGTCAGGGCCCGAGGGATGCTCGGCCCCCCGTCGCCGTCCGTCCCCGTGCTGTCCCCCGCCCCGTAGCGCGCGACGATCTCCGCGACGTGGTTGCCGACCATGCCGCCGAACCAGCGGCACTGGTCGTAGGCGTGGGCGAGCGTACGCCTGCCCACGTTCCCGGGCCCGTCCCCGCCCGACGACGCCTCGTCCGTCACGTACGCGGGCGCGGCCACGCAGATGCTCACCTCGGCCGGGTCACGCCCCACGCGCTCGGCGGCCCGGCGCACCGCGTCGATCGACCAGGCCACGATGTCGGGGTCGGCGAGCTGGAGGATGAACCCGTCCCCGACCTCGCCCGCGAGCGCCAGCGCGCGCGGGCCGTAGGCGGCGACCCACACGGGGGTGCGGCTGTCGGGGGCCCAGGGCAGGTGGAGCGTCGAGCCGTGGTGCTCGACCGCCTGCCCGCCGGCGAGCCCTCGGATGGTCGTGACGGCCGTGCGCAGCTCGGCGAGGGTCACGGGCTTGCCGTTGGTCACCCTGACCGCTGAGTCCCCGCGGCCGATCCCGCAGACCGTGCGGTTGCCGAACATGTCGTTGAGGGTCGCGAAGGTGGACGCGGTCACGGTCACGTCGCGCGTCGCGGGGTTGGTGACCATGGGCCCGACGGTCACGCGGTGGGTCGCGGACAGGATCTGGGAGTGGATGACGTACGGCTCCTGCCACAGGAGGTGCGAGTCGAACGTCCAGACGTGGCTGAAGCCGTGGAGCTCTGCGCGTCGCGCGAGGTCGACGACGCGCCACGCGGGCGGGTCGGTCTGCAGGACGACGCCCAGGTCGAGGCGCTCGGCCGTGCCGGTCGCGGTCATGGCTGGTCCCCGCCCGTCATCTCAGGTACGCCGAGTGGCTGCGACGCAGGTACCGGCCGTGCCCCGGGTGGCCGTGGTACTCGCCGCCGGAGATCAGGACCTGACCGCGCGAGATCACGACGTCGACGTGCCCGTCGATCTCGAAGCCCTCCCAGGCGGAGTGGTCCATGTTCATGTGGTGGGTCTTGCGGTTCCCGCGCGCGGTGTCCGCGTCCGTGGGGTAGCCGATCGAGGTGTGCCCGGCGGGGTCGTAGACCACGACGTCGGCGTCGGCTCCCGGGGCGAGAACCCCTTTGCGGTCGCCGAGGCCGAACATGCGCGCCGGCGTCGTGCAGCACAGCTCGACCCAGCGTTCGAGCGAGATCCGCCCGTCGACGACGCCCTGGTAGACGAGGTCGAGGCGGTGCTCGACGCCCCCGATCCCGTTGGGGATCTTGGAGAAGTCGCCGAGCCCGAGCTCCTTCTGCTCCTTGAAGCAGAACGGGCAGTGGTCGGTGCTCACGACCGACAGGTCGCCCGTGCGCAGGTAGCGCCACAGCTCCTCCTGGTGCTCCTCGGCCCGCGAGCGCAGCGGGGTCGAGCAGACCCACTTGGCGCCCTCGAACCCGGGCGCCCCGAGCTGTTCCTCGAGCGAGAGGTACAGGTACTGCGGGCAGGTCTCGCCGAACACGTTCCACCCGTCGTCGCGTGCCCGGGCGAGCGTGGCCACGGCCTGCTTGGCCGACATGTGCACCACGTAGAGCGGGGCGCCCGCGAGGCGCGCGAGCATGATCGCACGGTGCGTGGCCTCCTCCTCGGTCTCCCAGGGGCGCGTGGTGCCGTGGAAGTACGGGGCGGTGTCGCCACGGTCGAGGGCCTGGCGCACGAGGACGTCGATCGCGATGCCGTTCTCGGCGTGCATCATGACCAGCGACCCGTTGGTCGCGGCCTTCTGCATGGCCCGCAGGATCTGCCCGTCGTCGCTGTAGAACACCCCGGGGTAGGCCATGAAGAGCTTGAAGCTCGTGATGCCCTCGGCCACGAGCTCGTCCATGGCCTTGAGCGAGTCGTCGTCGACCCCGCCGAGGATCTGGTGGAAGCCGTAGTCCACGGCGCAGTTCCCCTCGGCCTTGGCGAACCACGCCGCGAGGGAGTCCTGGACCCGTTCGCCGGTGCGCTGGACCGCGAAGTCGACGATCGTCGTCGTGCCTCCCCAGGCCGCGGCGCGCGTCCCGGTCTCGAACGTGTCCGAGGCGGCCGTGCCGCCGAACGGCAGCTCCATGTGGGTGTGCGGGTCCACCGCGCCCGGGATGACGTACTTGCCGGTCGCGTCGATCACGGTCTGCGCGACCGAGGCGAGGTCCACGCCGAGCGACGTGTCGCCCGGGCGTAGCAGGGCGGCGACCTGCTCGCCGTCGAGCAGGACGTCGGCGCGCGAGCGCCCCGTGGGCCCGACGACGGTGCCACCCGTGATGAGGGTCAGTGCCATGGTGTGCGTCCTCTCGTTCGTCGGTCGGTGGGGGTGCCGCGCGGTGCGGGGTGCGGCGCCGTGCGGGGTGCGGCGCCGTCGGGCCGGCTGGGCCCGTCACGTTGGCGTCAGGGCGCGGTCAGCGGGCCGTACGCGTCGGGGCGGCGGTCGCGGTAGAACTGCCACCGGTTGCGGACCTCGGTCAGCAGGTCGAGGTCGAGGACGCGCACCACGAGCTCCTCCTCGTAGGCGTCGGCCGTCTCGCCCACGAACGCACCCTCGGGGTTCACGAAGTAGCTCGTGCCGTAGAAGTCGTTCGAGCCCAGCTCCTCGAACCCGACCCGGTTGATGGCACCGACGTAGTACTCGTTGGCCACGGCCGCCGCGGGCTGCTCGAGCCGCCACAGGTAGTTGGACAGGCCGCGGCTCGTGGCGCTCGGGTTGAAGACGATGGTCGCTCCGGCGAGACCCAGGGCCCGCCACCCCTCGGGGAAGTGCCGGTCGTAGCAGATGTAGACCCCGATGCGCCCGACCGCGGTGTCGAAGACCGGGTAGCCCAGGTTGCCGGGACGGAAGTAGAACTTCTCCCAGAACCCGGGCAGGTGCGGGATGTGGGTCTTGCGGTACTTGCCGAGGTAGCTGCCGTCGGCGTCGATCACGGCTGCCGTGTTGTAGAGGATCCCAGGCTGCTCGAGCTCGTACACGGGCAGCACGACCACGATGCCCAGCTCCTTGGCGAGGGCCGCGAAGCGCTCGGTCGTCGGGCCCGGGACGGACTCGGCGTAGGAGTAGAACGCGGCGTCCTCGACCTGGGGGAAGTAGGGCGCGTTGAACACCTCCTGGAAGCAGATGACCTGGGCCCCCTGGTCGGCGGCCTGGCGGGTGTACCGCTCGTGGGCCGCGACCATGGACTCCTGGTCGCCGGTCCAGCGGACCTGGGTGAGGGCGGCGCGCACGATCATGGGGTCTCCTCGGGTGGGGCGGCGGGACGGGGGCGGTGGCCGTTGTGCTCGGCGGACGGCGCCGTCGGCACGGTGCGGCGCCGGTGCCGGACCGGCTCGACGACGTACCGGTCGGCGACGTCGAGCGCCGCGTCGACGACGTCGAGGCCGTGCTCGAGGTCCTCGACCGACGTGACGAGCGGCGGGGCCAGGTGCAGGCGGTTGACCTGCGGGAACGGCCAGACGCCGCCCGCGGTCACCGCGGCGACGACCTCGGCCATGGGGGCGTTCTGCTCGGGCGTGCCCTGGAACGGCACGAGACGTTCGCGCGTGAGGGGGTCACGGACGAGCTCGATCGCCCAGAGGAACCCGAGCCCGCGGACCTCGCCCACGCTGGGGTGCCGCGCGGCCATGTCACGCAGGCGTTCTCCCAGGACCCGCTCGCCCAGCGACCGGACCCGGTCGAGGATGCCCTGCTCCTCGAGCACGTGGATGCTCGCGACGCCGGGCGCGCACGCGAGCGGGTGACCCGAGTAGGTGAGCCCGCCGGGGAACGGGGTGCGGTCGAAGCTCGCGGCGACGCGCTCGGACACGATCACCCCGCCGAGCGGGACGTAACCCGAGTTGACGCCCTTGGCGAAGACCACGAGGTCCGGCACGACGTCCCAGTGGTCCACGGCGAACCACTCGCCGACGCGTCCGAAGCCGACCATGACCTCGTCCGCGACGTACAGGATGCCGTGCTCGTCGCACAGCTCGCGGACCCCTGCGAGGTAGCCGTCGGGGGGCACGAGCACGCCGTTGGTCCCGACCACGGTCTCGAGCAGGATCGCGGCGATCGTCGCGGGTCCTTCGAGCTCGACGACCTCGCGCAGGTGGCGCAGCGCCGCGACGCACTCGTCGGCGTCGGTCGTGGCCCCGAACGACGACCGGTAGGTGTAGGGCCCGAAGAAGTGCCGCACGCCCGGGTCCACCTCGTTGGGCCAGCGGCGCGGGTCGCCCGTGGCCGTCACGGCCGTGCCCGTGTTGCCGTGGTAGGACCGGTAGGCCGCGAGAACCTTCTGCCGACCGGTGTGGCGCCGGGCGAGGCGCACGGCGTTCTCCACGGCGTCGGCGCCCCCGTTGGTGAAGAACACACGGTTCAGCCCGCCGTCGGCGCCGCCCGGCGCACGCTCGACGATCAGGCGTGCGAGCTCGCTGCGCACCGGGTTCGCGAACGACGGCGCGACGGTCGCGAGACGTCCGGCCTGCGCCTGGATCGCGCCCACCAGCGCAGGATGCTGGTGCCCCAGGTTGAGGTTGATGAGCTGCGAGGCGAAGTCCAGGTAGCGCGTGCCCTTCTCGTCCCAGAACCAGGCGCCCTCACCGCCGGCGATGGTCACGGGCCGGATCAGCTCCTGCGCCGACCACGAGTAGAAGACGTGGGCGTCGTCCCGTCCGGCCCGTCCCGTGCCCTGCACTGCGTCCGTCATCCGGCTCGCCGTCCTTTCGTCCGTCGGCTCGTCCGCCTCGTCACCGGGTCCGGGGGAACCCCAGGTCGATGCTGCTGGTCGCGGGGTCCGGCCACCGCGACGTCACGACCTTGGTCCGGGTCGCGAAGTGGATGCCCTCGGGGCCGTACATGTGGGTGTCCCCGAACAGCGAGCCCTTCCAGCCGCCGAACGAGTAGTAGCCGACGGGCACCGGGATGGGGACGTTGACGCCGACCATGCCGGCCTGCACCTCGACCTCGAAGCGTCGGGCGGCTCCCCCGTCCCGCGTGAAGATGGCCGCACCGTTGCCGTACGGGTTCTCGTTGACGAGCCGCAGGGCGTCGTCGAACGTCTCGGCCCGCACGACCGAGAGCACGGGCCCGAAGACCTCCTCGCGGTACACCGTGTGCTCGGGCCGCACGTGGTCCACGAGGCTCGGGCGCAGGAAGAACCCGCCGCTCGTGTCCTGCCCGTCCGGCCCTGGTCCGACGGGCGGCCCGTCCCGCCCGTCCAGGACCAGGACCGCCCCCTCCTCGACCGCGCTGCCCACGCGCGCCGCGACCCGGTCCCGGTGCTCGGCCGTGATGAGCGGCCCCATCTGGGAGGCGGGGTCGTTCCCCGGCCCGACGACGAGCCCCGCCACGCGCGTGCGGATCGCCTCGACGAGGGCGTCGGCGACGTCGCCCACCGCGACCACGACCGAGATCGCCATGCACCGCTCCCCCGCAGACCCGTAGCCCGCCGAGACCGCCGCGTCCGCCGCGGCGTCGAGCTCGGCGTCGGGCAGGACGACCAGGTGGTTCTTCGCCCCGCCCAGCGCCTGGACCCGCTTGCCGTGGCGCGTGCCCGTCTCGTAGACGTGGCGGGCGACGGGCGTGGAGCCGACGAAGCTGATCGCGGCGACGTCGGGGTGCTCCAGGAGCCGGTCGACCGCGACCCGGTCGCCCTGCACCACGTTGACGACGCCGTCGGGCAGCCCGGCCTCGGCCAGGAGCCGGGCGACCAGCAACGACGCCGACGGGTCGCGCTCGCTCGGCTTGAGCACGAACGTGTTGCCGCACGCGATCGCCGTCGGGATCATCCACAGCGGCACCATGGCAGGGAAGTTGAAGGGCGTGATGCCGACCATGACGCCCAGCGGCTGCTTGACCTCGTGGACGTCCACCCCGGTCGAGACCTGCTGGCTGAAGCCCCCCTTGAGCAGGTGCGGGATACCGGTCGCGAACTCGACGTTCTCGAGCGCTCGCGCGACCTCCCCCTCGGCGTCGGACACGACCTTGCCGTGCTCGGCCGAGACCAGGCGGGCGATCTCGTCCCGGTGCCCGCGCAGCAGCTCGTGGAACGCGAAGAGGATCTCGACGCGCCGCGACAGGCCCGTCCGGGACCAGCCCGGGAAGGCCGCGAGCGCCGCGGCGACGGCCGCGTCCACGTCGGCCGCCGAGGCGAGGGCGACGCGACCCGTGACCCGTCCGGTGGCCGGGTCGTGGACGGCTCCGTACCGGTG
This sequence comes from Oerskovia sp. USHLN155, assembly GCF_037145535.1. Taxonomy (NCBI): domain Bacteria; kingdom Bacillati; phylum Actinomycetota; class Actinomycetes; order Micrococcales; family Cellulomonadaceae; genus Oerskovia; species Oerskovia sp. USHLN155. The sequence goes on from NZ_JBBCXG010000002.1 coordinate 364,261, forward strand.
CGCGTCGTCCACGCGGCGGCCGCCCACGACGTGTCCGATCACCCCTGGGGCCCTCTCGGGGGTGCTGCTCGTCATGCTGGCCTCCCTCCCGGGCGCGGCACGCAGGACGGCGGCCCGGGTCGTCGACGACTGAGTCCCAGTGTGGCACGAGGACCCCTTTCGTGTGAGGTCGATCACAGATCGCAGGGTCTGCCCGGGTGAAGCGTGCCGGGGCGCTCTCCCACCGTGCGTGCCGCTGTCATCGCGCCACCGGGCCCGGGTACGGTCGGGCCGTGACCGACGAGCACCCCACGAGCAGCCACGACCCGGGCGACCCGCGAACCCCGGCAGGGTCTCCTCCTCCCGGACCGGACCCCGCTCCCGCTCCCGCACGGCCGATGACCCGGGCCGAGCGACGTGCTGCCGAGCAGGCAGCCCTGGTGCGCCAGGCGGACACCTCCTGGCACTCGCCACCCGCCACCGGCGCGCTGCCGACCGCGCGCCCCCGGACGTCTGCCCTGCCTACCACGGCCGGGGCCTCCGCCTGGGAGCGGGTCGAGGTCTCGACAGAGACCGCCCCGGCCCCGTCGGCGTGGCGTGAGCGTGCGGCACGCTTCGCCCCGAACCTGTCACAGGCGCCTGGCGCGCCCACGGCGGTCGAGCCGGACGCGGCCGACTCGCCCGCTCCGAGCCGGACGGCGTCCGCCGGGGCTCCGCTCGACCCGTCGCGCGCCCCGTCGACGACCGGTGGCGCGACCGGCGCGACGAACGGCGCGACCGGCGCGGTGACCTCCGCCGACGCCACCGAGGCCGCGGCCGACACCGCCGACGCCACGGCCCCTGGCGCCACGGCCGGCTCGTCGACGCCGTTCCCGACCCGTCGACAGCTCTCCCACGCGGCCCGGCACGTGACACGGCTCGGCCGCGGCAACGCCGCCCGCCTGCTCCTGCTCACCGTCGTCACGGCGCTCGCGGTCGAGATGATCCGGGCGAGCGGCCCCCTGCTCGACCGTGCCTTCGCCTCGAGCGTGACCGTCGCCGCCGGGACGGCACTGATCACGTACGCGGCTCCCGCGCTGGCCGTGACGATCATCGCCGCGCGACTGCCGATCTCCGGGCGGGTCACGCTCGGCGCGGTGCTCGCCCTGGTCGGGTGGCGGCTGGGTCTGCAGGGGCTCGGGATCGCCGCCGGCTCGGACGGGGCGCTCGGGTCGGCCCGCTACGGGCTGGGGCTCGGGGGCGCCTCGCTCGCGGTGGCCACGCTCGTCATCGTGGTCGCGTTCGTGAGCGGCGTCCGACCGTCGCCCGCCGAGGACTCCCCCGAGAGGGTGGGAGGCGCCTGGACGCCTCTTGCGAACGGGCGCATGGTCGCCCTCGGCGTGTCCCTGGGCGTCCTCGGCGCCGCGGGCGTGAGCCTGCTCCACGGGACGTGGGACGCGTACTGGCGCACCGGTCTGCTCTCCTGGGTGGCCCCCCTCGCGCTGGGCGGCCTGGCCGTGGTCTCGGCCTGGCTGCTGCGCCGAGACCCCGCCGCCCCCGGGGCCCGCGGGATCTGGGTGCTCGGCCCGTACCTCGCGCTGGGCGTCATGGTCTTCGGCAACCCTGCCTTCATCGCGTCGCAGACCGGACTCCCCCTGGCCGTGGCCGCGGGAGCCGTCGTGGTCATGGCCCTGATGGTCGGGCTGACGACCGTCCGGGGCACCGCGCGGTCGAGCCGTCCCGGGGGCAACGTCGTCCTGTCGGTCCTGGGTCGGTGGGCCGACCTCGTGGCGCTCGTCGCCTTCGCCCTGGTCGTCTTCGTGCTGCCCGGCCGGACCGAGGTGCTCGACGACCTGCTCGCCTGGGCGCTCCTGGTCTGCGCCGTCGGCCTCGCCGTCGCCTCGACCGACGCCGTCGTGCACGCCCTCACCCGACCGGCCCGTGAGATCGGCTGGCTGCGCCTCGCCGGGGCGAGCACCGCCGTCGGGCTGGGGCTCATCCTGCCGCTCCTGGCCTACCAGCTCGACTACGACGTGCCCCTGCCCGTGCCCAACGCCTCCGTGCCGGTCCTGGTCGCCCTCGTGATCGGGGTCGCAGGGCTGCGTCGCACCGGCCCGCTGCCCCAGGCCGCCGCGGGCACCGCCGCGGCTGCACGCGTCGCCCCGCCGAGCGTGCGCGTCGCGCTACCCGTCGTGGCCGCGGTCGCCGTCCTGGCCGTGGGCGGCGCCGCCGTGCAGCTCGTCGACCTGCCGACCGGGGACCGGACGGCGAGCGGGGCGGCGGCCGGCGACGAGCAGGGCCTCGTCGTCCTCGACTGGAACCTGCACTACGGGGTCAGCTCGACGCCGTCGGTCGAGCTCGACGACGTCGCCGCGACGATCCGCGACTCGGGCGCCCAGGTCGTGACGCTCCAGGAGGTCTCGCGCGGCTGGGTGCTGGGCGGTGGCATCGACATGGCGAGCTACCTCGCACGCGCCACCGACATGGAGGTCGCGTTCGTCGGGGCGGCCGACCGCCAGTTCGGGAACGCGATCCTCTGGGACCCGGACACCGTCACGGTCTCCGACGTGTCGCGGACGTCGCTGCCCTTCGGCGCAGGTCCGCAGCACCGGTCCGCGATCTCCGCGACCGTCACGCCTGCGGACGGGACCGACCTGCGCGCCGCCTGGGCCGACGGGCTGCGCGTGACCTCCGTGCACCTGCAGCACCGCCGCGAGAACACCCCGACCCGCCTCGACCAGCTCGACGCGCTCTTCACGGCCGAGCCGGTCGCGGGGGCCTACCTGCTCGCGGGTGACTTCAACGCCGAACCCGACTGGGACGAGATCACCCTGGTCGAGTCCCAGGGGCTCGTGAGCGGGCAGGACCAGGCGGGGAACGCGGACGACCTCACGTCCCCCGCCGACGCGCCACGCCACCGCATCGACTGGATGTTCGGCGCGGGCCTCGGCTTCGAGCGCTTCCGGGTCCTGGACGACGTCTCGTCCGACCACCGTCCGCTCGTGACCGTGGTGCGTCCCGCGCAGGAGCAGGAGCCCGCACCGGCCGGGTAGCCGCGGGCAGCGGCCTCCGGCGGCTCGGCGCCCGACGTCCCGAGCCGCCGTCGGGGCCGCGGGGCCTGCGCCTCAGTCCTCGCGGTGGTGGAGCATGCGCGCGACCTCGGCGATCGACCCGGACAGCGACGGGTAGACCGTGAAGGCCTCCGCGACGTCGTCGACCGTGAGGCGGTGCGCGACCGCGAGAGTGATGGGGAAGATGAGCTCGCTCGCGCGCGGGGCCACGACGACACCGCCCAGGACGACGCTCGCCTCGGGGTGCGCGAACAGCTTGACGAACCCGTCGCGCATGCCGAGCATCTTGGCGCGCGGGTTGCGGGCCAGCGGGAGCGTCGTGGTCACGTACTTGGACCCTTGCTCCTTGAGCTTCTCCTCGCTGTACCCGACGGTCGCGATCTCGGGGGCCGTGAAGATGTTCGCGGCGACCGTGCGCAGCTTGATGGGGCTCACGGCGTCGCCCAGTGCGTGCGACATGGCCACGCGGCCCTGCATCGCGGCGACCGAGGCGAGCGGCAGAATGCCCGTGCAGTCACCTGCCGCGTAGATGCCGCGCACCGAGGTGCGCGAGACCTTGTCGACCTGCACGTGGCCGCTCGGGGTCAGCCGCACACCGGCCTCCTCGAGCCCGATGCCCGCGGTCGAGGGGATGGACCCGACGGCCAGCAGCACGTGCGAGCCCTTGACCACGCGACCGTCGGCGAGCGTGACCTCGACGCCCTCGTCGGTACGCACGGCCGCCTCGGCGCGCGTGCGGGACATGACCGTCATGCCGCGCGAGCGGAAGACCCCCTCGATGAGCTCGGCCGCGTCGGCGTCCTCGCCCGGCAGCACGCGGTCGCGGCTCGAGACGAGCACGACGTCGGAGCCCAGCGCGTTGTAGGCGCCCGCGAACTCGGCTCCCGTGACGCCCGAGCCCACGACGATCAGGCGCTCAGGGAGCTCCTTGAGGTTGTAGAGCTGGGTCCACGTGAGGATGCGCTCCCCGTCGGGGATCGCGGTCGGCAGCACGCGGGGCGTCGCGCCGAGCGCGAGGAGGATCACGTCGGCGTCGACCGAGACCTCGGCCGCGTCCTCCTGGAGCGTGACCTGCACGCGCGACGGACCCTCGAGGCGCCCCTCGCCGATCAGGACGCGCACGCCCTCACGCTCCAGACGCGCGTGGATGTCGGCCGACTGAGCGGCCGCGAGCGCCATGACGCGGGTGTTGACGGCGTCGAGGTCGACCATGTGGCGGCGCATCGCGGGGTGCGCGGCCTTGGCCGTGTCGACGGGCAGGCGGATGCCGAGGTCGGCGGCGCGGTCGGCGATGGTCATCCAGTCGGCCGTCGCGATGAGGGTCTTGGACGGCACCACGTCGGTGAGCACGGCGGCGCCGCCGAGGCCCTGGCGTTCGACGACGGTCACGTCGGCACCGAGCCGACGGGCGACGAGAGCCGCCTCGTAGCCTCCGGGTCCACCGCCCAGGATCACGATGCGGCTGGCCTGCAGGTCGGGGTTCTCGTTCGTCACAGGTGCCATTCTGTCAGCATCCGAGGGCCATTCGTGTCAGCATGCGGACAGGACGACGCGCTGGGGCGAGGACGGGCGTTCCGTGGGGCGCGGGGCGTCAGAACGGATAGCCTCGTCCTATGACGACGACCTTGTCTCTCGACGACCCCACGACCGACCCGTTCCTCGTGGCCCGCGCCGCTGCGGACCACATCGCCGAAGCCACCGGGATCGAGGGCCACGACGTCGCCCTCGTGCTCGGGTCGGGCTGGGGCGGGGCGGCAGAGCTCCTGGGCGACGTCGTCGCGGAGATCCCCACGAACGAGATCCCCGGGTTCTCCAAGCCCGCCGTCGCCGGCCACGTCGCGACGACACGCTCGATCCGGATCGAGCGCGCCGACGGCTCGGTCCGTCACGCGCTCGTGCTCGGCTCGCGCACCCACCTGTACGAGGGCAAGGGCGTGCGCCACGTCGTCCACGGCGTGCGGACCGCGGCGGCGACCGGCGCGCAGACCGTGATCCTCACCAACGGGTGCGGCGGCCTGAACCTCGACCACGGCCCGGGCACCCCGGTGCTCATCCGCGACCACATCAACCTCACCGCCACCTCCCCCCTGGAGGGTGCGACGTTCGTCGACCTGACGGACCTCTACTCCTCGCGCCTGCGGGACCTGGCCAGGTCGGTCGACGGCTCGCTCGGCGAGGGCGTGTACGCCCAGTTCCCCGGCCCGCACTACGAGACCCCGGCCGAGGTGCGCATGGCGGGCGTCCTGGGTGCGGACCTCGTCGGCATGTCGACCACGCTCGAGGCCATCGCCGCGCGCCACGCGGGGCTCGAGGTGCTGGGCATCTCGTTGGTCACGAACCTCGCCGCGGGCATCAGCCCGACGCCGCTCTCGCACGGCGAGGTCATCGAGGCCGGCCAGGCGGCCGGCCCCCGGATCAGCTCCCTGCTCGCCGAGATCGCGAAGCTGGTGTGACATGACGAACCCCCAGGACCACCTCGACGTGGACGACCCCGGCTACGAGGCCGGGCAGGGCCACGCGTCCTTCCTGGCGCAGGTCGAGGCCTGGATCGAGGCGGACCCCGAGCCCGCCGACCAGGCCGAGCTGCGCACTCTCCTCACGGAGGCCGACTCCCCCGACCCGCGCGACCACGAGGTGCGCGCCCGGGCACGGGCCGAGCTGCGCGACCGCTTCGTCGGCACGCTCCAGTTCGGCACCGCGGGCCTGCGCGGCGAGATGGCGGCGGGACCCAACCGTATGAACCGCGCGGTCGTGATCCGGGCCGCAGCGGGCCTCGCGTCGTTCCTGCGCGACGCCCTGCCGGGGCAGACACCGCGCGTCGTCATCGGGTACGACGCCCGGCACCACTCGCACACGTTCGCGCTCGACAGCGCCGCGGTGTTCACGGCTGCGGGCGTCGAGGCGTCGATCCTGCCGTCCGCCCTCCCGACGCCCGTGCTCGCCTACGCGGTGCGCCACCTGGGTGCCGACGCGGGCGTCATGGTCACCGCGAGCCACAACCCCCCGGCGGACAACGGCTACAAGGTGTACCTCGGCGGCCGAGTGGTCACGGACTCGGGCCAGGGGGCGCAGATCGTGCCCCCGTACGACGCCGGGATCGCAGCCGCGATCGACCGCTCGCCCGTGGCCGCGCAGGTCCCCCGCGCGACCGACGGCTGGACGGTCCTGGGCCGCGACCTCGCGCTCGGCTACGTCGAGTCCGTGGGCCGGCTGTCCGACGGCGCCGCGCGCGACCTGCGCATCGTCGCCACCCCGCTGCACGGCGTGGGCGGCGAGGTGCTCAACCGGGTCCTGGGGAACGCGGGCTTCACCGACGTCATCAGCGTCGCCGAGCAGTTCGAGGCGGACCCGCTGTTCCCGACCGTGGCCTTCCCCAACCCGGAGGAGCCCGGCGCGATCGACCTCGCGCTCGCGTACGCGCAGGACGCCAAGGCGGACCTGGTGATCGCGAACGACCCCGACGCCGACCGGTGCGCCCTCGCGGTGTACGACCCGCGCGTCGGGACGTACCAGGGGGCCGAGACCGCCCGGTCGAACGGGTGGCGCATGCTGCACGGGGACGAGGTGGGCTCGCTGCTCGGCGAGGAGACCGGCCGACGTGCGGACGCGCCGGGAGGCGCGGACGGGACCCCGTTCTTCGCGAGCTCGATCGTGTCCTCGCGGCTGCTGCGCAAGATCGCCGACAGCCACGGGCTGGGCTACTCCGCGACGCTCACGGGATTCAAGTGGATCTCGCGCGTCGACGGCCTGGTCTACGGCTACGAGGAGGCGCTCGGCTACTGCGTCGACCCGCAGGTCGTGCGGGACAAGGACGGCATCAGCGCCGCCCTGCTCCTGGCCCAGCTCGCGAACCGCCTCAAGGCCGAGGGGCGCACGCTCGTCGACGCGCTCGACGACCTGGCCCGTGCTCACGGCCTGCACGTGACCGACCAGCTCTCGGCCCGGTTCACCGACCTCGACCAGATCCCGGCGGCCATGTCCCGGCTGCGGGCGGCGCCCCCGCGCACGCTCGCGGGCTCGGGGGTCAGCGACGTCGTCGACCTGTCCGATGGGCTCGACGGGCTGCCGCCGACCGACGGCGTCCGGCTGCTGTCCGCGGACGGCACCCGGGTCATCGTGCGCCCCAGCGGCACCGAGCCGAAGGTCAAGTGCTACCTCGAGGTGATCGTCCCGGTCGCGTCCGACGCGAGCTACGACGACCTCACCGCAGCCCGCGCCTTCGCGCGGACCCGCCTCGACCAGGTCCGGGCGGACGTGGCGGCGGCGCTCGGCATCTGACGACGGGCGGTCCTGGCGGCCGACCCCACCCCTGACGACGAAGGCCGTCGCCTCGCTCCTCACGGAGCGGGCGACGGCCTTCGTCGTGCGCGCGGCAGGGCCCCCGGCAGTCAGCCGAGCGTGACCGTCGCACCGCCCGACATGAACGAGTCGTGCAGCTCGACGCCCGCCGGCACCGCGCCGGCCGGGACGTCGAACACCACGACACCCTGGGTCGAGCTGCCGGGGTCGATGTCGTCGAGGAAGCTGTTGGCGTCCCCCAGGTAGATCCCGGCCGTGGGGTCGGCCGAGTGCTCGCGTCCCTGGGTGTCGAGCATCTTCTGCGCGCTCGCGTCGAACATCTGGGCAGCGTCCCCGATGTTCGTCACCGAGACGTGCACCAGGACGAACTGCCCCTGGGGGTCCGCGCCCAGGATCTCGTCGCCCACGCGCGTGACCCCCGGCTCGAGGGCAGTGACCGTGAACTCGAGCTTCCCGTCGCGCACCGCCGAGCCGAGGCCCGGGACGGTCTCGTCGGGGGCGGGGGCGTCTCCCGTGCCCGCCGTGCCCGCCGCATCTGCGGTCCCCGCGGGCGTGTCGCTGCCCCCGAGGGTCGGCACGACGACCGACACGACGACGATCAGCGCGAGGCTCGTGAGGAAGACCGTGAGGACCTTGTGCCGGTCGAAGGACGACTTCCGCGAGGCGGGCTCCGGCTGCCCCAGGTAGGGCTGCTCGGTGTCGGGCTGGTTCTGCATGGCGAGGGCCTCTCGTGGTTCCGGATCGTACGGGACCACTTCATCGCCTCGGACCGGGTGGGCGCGTCGGCGGACCGGCTACGGTCTGCGCACCAAAAGTCGTACACGCGCCCAGGACCGCGGACCCGGAGGGGGGACTCCGCAGCCGGCCCGGGCGCGCTCACGACCGCGGTCGAGCGCGTCCCCTGAGCGCGCGCCCGCCGTGCACACCCGCCCGCCGTCGGCGCGGCCCCGAGGAACCGTCAGGCCTGGAGCGCGGGCTCCTCGTCACGCGCGACGGCGGCCTTCCAGTCGGCCTTCTCGGCGCGCCAGCCCTCCTCGGTGCGCCCGCGGCGCCAGTAGCCGGACGCGGAGAGCGCCGTGACGGGCACGCCCCGGTCGAGGCGCACGTGGCGGCGCAGCGTACGCACGAACCCGGCATCGCCGTGCAGGAACACCTGGGGCTGCCCGGGCAGGAACGCGAGCGCCTCGACGGACTCGACGAGGACGTCGCCGGGCGCGCGGTCGGGGTGGGCGTCACGGTGGACCCAGCGCAGGTCGAGCGCCCCGGGCGACGTGAGTGCCTGCTCCTCCGCCGCGGAGGCGACCTCGACGACCGCGAGGACGGGCGCGCCGTCGGGCATCGCCTCGAGGGCTGCCGCGATGGCGGGCAGTGCGCTCTCGTCGCCCACGAGCAGGTGCCAGTCATAGGCACCCGACGGCGCGTACTCGCCGCCGGGACCGACGAAGGACATCGCGTCACCGGGCTGGGCGGAGGCCGCCCAGGGGCCCGCGAGGCCCTCGTCGCCGTGCACCACGAAGTCGATCGCGAGCTCGCGGGCGACGGGGTCCCACGAGCGGATCGTGTAGGTGCGCATGGGGACGCGTCCCTCGGGGCCGGCCTCGGCCGGGAAGAGCAGCTTGACGTAGCGGTCGGTGTGCGGACCGGGGTCGAAGCCGTCGAGCCCCTCTCCCCCGAGGACCACACGGATCATGTGCGGTGTGAGGCGCTCGGTGCGCACGACCACGGCGTGGGTCGCGACGCGCTCGGGCTTGCGGGGGGCAGGGTCGGTCATTCGGTCCTCCAGGGTGCGCTCCGCCCGCGATGGCGAAGTGAGGCTAGCCTAACCCGGATGCGCCGAGGGGTGACCGCCCGTCCAGGCTCGGCCACCCCTCGGTCCGTGAGAAGAGGTCAGTAGCCCCCTGCGCCGCCCTCGGCCGGCTCGACCCCGTCGAAGCCCGCGAGCACCGCGGCGGTGCCCGACAGGCCCAGGCGCGTCGCACCGTGCTCGATCATGGCGAGCGCGTCGGCGAGCGTCCGCACACCCCCCGAGGCCTTGACCCCGAGGCGTCCGCCGACCGTCTCGGCCATGATGGACACCGCGTGCGTCGAGGCGCCGCCGGCCGGGTGGAAGCCCGTGGAGGTCTTGACGAAGTCGGCGCCAGCGGCCTCCGAGGCGCGGCACGCCTCGACGATCTCGTGGTCCGTGAGTGCGGCGGACTCGATGATGACCTTGAGGACCTTGGGGGCCGGGACCGCGGCCCGGACGGCCGCGATGTCGGACTGGACGTACGCCCAGTCGCCTGCCTTGGCAGCACCCAGGTCGATGACCATGTCGACCTCGTCCGCGCCGTCGGCGATCGAGCGGGCCGCCTCGGCGGCCTTGACCTCGCTGTGGTGCGTCCCGGACGGGAACCCGCACACGGTCGCGATCTTCAGACCCTTGCCGTCGAGCGGCAGGACCGAGGGCGAGACGCACACCGAGTAGACGCCGAGCGCGACGCCCTCGTCGACGAGCGCCTCGAAGTCCGCACGGGTCGCCTCGGGCTTGAGCAGGGTGTGGTCGACGAACTGCGCGAGGGCCGCGCGGTCGAGCGGGGACGTGCCGGGGGTGCTCACAGCTGTGCTCCTTGGATCTCCTGGTAACCGGGAAGGATGACGTCGTCGATGAGCGCGCGGCGCTCGTCGTGGTGGATGAAGGCGCTCCACGCGGCCGTGGCCGTGACGTCGTAGAGGTCCTCGAGCGTCCAGCCGGCCTGCTCGACGAGCAGCGTCATCTCGTGGGTCATGGACGTGCCCGACATGAGGCGGTTGTCCGTGTTGAGCGTGACCGCGAAGTCGAGCTCCTTGAGCCGCGTGATGGGGTGCGCCGCGATCGAGGTCCCCGCCGCACCGGTCTGCAGGTTCGAGACAGGGCACAGCTCGAGCGGGATCTGGTGGTCACGGACCCAGTGGGCGAGCTGGCCCAGGGCCGCGGTGCCGTGGTGCTCGTCGAACGAGATGTCCTCGATGAGGCGCACACCGTGCCCGACGCGCGAGGCCTGGCCCAGGTGGACGGCCTCGGCGATCGACGAGACGCCCGACGCCTCGCCCGCGTGGATCGTCACGGGGAAGTTCTGGTCCGCGAGGTACTGCCACACGCCCGGGAAGCGCGAGGGCGGGAAGCCGTCCTCGGCGCCCGCGATGTCGAACCCGACGACGCCGTTGCTCCGGTTGGCCACGGCGAGCTCGGCGATCTCCTGCCAGCGGTCGGCGTGCCGCATCGCGGTCACGAGCTGGCCCACGCGGATCGTGCGACCCTGCGCGGCGGCGAGGGCCACCCCCTCCTCCAGACCTGCCTGGACGGCGTCCACGGTGTCCTGCAGGCTCAGGCCGGCGCGCAGGTGCTGCTCGGGGGCCCACCGCTGCTCGGCGTACACGACGCCGTCGGCCGCGAGGTCCAGCACGGACTCGCGCGCGACGCGCACGAGCGCCTCGCGCGTCTGCATCACGGCGATCGTGTGGTCGAAGGTCTCGAGGTAGCGCACGAGCGAGCCCGAGTCTGCCGACTCGACGAACCAGGCGCCCAGCGCGTCGGCGTCGGTCGCGGGCAGGTCGTGCCCGATCTCGGCGGCGAGCTCGATGATCGTCTGCGGCCGTAGCCCACCGTCGAGGTGGTCGTGCAGGACGACCTTGGGGAGCGCGGCGATCGCCGCGACGGTCTCGCTCACGGAGGAGGGTGTGGAGGTCATGGGCTCACGCTACCGGGCGCGGGGCGGGCGCACGCGACGGCGGTGCGGGTCCCAGGTCACGGGTGCGTCACGGGTACGTCACGCCCGGCTCGTGCCCGGCTCACTCGCCGTCCGCGTCGTCGCCCTCGTCGAGCGGCACGAGGGACGCCTGCTCGACGACGTCGGCCTCGTCCGCCTCGCCGTCGAGGTCCGGGCGCGGCGTCCGGGGGCTGTAGTCCTCCGCGTCGTCCGCGTCGGAGGACGCGGACGGGGGCGTCAGCTCCTCCTCGACCAGGTTCTTCGGGGCGTCGTCGTCGGGTGCGACCAGGCCGGCGTCGCGCCAGGAGTCGGTACCGGGGACCGTGCTCATGGTGAGCTCCTCTCGTCTCTCCCCATCGTCACCCGACGGGGCGCGACCCGCCAGCCCGTCCCGCAGGCAGGACCGCCCAGGTGACGTGCGACCAGCCGCCGAGCGCGCGCCGCACACCCTTGCCGGGCTCGCCGTCCTCGCCGACCCCGGCGAGGAGGTCGGCGACACGCAGCCGGTGCATCGTCCCGGTCGACGGCTCGTACACCGAGCACCACCGACCGCCGAACGGTGCGGCGGTCTCCTTCGGCGACTCCGGCGGGAGGCTCACGCCCACGAGCAGCACGACGTGGCGCGGCACGGCCGTCGACCACCCCGTCCCGAGGTCCCCGCCCGAGTACAGCGGCACGGGCACGCCCGCGGCGGCCGAGCGCAGCGCGCTCGCGAGCACGCGGTCCTGCGCGCCGTCGCCCGGCACGATGCGGTGGGTGTACCGCACGTCGGCGTAGCGGGCGTCGCGTGCGGCCGTCCACGGCGGCGTGCCGAGCCCGGCGGGCCACGGGAGGGGGCCGAGCGCGGCGCGCGTCGTGCGCGCCTGGAGGAGGCGCTGGAGCGCGGCGAACCGGCCCGACGACGTCTCGAGCTCTCGGGCGGTCGCGTCGGCCTCCCCCTCGGTCACCACGTGCGCGCTCGCCCCCCGGGAGACGTCGGTACCCGCGACGAGCCACAGCCCGACCACGGGGTCACCTGCAGCGGCGAGGACCGCGAGCACCGCCGAGCCGCACGTCGTCCCGTCGACCTGGACCGCGCGGGCGCTGCCGAGCACGAGCGGCTCGCCGAAGCGTGTGTCGGGTCCTGCCGTGGGCGCGCCGTCTGCCGGGGATCCCAGCCCCCACACCCGGACGGGCGCGGCCCTGCGCAACGGGTCGAGCACGTGCGCCCGCTCCCACGGGCGCAGCGTCGCGAGCGCGTCGACCAGGCGGTCGGCGACCTGCTCGGAGTGACCTGCGCGACGGGCGAGCCGACGGACGGCGGGTGCGGCGCCGTCGGGCTCCGGGACGACGTAGCGGCCCGGCGGCGGCGCGGGCGGCAACGGCCCCCGCCCCGCTCCCACCGCACGCAGGACCCGGGTCAGCTGGAGGTCGGCGAGGATCATGCCGACAGCCTGCCATCCCCTCCCCCCGGACGACGAGCCGCCCTCACAGCAGGCTCACGACCGCGCTCGCCGCACCGAGGAACCCGAGGACGCCCACGAGCGACGCGACCCGCACGAGGAAGCCCCAGGAGTGCAGCCGGCCGTCGCGCGGCAGGCCGCCCGACGGAGGCCGCAGGACGGCGGGCACCAGGGTCGCGACCGCGAGGGCGCCCGCGAGCACGGACAGGACGGGCTGCCCCACCCGCAGGTTCACCGCGGCCAGCAGGACCGACCCGATCACGACGCCGAGGACCGTGCGCTGCCACGCGAGGGCGGTGCGCTCGGGCTGCAGGCCGGGGTCGCGCGCCGCGGAGGTCACGTCCGCCAGACCTCGGTGACCGCGTACCCGGCCACGAGCAGCGCGAGGACGAGCACGCCCGCGACGAGCACGGGCAGCCCCGTCGGCGCGGGCAACGGCTCTCCGCGGCGCATGGCCCGTTCGTTGCGTCGCCAGGCGAGCAGTGCGTAGGCCGCGAAGCCCGCCCCCGCGAGGCAGGCGACCGCCGCGATCACGTCGACGAAGCCGGACATGCTCGCGAGCGACGCGAACGACGTGAGCGCGACACCGCCCGCGACGAGACCGAGCCCCGTCCGCACCCAGGCCAGCGCGGTGCGCTCGTTGGCCAGGCTGAAGCGGATGTCGGGCTCCTCGCCCACGCCGTACACCGAGCGCGGACGACGGTCGTCGGGCGGGGGCGCCCCCGGGCCACGCGTCGCCGCGTCGTCCGAGGGCTCCCCCGCCTGCGTCGTCATCTCAGCTCAGGCGGTCGAGGATCAGAGCCGGGGTCTCGACGACCGTGCCCGGGTCCGCGACGCCCCACGCCCCGTCGAGGGCCTCGACCGCGCGGTCGAAACGCTCGGGGGTGTCGGTGTGCAGCGTCAGCAGGTGCTGGCCCTTGGTCACGACGTCACCGGGCTTGGCGTGGATCTCGATGCCCGCGCCCGCCTGCACCGGGTCCTCCTTGCGGGCACGACCCGCACCCAGGCGCCAGGCCGCGACCCCGACGCCGAACGCGTCGAGGTGCGAGAGCACGCCGTCGCGGTCCGCGACCACGTGCTCCTTCTCGCGCGCGACGGGCAGCGGCGCACGGGCGTCGCCGCCCTGCTCCGCGATCATCTCGCGCCACTTGTCCATGGCCCGGCCGTTGGACAGCGCGTGCCGGACCTCCTCCTCCGGGACGGGCTTGCCGGCGGCGGAGAGCATCTCGACCGCGAGCGCGACCGTGAGGTCCACGACGTCGCGCGGGCCACCGCCCGAGAGCACCTCGAGGGTCTCGCGGACCTCGAGCGCGTTGCCCGCCGTCAGGCCGAGCGGCGTCGACATGTCGGTCAGGAGCGCGACCGTGCGCACACCCGCGTCGGTGCCCAGGTCCACCATGGTGCGCGCGAGCTCGCGCGCCTGGTCGAGATCCTTCATGAACGCGCCGGAACCGACCTTGACGTCCAGGACCAGGGCGCCCGTGCCCTCGGCGATCTTCTTGCTCATGATCGACGACGCGATGAGGGGGATCGCCTCGACCGTGGCCGTGACGTCGCGCAGCGCGTAGAGCTTGCGGTCCGCGGGCGCCAGCCCGGAGCCCGCCTGGCAGATGACCGCACCCACGTGCTCGAGCTGGTGCATCATCTGCTCGTTGGTCAGCGCCGCACGCCAGCCCGGGATCGACTCGAGCTTGTCGAGCGTGCCGCCCGTGTGCCCCAGCCCGCGCCCCGAGAGCTGCGGCACGGCCACGCCGAAGACCGCGACGAGCGGGGCGAGCGGCAGCGTGATCTTGTCGCCCACGCCACCGGTCGAGTGCTTGTCCGCGGTGGGCCGGGAGAGCGCCGAGAAGTTCATGCGCTCGCCCGAGGCGATCATCGCGGCCGTCCAGCGGCCGATCTCCGTGCGGTCCATGCCGTTGAGGAGGATCGCCATGTTGAGGGCGGCCATCTGCTCCTCGGCCACGACGCCACGGGTGTAGGCGTCGATGACCCAGTCGATCTGCTCGGCGGACAGCCGGCCCTTGTCCCGCTTGGTGCGGATGACGTCGACCGCGTCGAACGACTCGGTCGCCTTGTCGGGCAGCGCGCCCGAGGCGCCTGCCGGGATGCTCTTCGTGCTCATGCTCGCTCCACCAGATCGTCGGGCCCGAAAGCGTCGGGCAGCACTTCGCTCATGGGCTTGATGCCACGGGTCGTCTCGACGAGCAGCGCGGGGCCGCCGTGCTCCCACAGGAGCTGGCGGCACCGCCCGCACGGCATGAGCGTGTTGCCGTGACCGTCGACGCACGCGAACGCCACGAGGCGACCGCCCCCGCTCCCGATCAGGTCGCTCACGAGCGAGCACTCGGCGCACAGCGTCACGCCGTACGCCGCGTTCTCGATGTTCGCGCCCGTGACCAGACGGCCGTCGTCGACGAACGCCGCCGCCCCGACCTTGAAGGACGAGTACGGCGCGTACGCCTTCTCCATGGCGCCCCGCGCGGCCACGCGCAGGGCCTCCCAGTCGAAGCGGTCCCCGGCGTCGACGGTCGTGCCACCGCTCTCGTTCACGCCGTCACCCCTTCACATACGGCTGGCCCGCGGCCGCAGGGCCACGGACGCGACCGACGAGACCCGCCACGGCGAAGATCGTGACGATGTACGGCAGCATCAGCATGAACTGGTTGGGGATCGGCGTCTCGAGGACACCGAGCACCTGCTGGAGCTTGTCGGCGAAGCCGAAGAGGAGAGCTGCGCCGAGCGCACCCCACGGGGTCCACCGACCCAGGATCATGGCGGCGAGCGCGATGTACCCCTTGCCGGCCGTCATCTCCTGGCCGAACGCCCCCACGGAGCCGATCGTGAAGAACGCGCCACCGAGCCCCGCGACCATGGACCCGAGCAGGACGTTGCGCCACCGCGTGCGGTTGACGTCGATGCCGACCGTGTCGGCCGCCTGCGGGTACTCGCCCACCGAACGGACACGCAGACCCCACTTGGTGCGGAACAGCGCGATGCTGATCACGATGACCGCGACGTAGAGCAGGTAGACGATGATCGACTGGCGGAACAGCACCGGTCCGATGATCGGGATCTCCGACAGCAGGGGGATCGGGAGGGTCGGCAGGCGCGGCGGGGTGTTGAGCGTGGCCGCGTCGTTCTTGAGCACCGAGCTGAACAGGAAGCTCGTCAGGCCCACGGCGAACACGTTGAGCACCACACCGACGATGATCTGGTTCACGTGGTACTTGACCGTGAACAGCGCGAGCATCGCACCGATGAGCAGACCCGCGATCGGGGCGGCGATCAGCCCGATGTAGGCGTTGCCCACGACCGAGGCGAGTACCGCGGCGCCGAAGGCCCCCGTGAGGAGCTGACCCTCGATCGCGATGTTGACCACGCCGGCCCGCTCGTTGAGCAGGCCGCCGAGGGCGCCGAACGCGAGCGGGACCGCGAGGAGCAGCGACCCCTGGAGGAGGCTCACGATCGAGGTGCTCTTGTCCGCGACGGCCCACACGAGGAACGTCAGGACCCACAGGACACCGAAGACGGCGAGCACCCACCGGCCGACCGGCTGGTCCGCGCGGACCCGGACGTACGCGTAGCCCGCGAGCAGGAGGCACAGGACCGAGAGCACGATCGCGGTCGCCCTGGTCGGGACCGCGACCGGGTCGAACTGGAGCAGGTCAGCCCCGGTCGAGATGCCGAACGTCGTGACCGACCCCGCCGGTCCGAGGAGACCGAACAGGACGAACGAGAGGAGCCCGAAGACGCCCAGGGTGATGGGGAGCTTCCAGCTGCGGGCCGCGGTGACGGTAGCGACCTGGGTAGCAGGTGCAGCCATGGCGGTCATGCGCTGACTCCCTTCATGACGACGGGGTTCGGGGCGGGCAGGCG
The DNA here is from genome assembly GCF_037145535.1 of Oerskovia sp. USHLN155. Taxonomy (NCBI): domain Bacteria; kingdom Bacillati; phylum Actinomycetota; class Actinomycetes; order Micrococcales; family Cellulomonadaceae; genus Oerskovia; species Oerskovia sp. USHLN155. Next base: position 380,632 of record NZ_JBBCXG010000002.1, read on the forward strand.
GAAGATCGCCCGCACGAGCGGCGGCGCCGCGATGAAGAGGACGACGAGCGACTGGATGACCAGGACGATGTTGATCGAGGTCCCGGTCGAGGCCTCCATCGCGCGCCCGCCGACGTTGAGCCCGGCGTACAGCAGGCCGGCGAAGAAGATGCCCAGCGGCTTGGAACGCCCCAGGAGGGCGACGGTGATCGCGTCGAACCCGATCGAGCCCGCGATGCCGCCCGTGAGCGCCTTCTCGGTGCCGAGGATCTGCACGGCACCTGCGAGCCCGGCGAGGGCACCGGAGACGACCATGACGAGGACGAAGGACGACGCGACGCCCATGCCCGCGGTCCGGGCGGCCTGCTGGTTCGAGCCCACGGCCCGGAAGCGGAAGCCCCAGGTCGAGCGCGTCATGAGCCACCACACGAAGACCGCGGCAAGGATCGCGACCAGGAAGCCCGCGTTAAGGCGGAACTGGTCACCGAGGAGCAGCGGGAGCTGGGCGGTGTCCTTGACCCCGGGGCTCTTGGGCTGGTTCGACCCGGGCCGGGTGAAGGCGCTCGTCGTGAGGAACCATGCCACGAGGTAGAGCGCGACGTAGTTCAGCATGATCGTCACGATCACCTCGTGCGCACCCGTGCGCGCCTTGAGGAAGCCTGCGATGCCGGCCCAGAAGCCACCGGCGAGGATGCCGCCCAGCAGGGCGAGCAGGAGGTGCAGCACCGGCGGGAGGTTCCACGCGAAGCCGACGTAGCCGCCGATCGCGGCCCCCATGATGACCTGGCCCTGAGCGCCGATGTTGAACATGCCGGCGCGGAAGCCGACGGCCACGCCGAGCGCGGCGATGATGAGCGGGGTCGAGACCGTCATGGTCTCCGTGAGGGAGCGGATGCCGCGCGCGAACGTCGGGGCGTCGTAGTTGTACACCGCTCCGCGGAACATGGCCGCGTAGGCCTCGCTCACGGCCGTCCAGGCCGCACCGAAGAAGTCGGCCGGCTTGGCGAAGAGGTAGCTCGCAGCCGCGGTCACGTCGGGGTCGGTGACGATGATCAGGAGCCCGCCGATGACCAGCGCCAGGACGAACGCCAGGACGGTCACGCCGAACGGGCCGGTCGTGATCTCGCGGAAGGTGGCGGTCCAGCGAGCGGACTCCGAGCCCTCGGGCTGAGGCTTTGCCGCGCCGGCCGGCTCGGGCGCCGGCTCTCCCGTCGGTGGCGGGGCGGGCTGCTGGTCGGTCACTGGGTTGCTCCCGTCGTGTCGGTCTGGTCGTGCACCTGTGCGATGGCCTCGTCGTGCGGGACCCCGGCCATCATGAGGCCGAGCACCTCGCGCGACGTCGTCGGCGGCACCACGCCGACGATCCCTCCCCGATACATCACGGCGATGCGGTCGGCGAGCTCGACGACCTCGTCGAGCTCGGTCGACACGATGATCACGGGCGTGCCGTTGTCGCGCTCCTGCACGATGCGACGGTGCAGGAACTCGATCGAGCCCACGTCGACGCCGCGCGTCGGCTGGCTCGCGATGAACAGCTTGAGCGGCCTCGAGAGCTCGCGCGCCAGCACGACCTTCTGCTGGTTGCCGCCCGAGAGCCGGCCGACCTCCTGGCCAGGGCCCTGGGTCCGGATGTCGAACTCCGCGATGCGCTGCTCGGCGTTGCGGCGGATCGCCCCCAGGTCGAGGCCGATGCCCTTGGCGTAGGGCCGCTTGTCGTAGAGGTCGAGCACGAGGTTCTCGGCGACCGAGAAGTCGAGCACGAGCCCGTCGACCTTGCGGTCCTCGGGGACGAAGCCGATCCCGGCCTCGAGCGCCGCGTCGGGCGTCAGGCCCCGGAGCTCCTGCCCGTGCAGGGAGATCGACCCCTCGGCCGAGGGCAGGAGCCCGAGGATGGCCTCGGTGAGCTCGGTCTGCCCGTTGCCCTGCACACCTGCGACGGCGAGGATCTCGCCCTGCGCGACGGAGAACGACACGCGGTCCACGACCGCCTGCCCGTTCGGCGCGAGGACCGTGAGGTCGGTGACGACGAACGTCTCCTCGCCGGGCTGCGCGGGCGCCTTGTCGAGGCCGAGGGAGACCGCACGTCCCACCATGAGGGAGGCGAGCTCGCTCTCGGAGGCGGTCGGCTCGGCGGTCCCGACGACGGCGCCCCGGCGGATGACCGTGATGACGTCGGCGACGGCCTTGACCTCGCGCAGCTTGTGCGTGATGAACACGATCGAGGTGCCGGACTCGCGGAGCTGACGCATGATCTCGATCAGCTCGTCGGTCTCCTGCGGCGTGAGCACCGCGGTGGGCTCGTCGAGGATGAGCACCTTCGCCTCACGAGCGAGAGCCTTGACGATCTCGACGCGCTGCTGCACGCCGACGGGGAGGTCCTCGACGACGGCGTCCGGGTCGAGCCCGAACCCGAACCGCGCAGACAGCTCGCGCACGCGCTTGCGGGCAGCGTCCAGGTCGAGCAGTCCCCCGGCCTTGGTGTCCTCGTGGCCCAGCATGACGTTCTCGGCGACGGTGAAGACGGGAACGAGCATGAAGTGCTGGTGCACCATGCCGATCCCGGCCGCCAGGGCGTCTCCCGGTCCACGGAAGGCGCGCTCGACGTCGTCGAGCAGGATCTTGCCCGAGTCGGCCTGGTAGAGGCCGAACAGCACGTTCATCAACGTGCTCTTGCCCGCGCCGTTCTCCCCGAGCAGGGCGTGGATCTGCCCCGGTTCGATGACGAGGTCGATGTGGTCGTTGGCGACGAGCGGTCCGAACGACTTGGTGATTCCGCGGAGCTCCAGCTTCACGTACGGTCTCCTTCGATGCACAGGCAGCCTTGCCTGCGACGTTAGCCCAAGACTGGTCGAGCCGGCCCGGCGCGGGGCCGGGCCGCCTCGACACGATGTACTGCGTCAGGTCACGGCGAGCTCGGGGACTCCACGACGATCGTGCCGTCGATGATGTCCTTGCGGAGCTGGTCGATCTCGTCCTTGAGCTCCTGAGGAACCTTCGAGTCGAAGTCGTGGTACGGCGCGATGTCCACGCCGCCGTTCTCGAGCGTGCCCACGTAGGGCTCGTTCGAGAACTCGTCCTCGGAGGCTGCCGTGATGACGTCCTCGACGCCCGCGCCGATCTCCTTGAGCACGGAGGTCAGGATCAGGTCGCCGCTGTCGGGGTTGGTCTCGAAGCCGTCCGCGTCGACCCAGATGACCGACACGTCGGTCGCGTCCTTGGCGGCGGCGAGCGTGCCGACGCCGACCGGACCGGCGACGGGCATGATGATGTCCGCGCCCTGGTCGATGAAGGTCTGGGTCAGCTGCTGGCCCTGGGACTGGTCCTCGAAGCCGCCCGCGAACGAGCCGTCCTGGGTGTCCTTGTTCCAGCCGAGCGTCTTGACGTCGGTGCCGTGCGTCTCGTTGTAGTTCGCGACGCCGTCGACGAAGCCGTCCATGAAGATCGTCACGGACGGGATCTCCAGACCACCGTAGGTCGCGACCGTGCCGGTCTTGCTCATGCCCGCGGCGAGGTAGCCCGCGAGGAACGAGGCCTGGGCGGTGTCGAAGCTGATCGGCTTGACGTTGTCGAGCTCGATCGTGTTGCCGTCAGCGTCTTGTGCCGTCGAGTCGACGATCGCGAAGTCGACGTCCGGGTTGGCCTGGGCGGCATCGCCCGTGGCCGTCGCGAGGAGGAAGCCGACCGTCACGATGACGTTGCAGTTCTCGGAGACCAGGTTGTCGATGTTCGGAGCGAAGTTCGACTCCTCCTTCGACTCGGCCGTGGCGGTCTGGATGCCCAGGTTCTTCTCGGCAGCCATGAGGCCGTTGTAGCCCGACTCGTTGAAGGACTTGTCGTCGAAGCCGCCCGCGTCGGACACCATGCACGCCTTGAAGCTCGACTCCGAGCCCCCGGCCGTGCCCGTGGCGCCGCCCTCTTCGGGTGCGCTCCCACATGCAGCCAGCGCCAGCGCGGCGACGGCCGCGAGCGCTGTCATCTGCGTTGCTCTCTTCACCATGAGCTCCGTTCGATCTCGTCGATGGCCCCCGGGAGAAAACCGAGACCTGCCCGCGCGTCGTTGCACGGGTAGGTCACGGGGTCCGTCGGCCTGTATTGATCGAACACTAGCCACGTCGAGGGACGTCGGACGTTACTTGCGGGTAACGCGGACGCTTCGTTATGGAAGCGTCATCTGACGTCTCAGCCGTGACCGTTCGCGTTCCAGCGGTCGGACACTTGGTTGCACAGGGCAACGTTTCGAGCGTCGACCGACGTGCCGACCGCTCAGCCCAGCGCGACGCGCGCGAGCAGACGCACCCCCGCGCCGATCGCCGCCTCGTCGACCCGCAGGTCCCCCTGGTGGATGTCGTACGACCGCCCGCCCGGCGTCCGGGTGCCCAGCCGGGCCATCGCACCGGGAACCTTGGTCAGGTACCAGGCGAAGTCCTCGCCGCCGAGCGACTGCTCCGTGAGGAGCACCGACGCAGGCCCCAGCACGTCGCGCGCCGCGGCCTCGAGCGAGGCCGTGCACTCCTCCGCGTTCTCGACCGGCGGGACCCCGCGGGTGTGGTTGACCGTCACCTCGACCTCGTAGGGCGCGACGACCTGCTCGACCGCGTCGTGCAGGACCTGCCCCGCGAACTCCCAGGCCCGCACGTCGAGGCAGCGCAGCGTCCCTCGGACCGTCCCGGTGCTGGGGATCGCGTTGTGCGCCGAGCCGGCGTGCACCGCGCCCCACGTGAGGTTGACGCCCGAGCGCGGGTCGAGGCGGCGGCCCAGCACTGCGGGGACCTGCGTGATGACCTGTCCGAGCGCGTAGACCACGTCGCCCGTCAGGTGCGGGCGGGACGTGTGCCCGCCGGGCGAGGTGATGGTCACGGAGACCTCGTCGGACGCCGAGGTGATGGGACCGATGCGCGTCCCGATCTGCCCGGCGTCGACCTTGGGGTCGCAGTGGACCGCGTAGATCTCCTCGATCCCGTCCAGGCCGCCCGCGGCGATCACGTCGAGCGAGCCGCCGGGCTGGACCTCCTCCGCGGGCTGGAAGACCAGCCGGACCGGACGGGCCAGCTCGCCTCGCTCGGCGAGCGCGGCCAGGACCAGGCCCGCCCCCAGCACGACCGTGGCGTGCACGTCGTGCCCGCACGCGTGCGCGACACCGGGGGTGGTCGAGGCCCACGGGAGCTCGCACCGGTCCTGGACCGGGAGCGCGTCGATGTCGGCGCGCAGCGCGACCCGCCCGAGCACGGCACCGTCCGGCCCGTCCGAGCCGCCGATGTCGCACACGAGCCCGGTGCCCGGCAGGAGCCGGGGCTCGAGCCCCGCCGCGCGCAGCCGGTCGGCGATCAGGGCCGTGGTACGGGTCTCGGTGCGCGAGACCTCGGGGTGCGCGTGGATGTCGCGACGGATCGCGACCAGCTCGTCCTCGAAGGTCGAGGCCAGGTCGACGACCGCGTCCCCGGTCGCCGTGCGCGCCAGGAGGTGCGTCGACGCGGGCCGGGCACCCGTCCAGGCACGGTCCGACGGGGTGCTGTTCTCGGTGCTCTCCTCAGGACTGCTCACCAGCCGAGACTATCCCCGGCCCCGTCGGCGCGGGCGACCGTGCCACGCACCGGGACGGCACGGGCACGGCGAAGGCAGGCGGCGGCGTCGGGCCGTGGCCTCCCCTGCCCGACGGCGTCCCGCGCCCACGAGCGTCCGCGGCGCCCCTGCGCGTCGCGCTAGAGGAGCTCGTCCAGACCGCGCTCGCGCACGAGGTCGACCATGGCCTTGACCTGCTGCGCGCGGGCACGCGTGGTGACCAGGAGCGCGTCGGGAGTGTCGACGACCACGACGTCGTCGAGCCCGAGGATCGTGACGACCCGGTCGCTCGCCGGGACGACGACCGACCCCGCGCTCTCGCGGCGCACGACCCGGTCCGTGTCGCCGAGCACCTTGGAGCCCGACTCGTCGGCCGAGGGCAGCAGCGCGGCCAGCGAGTTGAAGTCGCCGATGTCGTCCCACCCGAAGTTCCCCGGGACGACCGCGACCCCGCCCACGGCCGCGACCGGCTCGGCGACGGCATGGTCGATCGCGATCTTCTCCAGCCCGGGCCAGACCTCCGCCAGGACGCGGTCCCGGTCCGGGGAGTCCCATGCCGCAGCCACGGTGCGCAGACCCTCGTACAGCTCGGGGCGCTGGTCCGCGAGATGCCCGAGCAGCACCGAGGTGCGAGTGATGAACATGCCCGCGTTCCAGCGGTACTCCCCCGACCGTACGTAGCGCTGGGCCGTCACCGCGTCCGGCTTCTCCGTGAACCCCTGCGCGTGCAGCGCCGTGGGGGCACCGGCAAGATCCAGGGAGGCGCCGCTCCGGACGTAGCCGAAGGCCGTCGACGGCCGCGACGCCGCGATCCCGACCGTGACGACGTAGCCCGCCCGGGCAGCCTCGACGCCCTCCCGGACCGCCTGCTCGAACGCCGCCTGACCGGTGATGACCTGGTCCGCCGCGAACGAGCCGATCACCACGTCGCCGTGGCGGTGCTCGAGCACCGCGGCGGCGAGCCCGATCGCCGCCATCGAGTCGCGGGGCGAGGGCTCGGCGAGCAAGGCGTCGTCGCGCAGGCCCGGGAGCTGGGTGCGCGCCGAGGCGACGTGCTGGCGACCGGTCACCAGGACGATGCCGTCCTGGCCGGCGAGGGGCGCGAGCCGGTCGACCGTGGCCTGCAGCAGCGACCGTCCCGCCCCCGTCAGGTCGAGCAGGAACTTGGGGTTGCCGCGGCGCGAGAGCGGCCACAGCCGCGTCCCGGCGCCTCCTGCGGGGATCACGGCGTAGAAACCGGGGATCGCCGGGGTCGCCGGGGCGGACCCGTCCGGCGACGAGGCAGGGCTGGGCGCGGGGACGGGAAGCGTCGACATCCTCGAAGCATAGTGACCGACGCGTGACCGACGCGTGACCGGGCGCCCGAGGACACCCCGCGGAGGGGCGTCCTCGGGTCATCGGGAGCCGTGTGGAATGGGTCACAAACAGGGGTGACCAGGCCGCTGGGAACGCACCACGGTCCGCACCACGATGCCGGTATCACTATGGTGGAACCCCAGAGACGGATATCGGCGGACTCCGGCGAGCCGTGGATCTGCCGCTCCTACCGACTCCCCAGGGCCTCGGCGCGGAGCGGTCGTGAACGGCCACCGGCGGACGACGTCGTCCAGCTCGATATCTCACCCCTGAACTCGCCACAGGAGGCCCCTAAGTGCCCAGTGCACCTGCTGGCACGCTGTACCGCGGCCGTGAAGGCATGTGGTCGTGGGTCGCGCATCGCGTGACCGGCGTGCTCATCTTCTTCTTCCTCCTCGTGCACGTGCTGGACACAGCGCTTGTACGAGTCTCGCCCGAGGCGTACGACGCCGTGATCGGCACCTACAAGACCGTGATCATGGGACTCGGAGAGGCCGGCCTCGTGGCCGCCATCGTGTTCCACGCCTTCAACGGTGTCCGGATCATCCTCGTCGACTTCTGGGCCAAGGGGCCCAAGTACCAGCGCACCATGCTCTGGGTCGTCGTCGGCCTGTTCGCGGTGACGATGGCGGGCTTCCTGCCGCGCCACCTCATGAACGTCTTCGGAGGTGGGCACTGATGAGCACCACGAGCACCAGCTCTCCCCTCGCGGCCCCCCGCGACCCGTACAAGCGCCAGAAGTCCACGCGCTCGAACTACGAGCTGTACAGCTGGGTCTTCATGCGCGCCTCGGGCGTCGTGCTGATCGTCCTGATCTTCGGTCACCTCTTCGTGAACCTCATGGTCGGCGAGGGCGTCCACGCGATCGACTTCGGCTTCGTCGCCGGCAAGTGGGCCTCGCCGTTCTGGCAGGTCTGGGACCTGCTGATGCTGTGGCTCGCGATGATCCACGGCACCAACGGCGTGCGCACGATCATCAACGACTACGCGCAGCGGGACGGCACGCGCCTCGTGCTCAAGCTCGCGCTGTACCTCGCGTTCGTGGTCGTCACCGTGCTCGGCACGCTCGTGGTCTTCACGTTCGACCCGTGCCCCCCGAACGCCCTGGACTACCAGCTCCCGTCGTTCTGCCCCGCCTGACGGCCCTGCCGGCCGACGGTCCCCCAGCCGCCGACCGACAGCCCCGTCCCCTTTCCCACTCGTCACAGGAGGCATCGACACCGATGCAAACCCATCAGTACGACGTCGTCATCGTCGGAGCAGGCGGCGCCGGCATGCGCGCGGCACTGGAGTCGTCCGGCAAGGTCCGCACGGCGGTCATCTCGAAGCTCTACCCCACCCGGTCCCACACCGGCGCGGCGCAGGGCGGCATGTGCGCCGCCCTCGCGAACGTCGAGGAGGACAACTGGGAGTGGCACACGTTCGACACGGTCAAGGGCGGCGACTACCTCGTCGACCAGGACGCCGCGGAGATCATGGCCAAGGAGGCCATCGACGCGGTGCTCGACCTCGAGCGCATGGGCCTGCCGTTCAACCGCACCCCCGAGGGCAAGATCGACCAGCGCCGCTTCGGCGGGCACACGCGCAACCACGGCGAGGCCGCGGTCCGCCGCTCGTGCTACGCCGCGGACCGTACGGGTCACATGATCCTCCAGACGCTCTACCAGAACTGCGTCAAGCAGAACGTCGAGTTCTTCAACGAGTTCTACGTCCTGGACCTCATCACGGACCACGACCTCGCGGCCGAGGACGTGCCGGACGGCGAGCAGGTCAACGCGACGGGCGTCGTCGCCTACGACCTCGCGACGGGCGAGATCCACGTCTTCCAGGCCAAGGCGATCATCTTCGCCACGGGCGGCGCAGGCAAGATCTTCAAGACGACGTCGAACGCGCACACCCTCACCGGTGACGGCATGGCGCTCGCCTACCGCCGCGGTCTCCCGCTCGAGGACATGGAGTTCTTCCAGTTCCACCCGACGGGCCTCGCAGGACTGGGCATCCTCCTGTCGGAGGCAGCCCGTGGTGAGGGCGGCATCCTGCGCAACGGCGAGGGCGAGCGCTTCATGGAGCGCTACGCCCCGACCATCAAGGACCTCGCGCCGCGCGACATCGTCGCCCGCTCGATGGCGAACGAGGTCCGCGAGGGCCGCGGCGCCGGGCCGAACAAGGACTACGTCCTGCTCGACCTCACGCACCTCGAGCCCGCGCACATCGACGCCAAGCTGCCGGACATCACGGAGTTCGCGCGCACGTACCTCGGCATCGAGCCCTACACGGAGCCCGTGCCCGTCTACCCCACGGCGCACTACGCCATGGGCGGTATCCCGACCAACGTCGGCGGCGAGGTGCTCCGCGACGGCCACAACGTCGTGCGCGGCCTGTACGCGGCCGGCGAGGTCGCGTGCGTCTCGGTCCACGGATCGAACCGCCTCGGCACCAACTCGCTCCTCGACATCAACGTGTTCGGCAAGCGCGCCGGCCGCGAGGCCGCGAGGTACGCCGCGACGGCCGAGTACCGCGAGCTCCCCGAGAACCCTGCGGCCGCCGTGATCGCGCAGCTCGACGAGATGCGCAACCGGCCCGACGGCGAGCGCGTGGCCGACGTCCGCAAGGCGCTCCAGGAGACCATGGACGCCAACGCCCAGGTGTTCCGCACGGGCGAGTCGCTCGACCAGGCGCTCTCGGACATCCGCACCCTCCAGGACCGCTACCGCAACGTCTCGGTCCAGGACAAGGGACGCCTGTTCAACACGGACCTCCTCGAGGCCATCGAGCTGGGCTTCCTGCTCGACATCGCCGAGGTCACGGTCATCGCCGCGATCAACCGCAAGGAGTCGCGCGGCGGTCACTACCGCGAGGACTTCCCGAACCGCGACGACGCCAACTACATGCTCCACACGATGGCCTACCGTCGCCCCACCTCCGCCGGCGACACCGCCGACGGTCACGTCGACGGCTACTTCGACCACGTCGAGGAGTTCGATTCCTACAAGATCGTGCTGGGTTCCAAGCCCGTCACCCAGACCCGGTACGAGCCCATGGAGCGTAAGTACTGATGACTGCCACACTCGAAGCCCCTGCCGGTTCTGAGAAGACCGAGGTCGGCGCCGTGCCCTCCTTCGAGGTCACGATCAAGCTCCGCCGCTACAACCCCGAGTCCGAGCACGGGGACGACGCGTACTGGGAGGAGTACACGGTCCTGGCCCACGGCACGGACCGCGTGCTCGACGCCCTGCACAAGATCAAGTGGGAGCACGACGGCTCGCTGACGTTCCGTCGCTCGTGCGCGCACGGGATCTGCGGCTCGGACGCGATGCGGATCAACGGCCGCAACCGCCTGGCCTGCAAGACGCTGCTCAAGGACGTCAACCCGGACAAGCCGATCACCGTCGAGCCCATCAAGGGCCTGCCGGTCATCAAGGACCTGGTCGTCGACATGGAGCCGTTCTTCGCCTCCTACCGCGAGATCATGCCGTTCCTCATCACCTCGGGGAACGAGCCCAGCAAGGAGCGGCTGCAGTCGGCCGAGCAGCGCGAGCGGTTCGACGACACGACCAAGTGCATCCTGTGCGCGGCGTGCACGTCGTCCTGCCCCGTGTTCTGGACCGACGGTCAGTACTTCGGCCCCGCGGCGATCGTCAACGCCCACCGCTTCATCTTCGACTCGCGCGACGAGGGAGCCGCCCAGCGCCTGGAGATCCTCAACGACAAGGAAGGCGTGTGGCGCTGCCGCACGACCTTCAACTGCACCGAGGCGTGCCCTCGTGGCATCGAGGTCACCAAGGCGATCCAGGAGGTCAAGCGCGCGATGATCACCCGCGCGTTCTGACACGCCTCCCTGCACTGCCCGACGGCGGTCCCCGGCTCTCGCCGGTGGGCCGCCGTCGGCGTTCGGCGGCTCAGAGCCTGACGGACACCCGGGGCTCCCGCCCCCGGCGGACCCCGCGGACCAGGGGGCTCCAGGGATAGCCGTACCCGGCCCCTCGACGGACGCGCGCCTCGAGCCGCTCGTCCTGCTCCGCCTCGGCCTGCTCGCGCAGCTCGTCCGCGGTCGGCTGCGCGGGCGGGTCCGCGATCCACGCCGCGACCATGAGCAGGATCCGGGTGACGAAGTTGGCCAGCAGGAGGATCGTCACGAACGTGGCGAACGAGCCCAGCAGCGCGTTGCGCGACGAGCTGCCCACGATGATGCTCGTCCCGAGGTAGCGCAGCACCCCGAAGGCCGCAGCCGCCGTCATGGCGCCGATGTACAGGTCCTTGCGCGGCGGACGTACGCCCGCGACGAAGCGGACGATGAGCAGGACCACGATCGCGTCGAAGACGAGCCCGACGAGGATGCCGCCCACGGGCACCAGGACGGCCGCCAGGACGCCGTCGCCGAAGATCGTCGCCCCGAGGCTCTGGACCACGACCGTCGCGGCCGCGGAGATCACCACGCTGATCCCCAGCACGGCGAACCCGCCCAGCTCGCGCAGCTTGGACAGCACCGGGTTCTGACCGACGTTCGTGAGCGAGAACATCGCCCGGGTCGAGGTGCGCAGCGCCGCCATGAAGGAGATCGCGCTGAAGAGCAGCACGAACACCGCGATGATGCTCGACAGGTCGAAGCCACGGTCGAGGATCAGCTGGTCGGGCGAGATGATCCCGCTGCTGCCGTCCCCGGTGTCGATGAGCCCCGGGATCGCCTTGTCGATCTGCGCGAAGATCTCGTCGCGCAGCTCCTCCCGGTTGCCCAGGAAGGCCATGAAGGCCGTGTAGAAGATCGTCAGCCCGGCGAACAGGGAGAACAGGGCCGAGTAGGCCATGCCGCCGCACAGGAGGGCTCCGCGCTGGACCCCGTACTGCGCGAGCGCGCGAGCCGGTCGGGTCGTGTTCCACCAGGCCTGGAGCCCCTTGGCACGGGCTGTCAGGCGAGCGACCGTCCCGGGGACGTCCGAGGCACCGTCGTCGGGCGCGGTGCGGGGCGTGCGGGCATGCGGCGTGCTGGTCTTCCGGGCGTCGGAGGATGGGCCGTCACGGCCCGGACGTGCGGTCCCGGCCCTACGAACGGGTGCCGGGGTGGTTGCCTGGGTCATCGCCCGAGCCTAGAAGAGGACGGCGCGACTCACCCGTCCGACAGCCCGATGAGGTCGAACCTGCGAGCCGGTCGCCACACGCCGTCGTCGCCGTGCTCGTACAGGTGGATACCCGTGACGTCGAACGCGGCCTCGAAGCCTGCCATCTCGTCGAAAGCGAGGTCGAGCGCCTCGTCGTCGACCTCGTGCGCGACCGTGACGTGCGGGTGGTAGTTGAAGCGCAGCTCCTGGTCCAGGATCCCTGAACGCACGGCTCCCTCGAGCCCTTCGCACTCCGCGATCCCCTGCGCGACGACCACGAAGACCACGGGCGAGACGGGACGGAACGTCCCCGAACCACGCAGGATGGCTCGGAACGGCGCCGCGTGCGCCGCGACGTGCTCCAGGTGGGCGTACACCTCGTCGAGGTCGGACTCGTCCACGACGGTCGGCCCGAGGAGGGTGATGTGCGGAGGGATGTCTCCCGCGAACGGGTCGCCGAACGCCGCCCGTGCTTCCTGGAGCGCGGTGCCGTAGGGCTCGGGGATCTCGATCGCGATACCGATCCGCACCTGGTGCGGACCCCGCTCGGGGAGGTTCATCAGCGCGTCCGACGAGCGGGCAGCAGCCCGACCCGGTCGTAGATGCGGTCGAGGGTGTCCTGAGCCAGGCCACGAGCCCGCTCCGCGCCGCGCGCAAGGACGGCGTCGAGCTCGGCCGGGTCCGACAGGTACTCGTTCGCCCGCGCCTGGAACGGGGTCAGGAAGTCGACCACGACCTCGGCCAGGTCCACCTTGAGGTGTCCGTAACCCTTGCCCTCGTAGTCCGCCGCGATCTGGTCGACGGGCCGCGACGTGAGCGCGGAGAAGATCGTCAGGAGGTTCGAGATGCCGGGCTTGGCCACGGGGTCGTAACGGATCTCGTTCTCCGAGTCCGTCGCCGCCGACTTGACGCGCTTCGCCGCGACCTTGGGGTCCTCGAGGAGCCAGATGACCCCCTTGCCCCCCGAGGAGGACTTGCTCATCTTGGCCGTGGGCTCCTGCAGGTCGTAGATCTTCGCGACGGCCTTGACGATGTGCGGCTCGGGGACGACCGCGGTGTCCTCACCGAAGCGGGAGTTGAGGCGCTCGGCCAGGTTGCGGGCGAGCTCCAGGTGCTGGCGCTGGTCCTCGCCGACCGGTACGAGCGCCGCGTCGTACAGCAGGATGTCTGCGGCCATGAGCACCGGGTAGGTGAAGAGCCCGACCGTCGTGCCGTCAGTGCCCTGCTTCGCCGACTTGTCCTTGAACTGCGTCATGCGGCCGGCCTCGCCGAACCCTGTCTGGCACGAGAGCACCCAGGCGAGCTCCGCGTGCTCCGGGACGTGCGACTGCACGAACAGCGTCGACCCCTCGGGGTCCACGCCGCCGGCCAGGTACTGGGCCGCGGTGCGGCGCGTACGCTCGCGCAGCTTCTCCGGCTCGGGGTTGACCGTCAGGGCGTGCATGTCGACCACGCAGTAGATCGCGTCGTACGACTCCTGCAGGGCCACCCACTGGCTCAGAGCCCCGATGTAGTTCCCCAGCTGGAGGGAGTCTTCCGTGGGCTGCATCCCCGAGAAGATGCGTGGACGCCGTACACCGGGAACCTCGTTGACCATTGCCCCATTCTGACAGGTCGAGGTGCCCTGGCCGAATCCGGGCCGACCGCCGGGTCCGGAGGGCCCGGACTCAGGTGGCTTCGTCGTCGAACGGTGCGCGCCGCCCGGGCACCGGTACCTCGGTGGCAGAGCCCACGGAAGGCGGGGGCGGGGGCGGGACGGGGCCCCCAGCACGCGGTCGCGCCGACGGGCCGAGCACGTCGTCGTCGAGCAACGCCTCACGGACGATGCGCCGAGGGTCGTACTGGCGCGGGTCCAGCTTGGACCAGTCCACGTCGCCGACCTGGTCGCCGAGCTCGTCGTCGACCCGCTCCTTGGCGTCCTTCAGGAAGCCGCGAGCGGTGCGGACGAACGCGCCGAGCTGTTCGGCGTACCGGGGCAGCCTCTCCGGACCGATGACGATCACGGCGACCACCAGAATGATCCCGAATTCCCAGCCGTTGATTCCGAACACGCGGTCAGACTACTCGCTCGTGGCTTCGTCGAGCACGACACGGACGTCGCGCTCCTGGTCCCCCGTGCGCACGCGCAGCGTCACGGTGTCCCCGGGCGCCTTGGCCCGGATCGCCACGATGAGCTCGTCGCTCAGGCTCACGGGCCGTCCGTCGATCGAGAGGATCACGTCACCCGCCTGGATCCCTGCCACGGCGGCAGGTCCGTCCGCCGTCACGGGGGCCTGCCCGCCCTGCGGCTCGGTCGTGACCTGGACGCCCTCACCCTGGTAGCGGGAGTCGAGCAGGACGCCGATCACCGGGTACGTGGCCGTACCGCTGGCCATGAGCTCCTGCGCGGTGCGCCGGGCCTGGTTCGAGGGGATCGCGAAGCCGAGCCCGATGCTCCCCGTCGCCGCGCCCGTGCCCGGCGGTTGCGCGATCGCCGAGTTCACCCCGACGACCTCCCCCGCACCGTTGACGAGCGGTCCGCCCGAGTTCCCGGGATTGATCGCGGCGTCCGTCTGGATGGCGTCGATGAACGCCGTCTCCGCCGAGTCGCCCGCGGCGACCGGCCGGTGCAGTGCGCTCACGATCCCCGTCGTGACCGTCCCGTTGAGTCCGAGCGGCGCACCGATCGCGACGACCGGGTCGCCGACGACGACCGCGTCGCTGTCGCCCAGCACGAGCGGAGTCAGCCCCGACTCGTCGACCTTGACGACCGCCAGGTCGTAGTCGGGGGTGCGGCCGACGATCTCGGCCGGACGCTCGCTGCCGTCGGCGAAGAGCACCGTGACCTCGCCCCCCGCCGCACCGCCCGCGACCACGTGGTTGTTCGTGAGGATGAAGCCGTCCTCACGGATCACGAAGCCCGACCCGGTCGAGACACCGTCCGCACCCTCGACCTGGAGCGAGACCACGCTCGGCAGCACGCTCGCCGCGACGGCCGCGACGGACCCTGCGGGTCGTTCCTCCCCCGGGGCCGTGCCCGCGGCCGGGAGGGAGACGTCCACGGGCCGACGGTCCGACCCGTCCACGATCCTGTCCGCTGCGACCCCTCCGACCGCCCCGGCGACCAGGGCCAGAGCCGCGATGCCGGCGACGGCCCCCGCGCCGAGCCCGCGCCGTCGTGACGGGGCGGGCGGCGCCTGCTGCTCGCCCCAGGGCTCGACGGGGGGAGCCGGCGGACCGACCTGCGGCTGCGGCGCAGGACGGCCTGGCTGCTGGGGGTGCTGTCCCGGTGGGTACACCCCGGGCCGGGCCACCTGGTACGACGGCGGGGGCGGGACCGGGGACTGTGGCCCCTGGGCGGCCCCGTAGCCCGCAAGCCCGGGGCGCGCGACCGGCAGCGGGCCGAGCGGCGCACCGTAGGGTCGCGTGTCGTGCTGTCCGGTCACGGGGGCGGGCGGCACCGAGGCGTTCCTCTCGACCGGCACCGGCGCCGCAGGCGTCGACCGGTACGACGACGGTGGCGCGAACGGGTTCCGGGGCTCCTGCGGCGGCGCCTCGCGGTGGTCGGACGCCTGCTGGGACGGTGCGGGCTCCGGCCGGGCGCCGTCCGGCTGCGGCTCCGCGGGTCCGGGCGCTGAGTCGTGTGCGGTCATGGGGTGCCCAAGGCTCCTGTCATGGTCGTCCATCCCCGGGAGATGCGGGCCGGGACCCCCGCGTCGAAGTCGTGCGCCGGGAACGTCGCGACGAACGCGGCGAGGACCTCCTTGCGAGCCTCGGCCACCACGTCGATCACCGTGTCCCCAGCCTGCCACACGACGTGCCACGGCTCGTCGGACAGGACGTAGACGGCGCGCCCGTCGAACCCCTCGGACCGCGTCAGCGACGTGGTGTCCAGCCGCCCCACCTGCTCGCGTACCACGATCGTCCCCTCGGGCCCCGCGAGATCGACCTGCAGGACGTCCCTGTCGTCCCCGACGAGGTGGACGCCCGTCACGTCGAATCCCTCGAGGATCCCCGAGGGGCTCGTCCAGCCGTGGTCGGCCATCCACGCGAGCGCCGCGGAGTCGACCAGGTCCATCGAGTCGGTGGAGGCTGCGGCCGAGGCGCTGGTCCCCGACCCGCCGGCCGTGGGACGCACCGGCACCAGGCCGGGGTCCGTCGCGTCCTGCGCGTCGTCCCCCGCCTGCGCGAGGAGCGTCAGCGGGGCCGCGACGTGCCGGTCGGGCACCACGACCGGACGGTCACCGAGCGTGAACAACGCGACCGCGAGGACTGCGAGACCGCTCGACGCCGCGACGACCGTCCGACGCGAGCGCCGCCGTCGGGCGTGAGCCACGAAGTCCCCCGTGAGGGCGTCCCGCAGCGCGCCGGCCTCGGGCGCCGCAGCCCACGGGTCGCGGGCGGGCGGCCCCTGCCGCAGCGGGTCCCCCTGCGCCGCAGGGATCTCCGACGAGAGCGCCAGCAGGCGGGAGGTCAGGTCCGTGGTGGGCAGGACGTCGCGCGCGCACGAGAGCCGCTTGCGCACCGCGCGCGCCACCGCGAGCTCCGCGGCGCACTGGTCGCAGCCCGCGACGTGCGTCAGCGCGCGCTCGCGCGTGGCCGGTGAGAGCTGGTCGTCGGCGAGGGCGCTGACGAGGGTCCCGAGGTGCGTCATGGTCCCCCCGGGGCGGTGTGCGCCGCGAGCGCGGCGAGCTCGTCGACGGCGGAGTCCGCCGAGGGCACGGAACCGGCGTCGCTCCCGGGGCGCTCGGACGGGTCGCGGTGGGGCAGCGCCGCGCGGAGCTGGGTGCGGGCGCGGTGGATGCGTGAGCGCACCGTGCCCAGCTTGATCCCGAGCGTGACCGCGATCTCCTCGTAGCTCAGCCCCTCGATGTCGCACAGCACGACCGCCGCCCGGTACTCCGGGGACAGGGCGTCGAGCGCCCGCTGCACGTCGTGGTCGAGGTTCGTGTGCTCGTACCCTCGCTCCGGGTGGGTCATCTCACCGGTGGCCGGGTACTGCGCCGAGTCGTCGCCCATGGCCTCCATCCGGATGCGCTGCTTGCGCCGGACCTGGTCGAGGAACAGGTTGGTCGTGATGCGGTGGAGCCAGCCCTCGAACGTCCCGGGCGTATAGCTCGACAACGAGCGGAACACCCGGATGAAGGTCTCCTGGGTCAGGTCCTCGGCGTCGTGCTGGTTCCCCGTCAGGCGGTACGCCAGCCTGTACACGCGCGCGGAGTGCTCCCGCACGATCTGGTCCCACGAGGGGGGCGTCCAGGGCTGGGCACTCACGTCACTGCTCACACGGTCCATTGTCCCCTCTCAACGTCGCGGGACCCGCATCCGTTCCCGCTCGCGCCGGGACGTCGACACGACGTGCACGAAACCTCCCCCCGAACGCGCTCCAGCCAGCGCTTCGGGGCCCTTCGACCGGTACGATCGCATCACCTGCACCGCGCGGGGCCGCCGCACCACAGCAGTCCGTCCGGGTCACCGGAGACACGCGGTGCCCAAGACCAGGAGGGCCCTATCACCACCGACATCGGCCGGACCAACGCCAAGGCGTCGAGCTGGACCTACTGCGAGGAGTTCGTGCCGGAGGACGACGTCCTCCTGCGCGCTCGTGAGCGTGCCGCCGAGCTGGGTTGCCCCGCCGTCCTGCCCGGCGTGGGCGCCGTCCTCCAGGCCCTCGCCGCGGCCCTCGCCGCCCGTGCCGTCGTCGAGATCGGCACGGGCACGGGGGTCGCCTCCCTCTGGCTGCTCCGGGGGATGCCCGAGGACGGTGTCCTGACCACGATCGACGTCGAGGTCGAGCACCAGCGGGCCGCCAAGGACGCGTTCGCCGAGGCCGGGATCCGCGCGACGCGCACCCGGACCATCCCCGGTCGGGCGAGCGACGTGCTCCCCCGGCTCACCGACGGCGCCTACGACCTCGTGCTCGTCGGGGCCGACCGGCACAGCTATCCCGAGTACGTCGAGCAGGCGTTGCGTCTCCTGCGACCGGGCGGGATCGTGGCCGTCGACGGGGCGCTCGTGGGCGACCGCGTCGCGGACCCGGCGCGGCGCGACGAGGTCACGGCCATCGTCCGCGAGGTCGGTCGCTCCCTGCGTGCCGACGAGCGGGTCCTGCCTGCCATGATCCCCAGCGGCGACGGGCTCCTGCTGGGCGTCCGGCGGTAGCGCACACGACGAGAGGGCCCCTCACCGAGACCGGTGAGGGGCCCTCCTCGGTGTCGAGGGTCAGTCGAGGTCGCGCAGGAACTGCAGCAGGAGGCGCGCGCCGTAGCCGGTCGCCCCCTCCGTGACCTCGTGACGCGACGCCGTGGCGCGCGCCGGTCCCGCGATGTCGAGGTGGACCCACGGCAGACCGTCCGTGAACTCGCGCAGGAACAGGGCGGCGGTGATCGATCCACCGCCACGCGCCTCGATCGGTACGTGGCGCAGGTCCGCGACCTCCGAGCGCAGCGCGCTCGCGTAGTCCTCCACGAGCGGCATGTGCCAGACCCGCTCCCCCGTGACGGCCGCCGCCGCCTCGATGCCGCTCACGAGCTCGGGGCTCGTGGCGAACAGCGCCGCGTGCCCCCGCCCGAGGCCGACGCTGGCCGCGCCCGTGAGGGTCGCGACGTCGACCAACAGGTCCGGTGCGAGCGTGGCCACCGCGTACCCGAGGGCGTCGGCGAGCACCAGGCGTCCCTCGGCGTCCGTGTTCGCGATCTCGACGGTCGTGCCCGAGTAGGTCCGCAGGACGTCTCCGGGACGGTAGGAGTCGGCGCCGAAGTGGTTCTCGGCGAGGGGCAGGACGGCGGTGACCTTGTGCCGCACCCCGGACTCCGCCGCTCCGAGCACCGCGGCCAGAGCGACCGCTGCCCCTGCCATGTCCGTCTTCATGGGCACCATGGCCTCACGCGGCTTGATCGAGAGCCCGCCCGTGTCGTACGTGATGCCCTTGCCGACGACGACGACGTGCCGCTCGGCGGCCTCGGGCTCGTACGTGACGGTCACGAGGCGGGGAGGGCTGGCCGACGCGGCCCCGACCGCCAGGAGGGCGCCGAAGCCCTGGGCCGCGAGCTCCTTGGGGCCGAGCACCTCGACGGCCAGACCAGCGGCACCGGCCAGGGCTGTCGCCTGCTCGGCGACCCAGGCGGGGTCCTTGACGTTGGAGGGCGTGTTGGCCAGGTCTCGCACGAGCCACGTCGCGGTGGCCGAGACGCGAGCCGCCTCGAGCTGCGTCTCCCGGCTCTCGCCGAGCAGCACGAGCTGCTCGGCCGGGGCGTCCTGCGCGGGGCCCTCGCCCGGTCGTGCCGCCGTCGGGCGGCCGAAGCGCGGGATGCGGTAGGCCGCGAGGAGGTAGCCCTCGACGAAGGCGCGCACGCCCGTCGCGGTCGCGTCCGCGGTGGCCGCGCTGACGACTCGTTCGAGGCCTCGGGTGGCCCCTGCGAGCGCAGCGCCGGCACGCCGCAGCTCCAGGTCCGTGCCGCTGCCGATCCCGAGCAGGACGATCGTCGACGGCAGCCCGGCCCACGGCAGGCGGTGCGTGGAGCCCGTGTGGGTGCGCGGCAGGTCGACCGTGGCGACCTGCCCCGCCGCGCCGCGGAAGGACGTACCCCCGGAGCGGTCCGCGAGCTCGGCCAGATCGATGCCGTAGCGCGCGGTGGCGTCCACGGTGCCGGCGCGCGGCTGGAGGCCGTCCTCCTCCTCGAGCGGAGGAGCGACGGCCACCACGAGCGCGGCGACCGCGTCGTCGGTGAGGAACGGACAGTCCAGGACGGTGCCCGGCGCCTCGACGACCTCGGGGAGGTGTCGAGGAGCACCGCCGACGGGCGGGAGGTCCGGGACTGGCTGGGCTGCCTGGGCTGCGCGCGCGGTCAAGGTGTCTCAGCCCACGACGGCTTGGAGAGCCTCGCCCAGCTCGCTGGCCTCGGTCGCGTTGAGCTCCACCACGAGTCGACCGCCACCCTCGAGCGGGACGCGCATGACGATGCCGCGACCTTCCTTGGTGACCTCGAGCGGGCCATCCCCCGTACGCGGCTTCATCGCAGCCATTGTGGGCTCTCCATTCCGTAGTCCAGTACTGCTGTGGTCGACGTCCCGGCAGGTCGGTGGCGCGTCTCCGCGCCGACCGTCCAGAGGACGTCCAGGTACCATTCTAGTTCACCGATACGACACGCCGTGGCCGCAAATGCCCAGATCGTGACCTGAGACGTGGCAGGACGTGCCAGGACTCGGTGGGACGAGCCCGCGCTCGGCACGCCACGGCGCCAGGACTCGCTACGGCGGCCACCCGCTCGGTGGCGTGAGCCGCCACAGCGCCCAGACCCACCAGGCCTGCCCTGCCACCCCGGCGGCCAGGCACCCCCAGAACCACCATCGAGAGCGGGTCCACCCGAGAGTGACGGCCCCGAGGGGGAACGCGAGCAGCAGGAACCTGACGATGCTCGTCCAGGGCTCGATCACGGCGACCAGGTATCCCAGGTAGGCCAGCGGCCAGGCCTGGAGCTCCGGGCCCAGCCGCCGCGAGACCGGGCTCAGGCCGAGAGCCGCCACGCCAGCCAGGACAGCCGCCAGAACCCACGGCCCTGCGCCGCCGAACAGCGCGCGCGAGACGTCGAGCCAGGGCACGAACGGCACCACGGGACCGGTCCCCCGCCAGGCGCCCTGCGTCAGGAAGTACGCGTCCGAGCGCCCGGTCGCGATCCCGCAGACGAGCTGCCAGAGCAGCCCGCTGAGCACGGCGACGACGAGCAGGGCGGCGATCCGCACGGCGTCCCGCCACGGGAAGGGCAGAGGGACGCGGTCCCCGGCGAGGGCCACCGCGCCCGTGGGTACCGCGCCCTCCACCAGCCCTCCCTGTGCGGCGACGCCCGGCTGACGGTCGCGCGGCAGGCCGCCCGGCGTACCGCCCGGCGCTCCGGCGGGGATCTCCTGGCGTGCCCGCCGCCACTCCTGGTACCGCACGACGGCGTGCCACGCCACGACCAGCGCGAGCGGCAGCGCGACCGCGCGCGTGAAACCGAGGAGCACGATCACGAGCCCTGCCCACTCGTAGCGCCGCGCCCAGAGCAGGTACAGGGCCGAGGCGACCAGCAGCAGCGCGAGCGCCTCGGTGTAGGCGACCTGGAGGACGACCGAGGACGGGAAGACGCTCACGAGCGCGACCGTGGCGAGCGGCAGGCCGGGCCGTCGCTCGACGGCCCGGTGCCCGGCCCGTTCGACGAGGCGATGGATGACGAGCATCGCCCCCGCTCCGCAGAGCAGGGAGATCGTGGGCGCCACGACGTCCCAGCCCAGCCCGGTGACCTGCTGGACCGCGCGGACCAGGAACGGGAACAGGGGGTAGAAGGCCCAGACGTTCTGCTGCACGGCCCCGTCGGACCCGACGGGCAGCTCTGCGGGGTACCCGTCCTCGGCGATCTGCTGGTACCACGAGGCGTCCCACATCCGTCCCGTCCACGCGCTGTACGACGGCGCGGCGTCGGTCCAGAGGTTGGCCTCCTGCCAGCGCGAGACGACCAGGAGGATCATGGCGGTCACGAGCCGGGCCGTGACGTAGACCGCGAGCACCTGGACCCACCAGTGCCACCGCGCGGGAGCCAGCACGGCGGGGAGCGGGCGGGCGGGCTGCCGCGGTGACCGAGCGGGTCCGTCCGCGCGGCTCGCCCCGCCCGCGGCCACGTCGCGGCGGCTCACGCCAGACCGCGCAGCGCGCGAGCCGGCGGTGCGTCTCCGCGGATCGCCGCAACCGTCTCCAGGACCCGACGGGTCGCGGCGACGTCGTGCGCGCGGAACACGCGGGCGCCGAGCCACGCGGCGACCGCGGTCGCCGCGAGCGTGCCCTCGAGCCGCTCGTCGACGGGCAGGTCGAGCGTCTCGCCGACGAAGTCCTTGCGCGAGAACGCCATGAGCAGCGGGTAGCCGAGCCCCGCGAGCGCCTGCGTCCTGCGCACCAGGTGGAGCGAGTGCCAGGTGTTCTTGCCGAAGTCGTGCGTCGGGTCGACGAGGACGGACGCGGGCGGCACGCCGCAGGCGACCGCGCGCGCCGCGGCGGCCGTCAGGGTCGCCACGACGTCCTGCACGACGGCGTCACGGGGGTCGTGCGGTCGGCTCGCCTCGTCCTGCTCCGCAGTCGGGTACGCGACGCGGAACGGGTCGGTGCGCGGCACGGCCCCGCCCGTGTGCGAGCACACGACGCCCACGCCGAGCTCGCCCGCGACCTCGACCAGGGCCGGGTCGTGCCCGGCCCAGGTGTCGTTGATCAGGTCCGCCCCGGCCAGGGCCGCCTCGCGGGCGACCTCGGCGCGCCAGGTGTCGACGCTCACGAGCAGGTCGGGGAACTCCGCACGCACCCGTCCCACGAAGGGCACGACGCGTCGGATCTCCTCGGCCGCGGTGACCTCGGGGCCGGTGCCGGCGCGCACTCCCCCGACGTCGACGATGGCAGCCCCCTCGGACCACGCCCGTGCGACGGCCTCGAGCGCCGCGCCGTCGTCGAGCTGGCGTGCCGGGGCGTAGAACGAGTCGGTCGTGCGGTTGACGATCGCCATGACCACGGGGCGCTGGGGGCGCCCGGGAGCCGACTCGTCGACGCCGACCTCACGCCCTCGCAGGACGAGCGGTGCGCACTGCGGAGGGACCGGCGAGGGAACCTCCGACGACGTGCGCCGTCCTGACGTCCGGTCACCCTGCACCGGGGGCACAACCTCGGTCACCGGTCGCCGGACGCCCGCTGCTGGGCGGTTGCCGTGTCGGCCACGGCCTCGAGCTCTTCCGCACGCAGCTCCGCGCCACGTTCGCACACGTACTCGACGGCCTCTGCCGGGTCGTCGCACAGGTACAGCAGGTCGAGGTCGTGCGCGCTGATCATGCCGCGCCCGGCGACGGTCGTGCGCGCCCAGTCGAGCAGGCCCTGCCAGTACTCGGTGTCCACGAGCGCGATGGGGAACTCGGTGACCTTGTGCGTCTGGACCAGGGTCAGCGCCTCGAAGAGCTCGTCGAACGTGCCGAACCCGCCCGGCAGGACGACGAAGCCCTGCGCGTACTTCACGAACATCGTCTTACGGGCGAAGAAGTACCGGAAGTTCACGCCGAGGTTGACGTACTTGTTCATGCCCTGCTCGAACGGCAGCTCGATGCCGAGGCCGATCGACAGGCCTCCCGCCTCGTTGGCGCCCTTGTTCGCGGCCTCCATGATCCCGGGCCCGCCGCCCGTGATGACCGCGAGGTCGCGCTCGGCGAGAAGCCGGCCGACCTGCTCGGCCAGCGCGTAGTCCGGGTGGTCGGGACTCGTGCGCGCCGACCCGAAGACCGACACCGCCGGGCCGACCTCGGCGAGGGCGCCGAAGCCCTCGACGAACTCGCTCTGGATCCTCATGACCCGCCACGGGTCGCTGTGCACCCAGTCCGCGCTGCCCGCGGTGTCGAGCAGCCGCTGGTCGGTCGTCTGCTGGGGAATCTGCTCGCCCCGCAGCAGCACCGGACCCTTGCGGTAGCCGGTGCCTGCCTGGGGAACTCCGTCGTCGCTCATGCTCTCGAGCCTAAGCCGTCCCGGTACCGGTGGCGGGGACGATCAGCGGGTGAGCCACTCGCGCAGCGCGTCGTGGCACAGCGCGAGGTGGCCGACCGGGCAACGCTCGTCGTCCTTGTGCGCGAGCACGGGGTCGCCGGGGCCGAAGTTCACGGCCGGGATCCCCATCTCGGCGAAGCGGGCGACGTCCGTCCAGCCGTACTTGGGGGCGGGCGCCCCGCCCGTGAGCTCGAGCACCGTGGCGGCGAAGTCGGCCGCGAGCGGGTCGTCGAGCCCTGGGCGTGCACCCGGAGCGGCGTCGGTGACGACCACCTCGAAACCGGAGAACAGGTCGCGGACGTGCGCCTCGGCGTCGGGCAGCGACCTCGAGGGCGCGAAGCGGTAGTTGACCGTGACCACGCACTCGTCCGGGACGACGTTCCCCGCGATGCCGCCGCGGATACCGACGGCGTTCATGCCCTCGCGGTAGACGAGCCCCTCGACCTCGATCGACGCGGGCTCGTAGGCCGCGAGGCGGTCGAGCACGACCGACGCCGAGTGGATCGCGTTGGACCCCATCCACGCGCGCGCCGAGTGCGCCGCGACCCCGGGGACCCGTACCTCGACGCGCAGCGTCCCGTTGCAGCCGCCCTCGATGCCCGCGGCCGTGGCCTCGCCGAGGATCGCGAAGTCGCCCTGCAGGAGCTCGGGGTGGTTGCGTGCGAGGCGGCCCAGGCCGTTGAGGTCGGACGCGACCTCCTCGAGGTCGTAGAAGACCCAGGTGACGTCCTGGTTGGGCTCCGTGAGGGACGCCGCGAGCGCGAGCTGCACCGAGAGCCCGCCCTTCATGTCGACCGTCCCTCGCCCCCAGATCTCGGCCTGGGCGCCCTCGCCGACCAGGCGGGTGGGCAGGTTCGGCGGGTCGGTCAGCGGCACGGTGTCGATGTGCCCGGCGATCACGACGCGGCGCGAGCGCCCGAGGTGCGTGCGGGCGACGATCGCGTTGCCGTCGCGCACGACGTCCAGGTGCGCGAGCGGTCGCAGCGCGGCCTCGATCGCGTCGGCCAGGGCCTTCTCGTCCCCGCTCACGGACGGCACGTCGCACACCGCGCGGAAGAGCGCCGTGAGGTCGCCGTCGAGGTCGAGCCGGATCGCCGGCGGCGGCACGGTCGGCGTGGTCTGGTCGGAGGTCTGGTCGGGAGTCTCGTCGCTGGTCACACGCAGACCCTACCCGGACGGTTCACCGGTCGGCCGGGAGTGGCGGATAGGGTGAAGGCATGACTTCAGCGACTCCCACCGGCGCCGCACCCGGCCCCCGCACCGCCTGGGCCTTCGGCCTCGCCACCGTGACCGACGAGGGCACCGTCCTCGACGTCTGGTACCCGTCCCCCGCCCTCGGGCAGGCCCCGGCGGACGAGACCTCCCCCGCCTCGCTCGACGCCCTCACGGAGCGCGACGACGCGCGCCGCGTGGACGTCGTGGTCGTGCGCACCGAGATCGACCTCGACGCGGCCCCCGCGGGTGCGGCCGACGCCTACCTGCGCCTGCACCTGCTCTCGCACCGCCTCGTCACCCCGCACGGTCTCAACCTGGACGGCGTCTTCGGGGCGCTGACCAACGTCGTGTGGACCAACCACGGACCGTGCGCGGTCGAGGGCTTCGAGGAGACCCGCCTGCGCCTGCGCGCCGCGACGGGCCAGCCGGTCCAGGTCCTCGGCGTCGACAAGTTCCCCCGCATGGTCGACTACGTCGTCCCCTCGGGCGTCCGCATCGCCGACGCCGACCGGGTGCGCCTCGGCGCTCACCTCGCCGCGGGCACGACCGTCATGCACGAGGGTTTCGTCAACTTCAACGCCGGGACGCTCGGCACCTCGATGGTCGAGGGCCGCATCTCGGCCGGAGTCGTCGTGGGCGACGGGTCCGACATCGGCGGCGGCGCGTCCATCATGGGCACCCTGTCCGGCGGCGGCCGCGAGGTCATCTCGATCGGCCAGCGCTCGCTGCTCGGCGCCAACGCCGGGCTCGGCATCCCGCTCGGGGACGACTGCGTCGTCGAGTCCGGCCTCTACGTGACCGCCGGGACCAAGGTGACGCTCGTCGGCCGCAGCGGCCCCGACGGCGCCCCGGTCGTCGTCAAGGCGCGCGAGCTCTCGGGACAGGCCAACCTGCTCTTCCGTCGCAACTCCCTGACGGGCGGTGTCGAGGCGGTCTCGCGCACGGGCGTCGGGATCGAGCTCAACGCCGCGCTGCACGCCAACTGACGTGTCCGCCACCAGGGGTTCCTCCGGTCCGCAGGGCACCGCGCCCATCTTCGGACCGGAGGGCCCAGGGTCCGCGCCGCGCATGCCCCGCGATCGACGGCGACGACGTCCGCTGCGACTCGCCGTCACGGTCGTCGCCGTGCTCGCGGTCGCGACGACGGGAGTCGTCCTGGCCCTCAACCGGCTCGACGACCACAGCCCGGTGGCCGAGCGCTGCGCCGCCACGGCAGACGGGCAGGCCTGGCACCTGTCCCCCGCACAGTCCGACAACGCCGCGCTCATCGCCGTGACGACCGTGCGGCGAGGGATGCCTGCACGCGCTGCCACGATCGGCCTCGCGACCGCCCTGCAGGAGTCACGCCTGCTCAACATCGACTACGGCGACCGCGACTCGATCGGACTGTTCCAGCAGCGCCCCTCCCAGGGCTGGGGCACGATCGAGCAGATCATGGATCCCGTCTACTCGACGACGGCGTTCTACGACGGCCTCGACAAGGTCGACGGCTACACCGAGCTGCCCGTGACCGTGGCCGCCCAGGCCGTGCAGCGATCAGGGTTCCCCGACGCGTACGCCCAGCACGAGTCCCGTTCCCGCGCCTGGGCCTCCGCCCTCACGGGAAACTCCCAGGGCACGCTGACGTGCGACCTGGCCCCGGTCGACCCCGCGACGCTCGTGAGCACCGAGGAGTCCGTCTCCGGCCTGGAGGCAAGGGTGCAGCGTGATCTCGGCGACCTGCCTCTCAGCGCCGACGGAGCGGCCGTGACGGTCGACGCCCTGCCGCTCGCAGGGAACCCTCCGGAGGCGGACCGGGCCGGCTGGGCCGTCGCCCAGTGGGCCGTGGCGAGCGCCGACGCGACGGACGTCGTGCAGGTCGACGTCGGAGACCGGACGTGGTCCCGCGAGTCGCCCGAGTGGGCCGCCGCCGAGGCAGCCACCGACGGTTCGCCGCACCCCGGCCCGGGTCAGGTCCGCGTCACGGTCGCGACGACCGACGAGCCCTGACCGGCCCTCGCTGCTTCCTCGTCGAGGACGGCACGAGCCGGGAGACGCCGACGGCGCCCCGCACCGTGAGGTGCGAGGCGCCGTCGGGCGGACGCGTGGGCGAGGTCAGCGACCGTCGACCGGCACGTACGGGCGCTCGGTCGCACCCGTGTACACCTGGCGCGGGCGCCCGATCTTGGTCTGGGGGTCCTTCATCATCTCGCGCCACTGCGCGATCCAGCCGGGCATGCGGCCCAGCGCGAACAGCGGCGTGAACATGGCCGGCGAGAAGCCCATGGCCTTGTAGATCAGGCCGGTGTAGAAGTCGACGTTCGGGTAGAGCTTGCGCTCGATGAAGTAGTCGTCGTTGAGCGCGATCTCCTCGAGACGCAGCGCGATGTCGAGGAGCTCGTCCTTCTTGCCGAGGGTCGAGAGGACCGCGTCGGCCTTGGCCTTGACGATCGCGGCGCGCGGGTCGTAGTTCTTGTAGACCCGGTGCCCGAAGCCCATGAGCCGGACGCCGTCCTCCTTGTCCTTCACCTTCTTCATGAAGGTGTCGACGTCGAAGTCGCTGTGCTGGATCTTGTCCAGCATCGACAGGACGGCCTCGTTCGCGCCACCGTGCAGCGGGCCCGAGAGGGCGTTGACCCCGGCGGCGACCGAGGCGTAGAGGTTCGCGTGGCTCGAGCCCACGACGCGGACCGTCGAGGTCGAGCAGTTCTGCTCGTGGTCCGCGTGCAGGATGAGGAGCTTGTCGAGCGCGTCGACCACGGTCGGGTCGGACTCGTACTTCTCGTAGGGCGTCGCGAAGGTCATGCGCAGGAAGTCGTCGACGTAGCCGCGCGAGTAGTCCGGGTACAGCAGCGGCTCGCCCACGGCCCGGCGGTGGAGGTAGGACGTGATGGTCCGCGTCTTGGCCAGGAGCAGGACCGTCGCGAGCTCGACCGTGTCGTCGTCGAACGGGTCGAGCGAGTCGGGGTAGAACGTCGACAGCGCGTTGATGGCCGAGGAGAGCACGGCCATGGGGTGCGCGTTGCGGGGGAACGTCCCCATGAACGTCCGGAAGTCCTCGTGCACCAGGGTGTGGCGGTTGACGCGCTCGACGAACGCGTCGAGCGTGGGCCCGTCGGGGAGCTCTCCGTGGATCAGGAGGTAGGCGACCTCGAGGAACGTCGACTTCTCGGCGAGCTGGTCGATCGGGTAGCCGCGGTAGCGCAGGATGCCCGCGTCGCCGTCGATGTACGTGATCTCCGACTCGCACGAGGCGGTGTTCATGAACCCGGGGTCCACGGTGACGAGCCCGGTCGACTTCAGCAACGAGGAGACGACGATGCCGTCGTTGCCCTCGGACGCTGCGACCACGGGCAGGTCCTGGCTCGATTCGTTGACGACGAGCCGAACTGTCGCCTGCTGGGTGGTGGTCATGTCTTCCTTCCTTGCGCGCTGCCGCACCCCCTGCGGGTGGCTGCGCGTGTCTTTCGTGGTGTCGCTGCGAGATCGTCACCTGTCCGGCCCGGGTGGATGGCCGAGAACGTCGGACAGCATTGGCCTGCGTCGACGGTACTCGCTTCACCCACACGTGACCAATCTGGAACGGTCACAAAACCGCCACGCGGGTGTGATGCGAGTCACAGGCGAGAACGTGGAGGGATTGCACCAACAATCTCTCCATGACCATGAGGCCGTCGTGCAGCTACCGGCCGGAGAGCCGGGCCGCAGCCTCGTGCACCCTCTCGTCGCTCGCGGTGAGGGCGACCCGCACATGCCCCGCGGCCGCCGGGCCGTAGAACGCGCCCGGACCCACGAGGATCCCGAGGTCGGCGAGGTCCCCCACGACCGACCAGCAGTCCCCCTGCTCGTCCGCCGCGCCCGCGGGGCGCGACCACAGGTAGAGCCCCGCCTGGGAGCCGTCGACCTGCAGCCCGACCTCTCCGAGCGCGGGCAGCAGCACGTCCCGACGGCGCCGGTAGACCTCGCGCTGCGCCGCGACGTGCGCGTCGTCCGTGAGAGCCGCGACCATGGCCGCCTGGACCGGCGCGGGCACGATCATGCCCAGGTGCTTGCGCGTCGTCAGCAGGTCCGCGACGACCGCCGGGTCGCCCGCGACGAACGCGGCCCGGTACCCCGCGAGGTTCGACTGCTTCGACAGCGAGTACGCCGCGAGCAGGCCCTGCGTCGAGCCCCCGCTCACCCGCGGGTCGAGGATGCTCGGCACCCCCTGGCTCGCGAACGGCTCCTCCCACGCGAGCTCGGCATAGCACTCGTCGCTCACGACGAGCGCCCCGATCTCGCGGGCCGCCGCCACGACGCGCGCGAGCTCCTCGACGCCCATGACCTCCCCCGTCGGGTTGCCCGGCGAGTTGACCCAGACGAGCCGCACGTCGCTGCGCCCGGCCCAGTCCTCGACCCGGTCCGTCGCGAGCGGGGTCGCCCCGGCGAGGCGCGCGCCGACGTCGTACGTCGGGTAGGCCGTGGCGGGGTGCACGACGACGTCCCCCGGTCCCAGCCTCAGCAGCGAGGGCAGCAGACCGACGAGCTCCTTGGAGCCCACCGTGGGCAGGACCGCGTCGGGGTCGAGCCCGGGCACGCCGCGACGGCGGTCGAACCAGCCCACGACGGCCTCGCGCAGCGCGGAGGTCCCGTGCGTGGTCGGGTAGCCGTGCGCGTCGCCGGCTGCGGCGAGCGCGTCACGGACGACGGCAGGGGTCGGGTCCACCGGCGTGCCGATCGACAGGTCGACGATGCCTCGCGGGTGCGCGCGTGCACGCTCCGCGTAGGGCAAGAGTGAGTCCCACGGGTAGGCGAGGCCCCCCAGGTCGGCGAATCCCATGCTCCGCTGCCCGCGCTCAGGCCTGCGGGGCCAGGGCCGCGATCATCGGGTCGTCCTTCTCGATCATGCCCATCTTCGCCGCACCACCCGGCGACCCCAGATCGTCGAAGAACTCCACGTTCGCCCGGTAGTAGTCGCTCCACTCCGACGGCACGTCGTCCTCGTAGTAGATCGCCTCCACCGGACACACCGGCTCGCACGCACCACAGTCCACGCACTCGTCCGGATGGATGTACAACGACCGCTTGCCCTCATAGATGCAGTCCACCGGACACTCCTCGATGCACGCCTTGTCCTTCACGTCCACACAAGGCTGAGCAATCACGTACGTCACGTCGGAGGTTCCCTTTCACCTGCTGCACCGAGCACTTCCCCCTAGTATCGCTCAGGAACGGGGCATCCCGGCCATCGGCGGACGAAGAGAGCGTGAGCACGACGATGAACTCCACCCCGCGCCCGGCGCTCGACCCGCAGTGGGCCACCTGGCCCCCGGGCGCTCGCGTCGTGGTCCGGCGACGCCTCACGCCGGACGAGGCGCGCGCCACCCAGGCCCCCGCGACCGGGGAGGCGAAGTCGGTGACCGACGTGATCGGGATCGTCCTGTCGGTCTCCCCCGGCGCCTCGATCACCCTGCGCACCGACGCAGGCGGCTCGCACGAGTCGGTCGAGGTGACGATCCCCGCCGAGCAGCTCGTGGCCGCCAAGCGGATCCCACCCCGGCCGCCTCGCAGGCTGCCGCGTCAGCCGGTCGACTGACCGTCTCAGGCGGGGACGACCGCCGCGATCGCGCTCACCTCGATGAGCGCACCGGGCACGCCCAGGCCCGCGACGCGCGCGGCCGTCACGAGCGGCGGCACCCCCGGCCCGGCGAGCCGGGGCGCGATCGCGCCGTAGGCCGCGCCCAGGTCGGCGTCCTCGACCAGCAGCACCGTCCACTGCACGACGTCGGCGAGCGTGGCACCCGCCGCCTCGAGCGCGACGCTCACGTTGTCGATGGTCCGGACCGACTGCTCGGCGACGTCGTCCGAGACGACCGCCCCCGTGTCGTCGACGCCGTTCTGGCCGCCGACGTAGATGGTCGTGGCGCCCGGCGGGACGATCGCGACATGGCTGAACGCCGGGCTCACGACGAGCCCGGCCGGCTGAATCCGTGTGATCTCCATGACGCCCACGGTTCCACCCACCACCGACACACGCGCGGCGTGCGGCAGGCGGCGGGCGGCGGGCGGCCTGCGCGCGACCGCATCTCCGCCCGGCACGCCCGTGGTAGGCGTGCCGGGCGCGTGGAGCCCTAGCGCGCGAGCTCCACCAGGTCACCGTGCACCGCGACGACCGCCCACCCCCCGAGAGCGAGCTCGACGAGCTCGGAGAACCACTCCGGCTCTCCGAGGTCGACCGACAACCGCTCCGTCCCGACGCCGTCCGCACCACCCGGCGTCGCTGACCCGCCCGGCGGCAGCGACGCCGTCGGCAGGGGCCCCGTCGGCAGCGACCCGCCAGGTGCCGCGGGCACGACCGCGGCCGCTCCCTGGGGCTGCCACGTCGCCCGGACGTCGTCGGCCCGGTCGAAGAACTCCGGCGTGGCGGCGTTCGCCTCCAGCGCCGTCGCGAGCGCCTCGAGGTCGCGCGCCGCGAGCCGCAGCGCCGGAGCGACCCAGCCGGCGTTCTCGGTGAGCATGGCCTCGGTCCGACGTGGGTCCGTCCGACCCACGCGCGTCCCGTCCCGGAAGCTCCCTGCGGCCAGCGCCAGCGCCACCTCCCGGACCGGGGCGGCGGACACGAGGTTGAGCAGCTCGATCGCGAACGCGTGCGGGACGTGGCTGATGAGCGCTGCGGCTTCGTCGTGCACGTCGTCGGTCAGCACGAAGGCGCGACCGCCCGCGGCGCCCGTCACGAGCGCCAGCACGGTCGCGAGCGGCTCGGCGCGGGTCCTGTCGGTGACCGTGACGGCCCACCGAGCCCCGTCGAGCAGCCCCGCCGACGACGCGGCGAACCCCGACGCCTCGGTCCCGGCCATGGGGTGCGCGCCGACGTACCGGTCCCCCAGGCCGCACCCCTCCAGGACCTCGCGTACCGGCCCCTTGACGGACCCGACGTCCGTGACGACCGTCGTCGCCGGCAGGTGCCGGGCGACCTCGGTCGCCACGGGGCGCATGGCCCGCAGCGGGACCGCGAGGACCAGGACCTCCGGGGCCGACACGCACAACGACTCGACGTCCTCGACCACCCAGATCCCGGCGTCCGCAGCCTGCGCCCGCGTCTCGGCCGAGGCGTCGTACCCCGTGACCGTCACGCCCTCGCGGACCAGACGCCGGGCCAGCGACCCGCCGATGAGCCCGAGCCCCAGGACGGCGACCGTCCGAGGGCCGTCGCGGTACGCAGCCTCGTCGCGCCTCACGCCCACAGCAGCCCCCGGTCGAGCTCGTCGGCCCCGGCCCCTGCCCGGACCGACCCCACCGGGACGTGGTCGGTGGACAGCGCCTCGTCGAGCTCCCCCCGCGCCGGGAAGACCCCCAGCGTCTTGACCGAGTCCCCCGCCCGGAGCAGCCCGTCGAGGACCTCGCGCACGGCAGGCTCCCAGGGTGCGGCGTCGACCGTCAGGACGAACACGTACTTGCCCTCGAGCGCCTTGAGCGGGCGCGTGATGAGGCTCGACAGGTTCACGCCCCCCGCCCCGAACGCCTGCGTGATCCTCGCCAGCACACCGGGCCCAGTGACGTGCGGCGTCAGCGCGAGCATGGTGCGCCACTGGGCGTCCGCCCCGCCCGCCCGTGCGGCGGCGAGGGCGACCTGCGCCCGGTCGCGTCGGACGATCGTCAGGAACCTCGTCCGTGCGCCGCGGAAGTCCTCGACCCCGGCCTCGAGCAGGTCGAGGCCGTACAGCTCGCCGCAGATGGCAGGACCGATCGCGATCTGGTGCTCGGTCGCGTCACGGCACGCCGCAGCGTTGGACGACGCCGGGACGGGGACCGCGCCCGACCGCACCACGAAGTCCTGGCACTGGGCCAGCCCGTGCGGGTGAGCCGTGACCTCGGTCAGCTCACCGTGCCCCGGGCGGACGAACGCGTCGAACGTGATCTCCAGGACCACCTCGTCGATCGCGACGACGTCCTCGCTGCCCACGATCGCGTCGAGCGACGGGACCACGTACCCCTCGACCGAGTTCTCGATCGCCACGATGCCGTGGTCGAGCTCTCCCGAGGCGACCCCCGCGTAGACGTCGGTCACGGTCGGCGCCGGGACGAGCTCGACGTCCGCGCCGCCGTCCGTGCCGTCGCCACCCCGGGCGAGCGACGTCGTCGGGCCTGCTCCCGGGGCTGCCTGCGCGCGCACCCACCGGACCGCCGCCTGGTGCGTGAACGTCCCCTCCGGCCCGAGGTAGGCGACCCTGGTCACGAGCCCACGTGCTCCGGCGCCCACTGCGGGGCCAGGGCGTCCGGCCCCGGGACGAACTCCCGGCCCGGGAGGACCGCGAGCACCCGGTGGGCGACGTCGCGCGAGGACAGCTCGGCGATGAGCCCGGTCAGCACCGAGGCGTCGGGGCACGAGAAGGACGAGAAGAAGATGTGCGGGCCCGCCGACGAGCGGTGGCTGCGCAGGTGCTGCATGTCGATCCCGCTCTCCGCGATGACCGAGA
This sequence comes from Oerskovia sp. USHLN155, assembly GCF_037145535.1. NCBI lineage: Bacteria > Bacillati > Actinomycetota > Actinomycetes > Micrococcales > Cellulomonadaceae > Oerskovia > Oerskovia sp. USHLN155. Next base: position 413,793 of record NZ_JBBCXG010000002.1, read on the forward strand.
GGGTCTGCTGGAGCGAGCCGCGGTGGTCGTCGCGCGGGCCGAACGCGAACCAGACCTGTGCCTCGCCCGCGAACTCCGGTGCGGGACGACGGGCCTCGACCAGGCCGTACCAGATCGGCGCGCCCTCGCTCAGGCGCGCGCTGCCGGGGATCTCCTCCCATCCGGCCGGGATCTCCGAGCGCTCGACGACGAGCGTCCCGCTGGGCCCCGCCAGGGCGATCCTCTCGTCGAGCGCGGTCCGTGACGGGACGAGGCGGGGGTTCGCCCCCAGCGTCCGCAGGACGTGACGGCAGTCGCGCATGCCGGCCTCGTCGACGACGACGCTGCCCGTGGACTGCCCCGGGCGACCGGCCCACACCCACTGCGCGGGGACCGCGACCGCGGACGTGATGACCAGCGACGGCGCCGCGGCCAGCAGCGCACGCTCGAGGTCGTGGGACGGCTGCGCCGGGTGGCCGATGTGCACGACCGCAGCCAGGTCGTCAATGCTCGCGACCGTCGCGAGGGTCGTCGACGTGGACCCCAGGTCCAGCAGGTCGTCCGCCCCCGTGCCCGCGGGCCAGCCGTCCGCGCCGTGCCACTTCGCGATCTGTGCGGCGAGCCGTGCGTGGGCCCCCGACTCGCGTTCACTACGTCCGAGCATCGAGTGTCCTCGCCCTGCCTCTCGCGGTTGCCGCGCGTGCGCGGCGCCTGTCAGCGTCCGACGAGCAGTCTAGCGGCGGGCCCCCTGCCGACGGGGAGCGCGAGCTCCCCTGAGACGCAGGGGCCCGCCCGCCGGCCGTCGCCCGCACCCGGAAGCGACGAGCGGGCCGAGACCCGTCGGTCTCGACCCGCTCACCTCAACCGGGCGCGTACCGGCGGAGGTCCGTCACTGCGGGCTCAGGGCCCGCAGACGACCTGGTTGTCCGGCTTGTACGTCCACCGGTCCGACTCCTCCTTGACGACCTTCCCCTCGAGGAGGAGCTTGCGATACGTCGTGATGGAGAAGCCCGCGTTGCCCTTGGCCTGGGGTACGCAGCCCGGTCCCGAGTGCGTCACCGTGGTCGGCTCGACCACGTTCTGCTTGCCGCTCGAGGACTCCTGCACGGTCCAGTACTTCGTGCTCCAGATCGCCACGTGGAGCTGGCCGCCGCCGATCCAGGACTGCATGAGCACACCGTAGGGCGTGTTGTTCTTGAACTTCATGTCGATCGAGCCGACGAAGATCGTCGCCTCACGACCGGCGGGGTAGCGGCTGAACCAGTAGCTGTGCTGACGGTGCTCGACATCCTCGAGCCCCGCGTAGAAACCGGCGTTGTAGGTCGTCGTGGCCATCTGCGACAGACCTCCACCGATGCCCTCGACGTGCTTGCCGTCCTGGACGATGCCCGCCGAGTAGTAGCCGCCGGCCGCCGTGATCGGGGACAGGGTGTCCGTCAGGGAGAACGTCTCGCCCGGCTTGACCAGAGTGCCGTTGACCTTGCTCGCCCCGACCCTGAGGTTCTCGGTGCGCTGGGCGTCGCTCGTCAGGTTCGTGGAGAACTCGGAGATCTTCTCCTTGACGCCGAGCGCCTCGAGCGCCGCGACCGACTCGGCAGGGTCCGACTGCGTGAGCTCGACCGTCGCCGTCCGCTCGGTGCCGAGGGCGGCCGTCGTGACCGCCGAGCTCAGGGCGACCGGATCGATCGTGGTGCCTGGCTCGCCCCCTTCGATGACGGGCGCTCCGTTGACGAAGACGAACTTCGCGTCCGCTGCCTCGTCGAGCAGGTTGTCGGTCCCCGCGACGACGGCCTCGAGCAGCGTCGGGCCGTCGAAGGTGAGCTGGAGCGCGCCGTCCGTCGGGTTGAAGGCGGCTGCGGACGCAAGGACGTCGGGCGAGAGCTCGGCCTGCTGACCGCCGACCGCGACCGTGACGGGGGCCGAGACGACGCTCTGCGCCTGAGCGAGCGCCGCGTCCGTCTCCTCCTGCGTGACGGCCGGTGCTTCCGGGGTCGTCGGGAGGTCGAGCGGGTCGGAGCCCGTGAGCCAGGAGGTGCTGATGATCTCGATCGACTCGTCCTCGACGATCTCCGCGCCGTCCTGCGCCGGCGTAGCCACGGGCTGCCCGTCCGTGAACACGACGTTGCCGTCGACAGGCTCGAGCGCGAGCCGGGCCTTGAGCTCGGCGACCTGGGCCTCGAGCTTCTTGTCGTCGACCGTCGTCACGGGCTCCTCGTCCGTGCCCCCGAAGACGTGCTTCCAGAGCTGGACGGGACTCATCGAGAACGACGTGAGCTCGTCGGCCGTCGCCTGCGCGTCGAACGCGAGCCCGGCTGCTGCCGGGTCGAGCGTCGTCGTCGAGGCTCCTGCCTGGAGCGTGATCGGCTCGGCAGCGCGTCCGCCGAGCCCCTTCTCGAGCGCAGCCGTGGCCGCCGTCGTGTCGAGGCCTCCCACGGACACCCCTGCCACGGTGGTCTCCGGCGGGACCTTGTCCGAGTAGAACCACTGCGCCCCGGTGTAGAGCCCGCCGAGCACGACGACCCCGATCCCCGCCCACAGCGCCACCTTGGGCAGGCGGCTGGGTGCCTTGTCACCGGAGATCCCGTCGAGCGGCGACCCGCCGTCCGTCGGGACGTCCGGCGCCGCCCCCTCAGGGGCGCCGACCGGGGTGAACGCCGACGCGATCGAGGTGCGTGCCGGTGCGGCGGCAGCCTCCTGGGCGGGGGGCGTCGCGGCGCCCGACGTCGCAGCGCTGGTCCACGCCGACGTCGCCGGGGCGAAGGGCGACACGGGAGGCGTCGAGCCTGCCTGCGCAGCCGGCTCGACGACGGGGTGCATGACCTGCGTGGGCTGGGCGTCCGCGGCGGGCTCGACGTCCGTGGCGGGCGTCGGCGGAGCGGCCGAGACCGGGGCCGAGGGGGTGGGCGTCGGCGCGGCAGGGGCCTCCGCGGCCACCGGCAGGACCGTCGGCCGCTCCTGCGACGCGTCGGGGGTGGAGGCAACCGGTGCAGGTGTCTCGGGCGTCGGCGGGACGACCGGGAGGGCCACCGGCTCCTCGAACGCGAACACACGAGGCGAGTACGGCACGTCGTCGTCGTCATCGAAGCTGGGGCGACGGGGCTCGGCGGCCGGCGTCGCAGCGCTCGGCGCGACCGGCTCAGCAGGAGCCCTCGGGGTCTCCGGCGTCGCAGCGCTCGGGGCGACCGGCGTCGCAGCATTCGGGGCGTCAGGCTTGACCGGCGACGCAGCATTCGGCGCGACCGGCTCGACCGGCGACGCAGCATTCGGCGCGACCGGCTCGACCGGCGACGCAGCATTCGGCGCGACCGGCTCGACCGGCGACGCAGCATTCGGCGCGACCGGCTCGACCGGCGACGC